>NZ_CP021647.1:727500-1027500 GCF_002208135.1 Pseudoalteromonas piscicida
AGTATTGTTTGCGCCAAGTTAGCCTAAAAGCAACTGTGAGTGCAGGCGTTGCAATTTACCCTGATGATGGTGATAACACGGAAGCTTTGTTAAAGCATGCTGATACGGCAATGTATCGAGCTAAAAAAGCCACACAAACGGAATTTCAGTTTTATAACGCACGCCTAGATCACGAGTCAGAGCAGCGCTTAGTGCAAGAAAGTCGGATCATTCAGGGGCTAGAAAATCGAGAGTTTATTCCTTATTACCAGCCTATTGTCGATGCGCATACACGCAAGATTAAAAAACTTGAAGTGCTCGCAAGGTGGCAGCAAGATGAACAATTGTTGCTACCTGAAGACTTTTTTGAAGCGGCATGTGATGGCGATCTGATGGTAGAAATTGGGCAGCAGCTCAGAACACAAGCTTTCAAGGCGATGAAAACATGGTTTTATAAGTACGATAATCTCGTGGTTAGCTTTAATTTTTCGCTTGCTGAACTCACCAATAAAACAGTAATAAAAAACTTTATGGAGCAGGCTGCACAACATCAGTTGCTATCTCGGCAAATTGAAATAGAAATCAAAGAAGTTGATCTGATAGAACTACTTGATAAAGCACCGGATGTGATGGCGGAATTAGAGCAAACCGGCATGCGGATCTCAATTGATCATTTTGGTGTAGGGCATACCAGCATGCTGTACCTGCAAAAGCTCACGTTTGAAACCATTAAAATTCCACCGGCTTTCCTTGCGACCCCTCAGTCGGTTGCCTCACAAAATGATATTGCAAAATTGATTGTACAGATGGCAAAGTGCTTGGATGTAGAATGTGTAGCGGTAGGTGTTGAGACCGCGTTGCAAGCTAAGTCTCTCAATCTCAATGGTTGTCACCTTATCCAAGGCAACCACCTTTTTGCTCCCGCCCCAGAGTCCGAGATCACCCCGATTCTCAGCACCCACATGAGCGTAGAGCGACGTAGATTAGGCCAAAATTAGTTTTGAAGGTTCTTGTTGGTGCATAAATCCAAGTGCACCACCTGCTAACTGCCTAACAATTCGTTAATTTCTGGATGAGAAAATATTAATTCTGAAAGCTAAGCCCAGAGCGATTAATTGTCTTTCTCACTAGCAGGGCCTCTTGCTGCGGCTTTTTTCGGTGTTGTTAAATTATCCGGAAGCATGGTGTGAAATGGATTTGATTGGTTATATATAACGGTATTTTCAAGTGTATAACAGTCATTTCGACTTTCTTGTTCTTGAGCAATGACTTTTTCCAGTCTTACTTTCTCAATTAGCCTAATGTCATACAATTCTGATATTTGATTCGTACTATATCCAAGCGCCGAGAGTTTCTTAGCGGTTATTATCCAGTCGAGCGCTTCATACGTATTAGAAGGTGCTTGCTTTCCTTCCCACGGAACTATTTTTTGCTTTAGTGGTATTTCATAGTTTCGATATTTTTCCCCAATGATTGCGCCAATGAGTAATGATACTGAAAATATTGCAATTAATGCACCGAGTAAGTTGAGTTTCTGCTTAGTCGGTGAATTAACCTCAATCTTAATAACGCCAAAAATAGTACCTAATAAAGCAGCGACAACCGCAAAAAAAGAAGCAACGACTGGGGTATTTGACGCGCCAATAAAGCACCCCAGTACTAAGGCAAATATACTATATCCTATATATATCACTTTCTAATGCCTGCTTCTATTTACAGCGCTTGTTACAGCGTTCTTTACAACGCTCATAAATAGGGCCGCACTTAGAAGAGTTGCTACCTTTGAGGCAATCTTTTCGAGATTCATCACAATTGTCAACACACTCACTCCAGTCACACGAAGGAGGAGTTCTACTTGTTGACGACACCAAGTTTAAATGAATTGGTTGCTGATTGTTGATAAGTAAATTATCTAGTTCAACTTGAGTTTGAATGGAAGGCTCATTTGTAGTTTGAGTTGCCAATGCACAAGCACTGAATACTAGTATAATTAAAGTGGATATTACTTTCATAACAGAATTCCTTATCGTCAATTGTACAAAAATTCAGGTTAAATACCCACTGAAACCCGCAAGCTAACGAAGCTTTCACCTTGTTTATATGCGCAAGTGGGGCGGCTCATGAAGGCGTTTTTTATGTCCTTATGAGTCTATGGTATGTAGTTCTAAAAATTGCAATTGTCAAGTAACAGAATACAGCAATTTACTATATTGAAATTATAACCTTTGGCGATATTATCTTTTGCCTCTTAGTATCAAAAAGTTACTTCTCTTTATTTTTTTTGCTTAAAAATATTCCTAAAACTTTCACTTCGTTCGTTTATAGGTTTACAGAGCGTTCACTCACTTGCTCTGCCAACAACAAGAATGAAGGGAATACCATGAGCAACAATACATCTCGTTATAACAAACATCTTATTGCGCTTGCTATCAGTGGCGCGTTATTGGGTTCGCAAGCCGCGCTTGCACAAACAAAAGCACAAGACGCTCAAGTAAATACAGAAAAAAAGAAACTACTCGACCTTGAGCGAATTGTCGTCACTGGCAGCGGTGGGCGTGGCCAAACTAAGTTGGAATCATCAGTCTCAATTACCACCTTAAATGCCGAACAGTTGGCGCGAGAAGCACCGCTAGGTACGGCGGATCTACTGGAAAGCGTGCCTGGCTTTTGGGTTGAAGATTCAGGTGGTGAAACCAACAATAATGTTGCGCCTAGAGGACTACGTGGCGGTGAAGGTTTCCGTTATATCGGTGTTGAAGAAGACGGGCTACCTGTTGTGTACGACGGCGTTTGGGTTGATTTTTATCAGCGTCAAGATATCACGATTGAACATATGGAAGCGGTTCGTGGGGGCACCTCAGGCCTACTGACCACCAATGGCCCTGCGGCGTTAGTAAACTTTATTACCCGCAAACCGGATGACATTGAAGAAGCGACGATCCGCTTAACTGCTGCCGATTACGGCATGTATCGCGGCGAGTTCTTTTATGGCACACCCATTAGTGACAACTGGAAAATGTCGATCGGTGGCTCTTATCGTCGCTCGGATGGCGTGAGAGACACTGAGTTTACCGCAGATCACGGCGGCCAACTTCGACTCAATTTAGTGCGTGAGTTCGAAAAAGGCCAACTCACGCTGTCTGCCAAACACCTTAATGACCATACCACTTTCTTTGTGCCTATTCCGCTTAGAGATCAAAGCGACCCTAAAGGCATTGCTGGTGTTGACCCACAGCATGGCACCCTAATTGGTAATGGTCAGCGCTTTTTACACTATTTACAGCCTGATGGCGGCTATAAAACACGAGACCTTAAAGATGGGCAGCATACCAAGTTTAGTACGCTAGGCTATCACTTAGATTGGGAGTTAAGCGACCGTTGGCTGCTAAATACAGCTGGCCGTTACTCACAGTTTGAAAACGACATGTATATTTTGCTTAACTTCGATAACTCGACGCTCGTCAATGCCAATACCCGACTTGGGCAGCAAGATGTGCAAAATATGCTGGACCAGTTTGCCAGTGATGGCGCCGTTGCCGCACGGTATCGATACGTCGATAGTGGTGAAATACTGACAGATGTCAGCAATTTAAACGGAAACGGCTTAGTCACCACAAGCTACCCGCTTTATTCGCGCTATGATGCCGAGCAGTTTGTTAACAAGCTCAATTTTACCTATGAAGGTGATCAGCACACGCTGACCATAGGGTGGTTATTTGCCTATGTAGATGCGGACTCCTTGCCAGTTGATAAATGGGAATCGCAGTTTTTAACGGAAGTAAAAGACAATGCTCGATTACTCGATATTGTTGCAGTTAACAGCAATCAGCAAGTGGTTGGTCAACTAACTGACCACGGCTCAACGGGTTATGCTCCTGGTTGGGGTCAGGCAACCGCTTTTGGTACCAGTACTTCCAACTCTTTATTTATCAATGAGCAATACCAAGCAACCGATAACCTTCGTATTGACGGTGGGATTCGGGTTGAGTGGTTGGAGCTGGATAGCACAGCCTCTGCGACCACATTTGCCCAGCCTGTTGCTGGCGCTTTTGACAGCGCTGGTAATGACATAGATAACAATCTTGCCAACAATTACGTCGACATCCCGTCAAACAATTTCTTATCGAAAACACGTAGCGAAACCGAAACTGCATGGACGGTGGGATTCAACTATACCTTCTCGGATGATGTGTCAGTATTTGGTCGTTATGCCGACGCCTTTGAAATGCCAAGGTTAATGAGCTTTGGTCAGAATATTCACTCAGGGGTTGATGCTGACTTTAATGACAGCGTTAATTTAATCTTTAGCGAATTGGGTACTCGCTATGCTGGCGATTCAATTGGCGCATCACTGACCTTGTTTAGAACTAAATTTAATGACTTAGTGGAACGTAATTTTACCGGCAGCGATGGTGAGGTGGCGAATCAAACCATAGACACAGTTACCGATGGTCTTGAGTTTGAAACAGTGTGGCAGGCACACGACAATTTACAGCTTGAGTTGACTGGCGTGTTGCAAAACCCAAAAATGGAAGGATTTACTGGGGCATTTGCACATTGGGAAGGCAAGCAAGTGAAGCGCACACCCAAAGTGCAGCTTAGGTTAACGCCAACCTACTACTTTGACGATGGTGATATCTATTTAACCATTCACCACTTAGGAGAGCGTTACTCAGACGGTGAGAATAAGTTTGAGCTCCCTGCCTACACCACAATCGATATGGGGGTGAATTATCGCTTTACCGACGCGGTTGCACTGCATGTGAAAGCGACAAATATCAGTGATGAACTTGGGTTAACCGAAGGAAACCCGCGTGCCATCAACGATGTTCAAGCAGGATACGACTATTACTATGCTCGGCCGATCTTAGGACGCACCATCAGCGCATCGCTGACGCTTAATTTTTAGGGCCTAATGTTCTTTTAAGTTTGTTTTTGCAGCAGTTTGATTGGTATTTATACAAGTCGAGCGTCGCGACCAAAACTCACTCAGGGGAACAAAAATTAAATAGCAAAGGTCATTAGACCCTGTCTTTCCCTTGCTAATCTGCACACTGCCCAGTGCTAATTAGTTCACTCAAGCCCGCTACAAGCGGGCTTTTCTCAGGAAGTTATTTATGAACCAGAGTGTCTTTTATACGTTTTTGCAAAGCAGTTTATTGCTGTTTTCTTTGTTGCTCACACCACTTTGTGCAGCGCTACAGATCACCCCAAAACCGGTGAGTGCTAGTTTTGGTAACGGTCACTTTAACCTTACCCATGACAGTAAAATTACCTTTAACCAGCAGCAAGCTCAAAGCGTTGCGCAGCAATTAGCGATCTTTTTGCGCTCGCCTACGGGCTATCAGTTGCCAGTGTCTCAGGCTGATAATACAACTAAAAATAGTATTGCTTTTAAGATTGTCGATGCAGCGTTATCTCAAGAGGGATACACGCTGAGCGTGACACCTGAAGGGGTTGAAATACGAGCGAATACTACGACCGGATTATTTTGGGGGATGCAGTCGCTGCGACAATTACTCCCTGCAGAGATTGAGTCGCGTATGCCCATCAATCAGGCGAGTTGGGCAATACCTGCGGTAGAAATAAAAGATCAGCCCAGATTCTCATACCGTGGCATGCATTTAGATGTGAGTCGGCACTTTTTCGATGTGGCTTTTGTGAAGCGTTATATCGATTGGCTGGCGATGCATAAATTCAATGTCTTCCAGTGGCACCTAACCGATGATCAAGGCTGGCGAATTGCCATTGATGCGTACCCTAGACTAACCGAAATTGGGGCAACGCGGCCTCATACCGTGGTTGGTCATACCTATGATTATCAACCATTGTTTGATAATAAAACGGTGTCGGGCTTTTATACCAAGGCGCAAATTAAGGAAGTGATTGAGTATGCGCAGGCGCGACATATTGAAGTGATCCCTGAAATTGATATTCCGGGGCATAGCAGTGCGATGCTTGCCGCATATCCAGAGTTATCTTGTCACCAGCGAGCAGTAAAGGTACAGCCGCAGTTTGGTATTTTTGAAGATGTGCTATGCCCCCGTGAAGACGTGTTTGCTTTTCTTGGTGTTGTATACAAAGAGGTTGCCGAGCTATTTCCAAGCCAATATATTCATATTGGTGGCGATGAGGTGATAAAAAAACAGTGGTTAGAAAGTCCCGAGGTGAAAAAGTTGATGCAACAGCATCAGTTAACCACACCTGAGCAAGTGCAAAGCTATTTTATTAAACGGGTCGCCAAAATCGTCCAAAATCTTGGCAATACGGTGATTGGTTGGGATGAAATATTAGAAGGAGGGGTAGCGGATGACGCCGTGATTATGTCTTGGCGGGGCACGGAAGGAGGCATTCAAGCTGCAAAAATGGGTCATCAGGTGATCATGAGCCCTTATCAATATATTTATTTTGATGCCTATCAATCGCGCAATCTTGACGAGCCCAAAGCCATCCATGGGCTTTCAAGTCTAAAAAACGTTTATCAATATGAGCCACAACCCAGCCACTTAACCGCTGAGCAACAAGCCTTTATAATTGGTGCGCAAGGGGCACTTTGGACTGAATATATAAAAACGCCTCGTCATGCTGAGTATATGCTGTTTCCGCGCTTGAGTGCGCTGGCCGAAACATTGTGGTCGGATAAAACACAAAAGTCGTGGTCTGATTACAGCCAATATCGTTTACCCGCGCTTTTAAAACGCTACCAGCAGATGCACCTCAATACCGCTTATAGTAGCCATAAGCCTATTATTTCAAGTGAGATTAATGGGCAGCAGCTCATCGCCACCATTACCTCTGAAATTGCCAACACGGCTATTTACTATACCTTAGACGGCAGCGAGCCAACGCTACAATCCCAGCAATATCAAAAGCCGCTAGTGATAACTGACGAAACGCAGCTTCGCGCCCGCAGTTATGTAAGCGATCTAGGGCAACTGGTAGGCGATGCGCGTTTAACGCTTTCGCCTCATTTAGCGCTTGGAAAAGAGATAACGCTTGCTTCGCTAGCCGCCGAAGGCTCTGCGACTAAGCTGCAGGATGGTCAATTTGCCTATGATCAATTTTACAGCGTTGATGATTATGCGATTTTTTACGATACTGATCTTGAGGCGGTTATTGACTTGGATGCGTCAACGCAAGTGCAGCAGGTTAAGCTGGGCTTTGACAGCGGGCGACATAGACAACTGCACCCGCCAACACATATTCAAGTACTGGGTTCAAGTGATAAACAACAGTGGCAAACGTTAGCTGAGGTTAATAATCCGCGTGGGCCCATGTCGGTGTTGTCGTTTGCTCCTGTAAGTGTGCGCTTTTTAAAGGTGGTGGCCGTTAATAGTAAGCAATCTGACGATATCCAGATCCCCAAACTTCCGCTGTATATCGATGAAATAGCGGTATATTAATCACACCAGCCCTAATTAGGGCATTATTTACGATTCCATTCCCAACTTCCTCGGCTCAAACGTTTTAATAGATAGAGTGGCAGCAGTACGCGCTCTATCCGAACAATAACAATATTTTAGGAGCCAACATGTTTGCAAAAAAACAGATAATTACTGCCTCACTGTCAGGCTTAGCCTTGTTGACTGCGAGCCACTATAGCGTCGCACATCCTCACCCAGATAACTTAGCATTACGCTGGCAAGTCGTGGATCATGGCATTGGAGAGAATATCTTTCTTGGCAGTCTGACGATTACTAATAATGGTCTTGAACCGTTGGGTGAGTCTGGCTGGGCGCTTTATTTTAGCTCGGTAAGGCCGCCTGCAAGCGTACTACCAGACTCAGATCCAAATGGTCAGTATGCGCGCCAGCATATCGCCGCGCAGAATCTAAGTTTAGAAAATGCCGATGACGCAAAAAGTGGTGATTACTTTGTACTTAAGCCCACAGCGGGTTTTGCCCCCATTCAATCGGGTGAGTCTCGTACTATTGAAATCGTTGCACAGTATTGGCAAATGCTGAAAAACGACTCACCGTCGGGTTTTCACATTAGCTACAATAACCAAGCGCCTCAAGCTGTGCTGGTGGACGTGATGATGGACCCAAGCGATCCAAAACAAACAAAGCAAGCGGTTAACGATAATATGCCGGTGCAAACGTCCGCCATCCGATTCGCCGAAAACAGCGCGACGCACATGGCATTGCCGCTGAAAAACCGCTTGGTTCCGCAGCCCCATTCAGTGGTCACTCCGAATGATGAATTTTTAACTTTGATGAGCCAATTAACCAGTATTTCAGCGCCGGCTTCACTGGCTAAAGAAGCCACCTTCTTACAAACTGCACTGCGCGATATTCTGAGCGGCACATTTGCGATTAATAGCACGGTGCAAAATGGCCCGAACCTTATCAAGTTGCAGCTAGACCCAAATCTCGATACCAATCAAGACAATCAGCCGGACGCAAGTGGTTATCAGCTTGAAGTCGATGCATTCGCGGGGATCACCATTACCGGAAGTGACGCCCAAGGGGTGTTTTATGGTATTCAGACACTTCGTCAAATGCTCCCCACCACTGTGTATAAAACGGCTAAAAACTCAGCCACTTTGTCCGACAATGCCGTACTACCCGCTAGCACCATTTTGGATGCACCACGGTTTGAATATCGAGGCATGATGCTGGATGTGTCGCGCAATTTCCAAAGCAAAGAAACGGTATTTAAGTTGTTGGACTTGATGGCATTTTACAAGTTAAACAAGTTCGAAATTAACCTTGCCAACGATGAAGGTTGGCGACTAGAAATTCCTGGTATTCCTGAACTCACGGAGTTTGGGGCAAAGCGGGGATATGACCTGAGCGAAAGTACGATGCTGCAT
The DNA here is from genome assembly GCF_002208135.1 of Pseudoalteromonas piscicida. Lineage (NCBI taxonomy): Bacteria > Pseudomonadati > Pseudomonadota > Gammaproteobacteria > Alteromonadales > Pseudoalteromonadaceae > Pseudoalteromonas > Pseudoalteromonas piscicida. The sequence goes on from NZ_CP021647.1 coordinate 736,295, forward strand.
ACTTTTATGGGAGCTGCCAATGGTTTTGCGCCAGGAGATGGGATTGAAAATAAACCCACGGATGAAACAGCAGCAAACTTAGGCACCGCGCCTAGTTATCAAGGCTTTGAAATTGCTCAGCAAAACTTTCTCGGTAAAGGCTGGGGCTACTACACGGTGAATGATTTTAAAGAAATTCTTCAGTATGCCGCTGACCGTCATATCGATGTGATCATCGAATATGACTTTCCAGCCCATGCGCGTGCAGCAATCAAAGCGATGGAATATCGCTACAACAAATACAAAGATAGCGACCCAGTTGAAGCAAATCGTTTTAGGTTGATTGATCCGCTCGACCAGTCGCAGTATTACACCCCACAATTTTATACCGACAATTTTGTGAACCCAGCGCTTGAGAGCACCTTTACTTTCCTCAACCATGTAGTGAAAGAAACACGCGCCATTTATGATGCTGTGCCCGATGCGACACTGACTCGGCTACATGGCGGTGGTGACGAGCTACCACATTTAGGCCCGAATGAATGGTGGGCGCAATCTCCAGCGGTCGGTCAAAACCCAGCTACGGCGGGCAAAACCGATGCAGAGCTGTTTGACTACTTCTTTTTACGCTGGAAGCAGATAGTCAATCAGCATGGTTTTGATATGGCAACCTGGGGCGATGTGTTATCGCACAATGGTACGGGTAATGTAAGTTACGGTGAGATATTCCCCGTGTTTTGGAATAACGTGTGGGGTTGGGGCAATGAGCATCAGGCCTACAAGTTTGCTAACCAAGGTCACAAAGTGGTGCTGGCCCATGCGACAAACTTGTATCTTGACCTTGCATATAACAAGCATCCGGATGAAATAGGCTATCACTGGGCAGGTTACACAGATACCAAAAAGGCGTTTGAATATCGTCCGTTTAATATTTACGCTAATGCGGAGCGTGACAAGCTGGGCAATCCAGTGCCGTTGAACCCAAAATGGGTGTTACTGAGCGAAGCGGGTAAACAAAATGTTCAAGGTATTCAGGCGCAACTATTTGGCGAAAACCAAAAGTCACCAGAAATTCTTGATTACATGACTTTCCCGAAATTACTGGGTGCCGCTGAGCGTGCATGGGTGCAAGATATGCCAGCGCAAGGCGCAGCGACTACCGAGGCTTGGCACACCTTTACCAACACTTTAGGACAATACGCTCTACCACTATTGGACTATTACCAAGTGGTCGATATTAATGCTCAAATACCACAGCAGGTAGGGGTAAATTATCGTATTCCATTACCTGGAGGCGCGATTGAAGGTGGTAAGTTAATTGTCAATACCCGGTTTGTTGGCATGGCTACGGAGTATTCGGTTGACCAAGGCGTAACATGGCAGCGCTATGAAGGGCCTGTGACATTGACCGCGTCATCTAAAGTACAACTCAGAACGGTGAGTGATTCGGGCAAAGTAAGCCGAGTCGCAACGGTTAATTAAGCAAATTGGTTTAAGCAACGCCAGCGAACCTACTATTTATGGGTTCGCTGCACGCTAACACAAATGGAAGAGTAGGATGCGTATACATGCCACCGTTATTATCTTTTAAGCGCAAAGCAGTCGATACCATTAAGGCCGCTGCAAACGATGAACTTGCACGTCGCCAGCAAGTAGAGCAGCTGTTTTTAAAACAACAACAAAAGCTGATCCGCCATATTATGGGTAAAGGGTTAGACAAACGTGAGGCGGAAGACGTTGCCCAAGAGGCGTTTGTGAAGTTGCTTGGACTTGAGCAGGATAATGTCAGCAACTACATCGCCGCGTACTTGTATAAAATTGCAACCAATTTGGCTATTGATAAGCTGCGGCGCAAAGCGCGTAGCCCGTTTGATGATCGTGAGCACGATAGCGATCAAATGCCACAGCCTTGTGCAAGTGCTAACCCTGAACAAAACCACCACAACCAAGAGCTACTTAAAGAAATGGAAAAGTCTCTCGCAAGCTTACCCGATAAATGTAGGCTGGCTTTTTTATTGTATAAAATACGTGGTCAAAGCTATGAGGAGATAGCTTTGACCTTACAGATATCCCCAAGTATGGTAAGAAAATATGTATTACGTGCAGTTCGTCATTGCTACCAGCAGTTACAGCATGAGCTTTGATCATGAGTGTTAAGGATATAAACATGACTCCATTATCTGACGATTTAGCAATAATTGAAGAACAAGCCGCTGATTGGTTATTAGTCTTAGACGAGCAGCAGATCTCACCTCATGACAGCACTCAATATCCACAGCCGCTTAACGCTTGGTTAGCTGAAAATCCACGACACAGTGATGTGTTCAATAAAATGCTGGAGCTTTGGACGCTTTCAGCTCAACTTGACGATGACTATGTTACTCAGCAGCTTGCACAGCTAGATGCAGAAAATACCACGGCTGCAACTGACATTAAGCCACAACCCAAGCGCCGCGCTCAGCCTTGGTATCTTGCGATTGCCGCTACTTTGCTGCTGGTTGGTTTGGTAACTTTGGTGGCACCGGAGCAGCCACTACAGCAAGCACCCGTTGCCAGTGCGAAGCCTGCACCAGTCGATACAGTGTACAGCGAGTTCTTTCAAACTAAGGTCAACGAGCATCGCACCATTACGCTAGATGATAATAGTCAGGTTGATTTAGGGGCCAATAGCCAATTGGCTGTTCGCTACAGCAACACTTCAAGAGAACTACTGTTGTACCAAGGTGAGGCGCTGTTTAGCGTGAGTAAAGACAAGCAGCGACCGTTTATCGTGCGCTACCAAAACAGCCAAGTAGAGGCGCTAGGCACGGTGTTTAATGTTCGCGCCAATCCGGCTTCAATTAGAGTCGATGTGCTTGAGGGGCGTGTGGCTGTGACTCAGCAACAAGCAATTAAATTGACCCAAGGGCAAGCGGTAGAAGTCACGCAGCAAGGCGAAGTTACCCGTAGTAAAGCCCAAGGTGAAGCGTTGACCATGGCGTGGCAAAAAGGCTACTTAGTGTATCAAAACGCAGAGTTAGGTAATGTGCTTAATGATGTGTCACGATATAGCGAAATCAAAGTGAAATTAAGCGATCAACGCCTAGCAAAACTGACCTACAACGGCACCTTTTTAACCACTGAAATAGACGATTGGCTCAATAGTTTAGAAAAGATTTATCCGATCACCGTGATGCAAAAAGGCGAGGAGTACACCCTAATCGCAAATTAGCTAAAAGTGTCATAGCAAAGTCACAATATAAGTGGTACAAAGTTTATACAATAATAAATACATTGATTTAAACTATGTTATTCAAGCTATTAATCCCGCTGTTAGCGTGGTTAATATGGTTTGGTGGCGTTGCATTTGCTACCACGGATCATCAATTTAACTTGCCTAAAGCGACTTTGCAGCAGCGTTTACTCGATATTGCTGCGCAAAGTGGCTGGCAGTTAAGTGCAGCTGAAATTCCAGATGACATTAGCGTTAAACAGGTAACTGGCCGCTACACCCTCGAACAAGTCTTGCTCACCAGCTTTCAACAAGCCACCTACGACTTTTCCCTAGACCCAGAGCAGCAGCGTATTTTTGTGACTCCTAAAAAAATTGAGTCTGCACAACACTTTGAGCGCATTATTGTAACGGGTGTAAGCGGCAAAAACCGTAGCATTTTAAACTCGTCTATTTCAATCACTCAGCTTGCAAGCCTACAACTTGAAAAACAAACACCGTATTCCAGCGCAGAAGCGCTTAAAAATATCACCGGCTTTTGGGTTGAAGACTCGGGTGGTGAAACCAACAATAATGTTGCGCCAAGGGGGCTCAGAGGTGGCGAGGGGTTTAGATTTATCAGCCTGATGGAAGATGGATTGCCCGTGACCTATGATGGCATTTGGGGGGACTTTTTTTTACGTCCAGACCTAACCCATCAAGCCATTGAAGCGGTGCGTGGCGGCAGTAGCGGTATTTTTACCGTGAACGGGCCTGCGGCAATGGTGAATTATATCGGTAGGCGAGGCTCAGAAAATCCTTTTAATTTAGTGAAAGTGAGTCAGGGGTTGAGCTATGACTACACTCGTTTTGATGGCGTGTTTAGCGGAGCGTTGAATGATGAATGGTTTTATACTGTAGGCGGGTTTTATCGCACTTCCGACGGTATTCGGGAGCCGGGCTATCAAAGCGACCTAGGGGGCCAAGTGAGTGCGCGCGTGAGCTGGTTACCCGACGCATTTGAGCTTGATTTTAGCTATAAACATTTAAACGATAAAACCAGCTTTTACGCGCCTTTAGTGATGCAAAACAGCGGTGAAATTCGAGAGCTGGCGAGCCTGCCTTATGACGATGGAACCCTACTGAGCGACGACCTAAGGTCGCTCACCTTCTTCACTCCGGAAGGACGCGTGCAGCGTGACTTAGAAGACGCTCAGCAAACACGCCTAAACAGCTACACTTTACTGTTTAATATGCCGCTTTTTGAACACTTTAACCTGAGCAATCGCGCGCGACTTTCAAGCTTAAACAATGATTTGTATACCTTAATGAATTTGGGCAACCAAACCATAGTCGACGCCACAAGCCGATTGCAACACGCCGATATCACCGAATTTAAACGCCATTTTGCAAATAGCGCATTGCGCCCTCGATACTTACGTTATTCAGATAACACCTTAGTGGCCAACCCCGCAACGCTTAATGGTAATGGTCTCGTGACTGCTAGTTATCCTTTATATTCACGTTACAAACAACAGCAGCTGGTAAATCATTTTAGTGTGGATTATCTCGATGCGCAGTGGTCACTGACCCTCGGCCATATTTACGCACGAAATGATTTTGATGAGTTACCGCTAGATAAATGGCTTGGTGCGTTACTCACTGACGTAAAGCACCAACCAGAGCGACTGGACATCGTACTGGTTGATGGGCAAGAAAATGTGATTGCCAATTTTACCGAGCAAGGCTTTTTATCTTACGCCGGACCCGTTTATTTAAGCGGTAGCGGCTTGTCTCAATCACATTCGCTGTATGCCAATATAGACTGGCAGCTCACTGAAAACCTTAGAGTTGACTTGGCACTGCGTAACGAACATCTGAATCTCACCAGCACGCTACTAGAGGGGGTAAAGTCGTACACAGACTCATCAAAAGCCGCTTATTCTCACTATCTCTCGGCTGCCACTTTGCGTGATTCCTTTACGCAAAATGCGCTCAGTATTGGCGCTAATTACCAAATTGGTGACGCGATGGCGATATTTGCACGTTATTCCGATGCCTTTGAAATGCCACGGCTCATTAATTACGGCAATGGCCGCGGGTGGGCTAAAAGTGAAAAAGAGCGCGCACAACAAGATTTTGGTCAACCCATTCGTTTGGCGTTAGGTGAAGTTGGACTGCGTTATCAAACCGCTGATTGGCAGTTTAGTGGCGCGTTATTTGAGACCAAGTTTGATCCGCTCCCGCTTACGGTATATCTCGGCGCGGCTACGACTCAACAAGCCGTTTCAATCAATACCCAAACACGAGGGCTGGAGTTCGAGTTTGACTATCAATACAGTCCGGCTTTGCAATTTAGAGCGATAGGTGTGTGGCAAGACGCTGGGTTTTATGGCATTCCCAAGCAATTGCCACAAAGCGAATTTAATGGCAATCAAATAACACGCACGCCGGAATTACAACTACGACTGACGCCGGAATACAAAGCTGGACCTATTACCGCGGCTATCACCTGGTCGTATGTTGGTAAACGTTATTCGGATATCGCCAATCGGTTTGCCTTACCAGCCTATCAAACATGGGATTTATTTACAGAGTTGGCGATTAATGACAAGCTCAGTGTACAGCTTGAGGTTAAAAACCTCACCAATGCTTTGGGGCTGACTGAGGGTAATCCTAGGGACGATTTAAGCCATCAAGAGGCCATCTTTTATGCTAGACCCATTTTTGGTCGCACCATCAAACTTTCGTTAAGTTATCAGTTTTAAGCGAAACCGATATTATTCGAGCAATTCTATTCCTTGACTTAAAGTGAACTTGAAGTTGTATGCTCCTCTTAAACGAATGACAGTGAACAAACGATAAGAGGCAGAGGCAATGCAAAATAGCTTAGATAAAATCGTCAATGACATAAAAGCCAACTGGAGCGGGTTAAATTCAAGCACCACAGTAACAGTACGTGAATTGTTAAGTGAACTTACTCAGTCTCCACCGCACGAGCCTTGGCTTGCGAGCATTATGCGTGAAAGGCTGGCATCAAAAACACTCTACCAAGACCCTGACCATGGTTTTATGCTGCTAGTCCATGCCGAAGAAAAGGGCACGTACCGCCCGCCTCATGATCATGGCGCCGGTTGGGTATTTTATGCCGTGCAATCCGGCGAAATGGAAATGACAACTTACAAACCCGTCACCACAGCAAGCGGCGAAACCCACCTTGTATCAAGAGGTACAGACACGCTCAAAGCAGGTGATTGCCGAGTGTTTCTACCCGGCGATATCCACGACACCCGCTGCTTAACAGATAACTTCGTTCAATATCGTTTAACCAGTTGTGACTTTAAAGAAGAGAAACGCTCAGGACGGATGATCCAGTATTTGAGTGAGGTGTAGTAAGCACCTAAAGTCGAGGTGTAATGCGAAAGGTTGTGCTGTTGATTTTGTTGAATAAATAAAATAAAAAAGAAAGTTATATCTATTAATTATATTTCGTGTATAGTGGGTGACTCAATAAGTTACCTATTAATGTAACATTTAGTTCAAGTTCTTCTCAGTTTCCTTTCGAACCAGTTCGTCATATATGCTCTGCGATATCTTTTCCTTTATTACATGCTTAGTAACTAATATTTTTTAATATATCGAGGTATATATGTCTAACAAGATTTTAGGTTCTGTAAAATGGTTTAATGAGTTAAAAGGTTTTGGCTTTATTACACCTGAAAATGGTAGTCCAGATGTTTTTGTTCACTTTAAATCAATTGTAAGTGAAGGCTTTAAAACACTGAATGAAGGTCAAAAAGTAGCTTTTGATGTTGAGCAAGGGGCTAAAGGTCCAAATGCTGCAAACGTTACTTTGGTATAAGTAGCGAATAGACTGGAGAGGACTTCCAGTCAATATCCATCTCTCAAAGTAAAAGTCCATTTCAATATTAACACCATAATTTCATAAAACTCCATTTAATTGATGTGCGTTTTTAACTCACATTGATAGGGAGTTTTATGCGTTTTTCGTTCATATTATTTTGTTTTGAGAGGTAGGATTTTAAATTGAAAAAACAGTCGAAAAAAAAGAGTGGCGAAGATGCGGCTCTTGATAAAAGTAAGTCAAATAATATTCACGTTGTAAGAAGAAAAATCGAAGATATTCTGTCTGAACGAGAGCGAAAGAAATTATTGGGACTTTGATTTAAAGAGAAGTGAGTTATGGCTAGACCAAGAAGACAAAGTAGTAAAAAAACACGGAAAGAGGATTTTGAAGGTAAACTTGAACAAGTGGTAGGTGAATATCGTCAAGCAAAAGAAGTGCTTGATGCTCTTACGGAAGATTCGGTCGAATATAGCGAGCAGAAAGATAAGTGTGACAAGCTCTTTGCGCGTGCTGAACGTTTCATCAATAGACAGTCTTAAAACTCATAAACTTCAATATTAAAGCAAATGACAAGGCATGTATCTGCCTTTAATCCCGCTTTAAATTTGCTTACCTGAGTTGCAAAGTTCAAGGAATGAACCAAAAGCTAATATAGAAAAGTTAGTGTTTATCTTAACCAACTCACCTGAACAAACCCTACATTAATTCGTTCATCTAAACCACTTCCTTGTTTGTATAAATAGTTCTTCCTGAAACCAATTTAATTTATTGAATTACTTGAAGATCTAAAAGATCTTACTACTCTCAAATTGCAACTTTTTTGAATAACACAACCAAAACATTGCAATTTGAGTGTAAAAAAACAGAATTTTTTGCTCGTTATCCAGCTCTAAAGCTTACTCTCTATAATTTTTTGCTGCCGCTAATCGACGAAATATTGCAGGGAAAAATTTATTCACCGTTGGTGCCCAGTAGCTAATACCTTTACCAATAATAACTTGTGCTTTGTCTTTTTCTAATGCAGTGACAATTTGATCGGCACAATCTTCTACGGCAATACCATTGGCAATTGAGCTGGCCATTTCATCAAATTTTGACCCATCCCCTCGAAACGCATTGACGGATATTTGTGTATGTACAAACCCAGGACAAATATTTAACACCTTGATGCCATTAGTGGTTTCTTCCGCTCTAAGGCAATCCATATAACCAACAATTGCGTGTTTTGAAGCACTGTAACCAGCCATACTCTTACCACCTACTAGTCCAGCTACGCTTGCTACAGTAGCAATAGTGCCTTGACCTTGCTGCTTCATAAAGGGCAACAGCGCTTGTGTCATGGCAATAGCACCAAAATAATTTACTTCCATCACCTTTCGCTGCACATCAAGCTGAGTTTCGCAAGCAAATCCTCGTTGACCTATACCACCATTGTTTACTAATACATCAACATGGCCAATTTGTGACATCGCATTAACAACCAATTCATTTAATTGCTCAGGTTGTGCTAGGTCTAATGGCACTATCAGATGTTGCTGAGATGACGTTAAGCTCGACTTTACTTGCTCTAATGCTTCTGTATTTCGTGACGATAAAATTATACGAGCGCCTTTTTTTGCACAAGCTATAGCCAGCGCTTTACCAATACCCGAAGAGGCCCCTGTGATCCAAATGGTTTTGTTCGCTAGATTCATTTTATTCTTCTAATTAGTAGGTTGTTATCTCAATATAAAATAAAACGCACCCAAACCCAAAAAAAGTTAAGGAAAATAAATGGAAATGAAAATAAGTGAGAAAATAAGGAGAAAATAAGTGACACCCATCACTATTAGCCTCAAAGCTGAGGAAGTGAAGTAAAAAAAGTATCAAAACACTTCAATCACTTTGGTCAAAACCGTTCATCGGTAGGCTAATTTTTAGTGTCCAAGCATATCTCTGCACTAAAACTGGATTATCGCGCACGGCAACGCGCTACGAATACAACAGTAAGAAAATTCTAGAGTTGAGAACGTGAGTTTCGCTAAGCCAGCCAGCGCTTGCTGTTTGTTAGGTTTGTTCGTCGTCGTTTTTGCAGTGTTTCACAGTAAGCGGTTATTGTTCGCTCTCGACCAACTGCACCATGGAATACCCGAGAAAATTGTGTGGTGAGTTTTATCCAGTTGTCAGGCTCTATATTTAATCGAGTAAGAATGGGTTGTGCTTCATTGATATACCCGCGTTTATCGGCGCGAATACATTGGCCTGTGAGTTCAACCAATTCAATATAGGATTTGAGTTCAAAAGGCAGGCCTTTTGGCATATGTTTTCGTGGGCTGCCCGCAAAGCGTAGTAGGCTTTTTGGTTGTTTGCCCTGTTTAGCGTGGTCGATGCGTTTTTTGATGCTGGTGTAGTCTGAGGTTTCAGGTGTTGCTGCGATTTTGGCTCTAATGGGGTTTAGGTCTACGTAAACGAGACAAGCAGCCAATGCCGCCTCGTCCAGCAGCGCTTGGGATTTAAATCGTCCTTCCCAAAACCGACCTGTACAGTTATCTTCTTTATTTGCTCTGCGGGCGATGTCTTCGTTGAGTACTCGCATAAACCAGCTAATATCTGCAAGTCTTTCCCTGTACTTGGCGACATGTTCACTGAGTATCAATTGCTCCAATTCACTGAGTGGCTCACCTTCAATAAATTTTTGGCTTATCCAATTGCCTTTAAACAACTTGTGCCACCGTATTACAACTGCTTTATCCGACAGGCGCTTAGCCTTTCTATCATCAACATATAAAACAATGTGGGTGTGATTACTCATCACAGCATAAGCACAGACATCGATGCAAAATACGGTTGCCAACATTAGGAGCTTTTCTTCAACCCAATCCCGGCGGTGTTCGTATGATTTGCCAGTAAATTTATCTTCACCGCACAGAAAAGCACGCCTTACGCAACGGGAGATACAGTGGTAGTATTTGGTGTCGGTTAAACTGATTTGTCTTTTACGGGCGGTTGCCATAGTTGGTTTCCTCAATCCTTTGAGTGCAGAATTAAAGCTTAGGCAGGATCTTAGGAAGGTGCAAATTAGTGGTGGGTGTCAGCGATTTACTAGTTTTTTATACACTACCCTCTGACTCTATGACCAAAATTCTCGCCTCGCCACGAGGATGCGCAATATGCTCAGTGCCAATTGATGCATAAAAAATATGACCTGTGTGCAATAGGGCAAGTTAGTGGTGGGTGTCAGCGATTTGCGCTATCGCCACGAGGATGCGCAATATGCTCAGTGCCAATTGATGCATAAAAAATATGACCTGTGTGCAATAGGGCAAGTTAGTGGTGGGTGTCAGCGATTTGCGCTCTTCAGCGATTTGCGCTCTCTGTAACAAGTTTGATGTGTGTAATTGTGTGTAACTAATTGTAATATCTTTACTGCTCTTTATTTTCTATATTCCTAACTCACTCACTTAGACAGGAAATGAAAATGAGCAAATTAACAAAAGTTATCATTGATACCGACATGGACTTTGATGATTACATGGCACTAACTTACCTACTTCAACATCCGCAGATAGAAGTATTAGCTATCAGTGTTACAGGCTGTGGAGCCGCTCACTTGTCTAAAGGAGTGGAAAACTTAGCTAACTTTTTGACCTTGTATAGTGATGAAACGCAAAAGCTTCCTATCCTAAAAGGTGCGAATGCACCACTGCGATATAGTAATGTTTTCCCAGCTACTGTCAGACAAGGTGCTGATAGCCATTATCAAGCCACATTCCCTCAAAAGAATACGCAAGCAAATATATATGAGGCGCAAGCGTGGTTAACCGATTACTTTTCGTCCACTTCAGACAAAGTGACTGTGTTATCCATTGGCGGTGGTACAAACTTTGGCCAACTATTACAAACAGCCAAAACTGATAAACAGTTGCAAACGGGTATTTTTAATGCCATAGAGCAAATAGTCATGATGGGCGGAAATCTTACCGATGAGTACATTACGCCTGGTGCAGGTGGTAATATACTCGATACTTTGGGTGACAATCCCTACTATTCAAATGCCGTGGCTGAATGGAATATTTTTATCGATCCGCTAGGTGCAGAAGAGGTTATTGGCTCTGGACTCCCAGTTACTTTAGTTTCATTAAATGCAACATCAGATGTGCCAATTGACAGTGATTTTGTGACAAAACTAAAGCACATTCAGTCGCCACAAGCCCAATTTTTATCTGAAGTACTTGACTATCCCGATAATAAAGAGGGGATCGGTAGCTTCTTATCTTTTTGGGATCCGCTTGCTGCCTGTGTTATTACCAATCCAGATATTGTCTCAACTCAATCCTTTGCGATCCGCATCGAACAAGCCATGAATGAAGAGCAAGATACTTCAGGAAAACTGATTGTGGATGAAGTAGAGGGCACTAAAATAAGCGTTGCAATCTCCGCAAATAAGTCTCTCGTGTACGAAACTTACCTTGCTGTATTCACAGCTTAGTCTGTTTTACTAGTTGCCCACTCGACGTGGGCAAATACCCCATAACGGTATAAAAACTCAATACTGCAATATTAAAGTGTAATCTAATGTAATTCAATGTAATACCAATGTGTCCTACTCAGCACTACAATTCACTCGAGTTATGTCAACCAAACTCATATCCGTCACCGATGATAACTACAGACAAGCTCAGTTTATAGCAATCACATTGAGCAAATGAGCCTTTTTTGATGCGGGGAAATCACGTTATACCACTCGGCTACAGCAAGACTGCCAACTCATGTAGGTAGGGAAAAATTTTATAATTTAGTTGTGTTAAATGAAAGCGCTTAGCCAAGCAAGTATGGTACTTCCTCTTCTTCAAATTGGTTTAAAAATTAATGCGATTACTATTCATTCTAGCTGGCGTGGTGAGCGCCTTCTGTTTGTGTATCAAGTAATAAAAGGAAATAAAATGAACATCAGTACCTCATCAATAGTAAAAGCGGCTGCACTGGTATTGACTGCACTCGCGTCATACTCTGTCGCAGCGAAAGCTGAACCTTGGTACAAACAATCAATGTACAAAGGTCAATATACAGAGTTAAATACTTGTACCCAAACATACCCAAGCTATTGGCAAGACCCAAATCCCAAATTTACAAAAATGTGGAAAGGCCAAACCATTTCAAATGTGCCAACAACTTTATGGGATGAAGGAGTATTCGCACTTTCAGATAAATACCCAAGAAAGCTTGTTGTTGAACCAAAGAAAAATCAGCCTTGGTATGACGCCAAGTTTGATGCGCTATTCGATGAAAGTACTTCGCAACGGGAAAAAAGCAAGCTTGCCAAAGAATACATAAAGCTTGTTTATGCCTATGGCCTTGAAGGGAATGTTGCGGGCAAAGGAAGGGTTGCTTCGAGGGACTTTGATACTTGTGAAAATAACTATAGACCTTGGTTTCACATTCCATTTCAGACTTACGATCCACTTTCAGGGCGAGAGTACATCAGGGGCTTAACACGTGAAGCGCCGGTCACTTTTTCGGTTCAAGATAGCTCAGGTACAGACGCCTCTACCATGTGGGCTGTCGGCTTTTATAATGCCACAGCAGCGTACACTTTAGGGGAAGTATGGCAAGAAGATGGCACAGCCAAATTACCAAAAGAAGGCCTGCGATTCCACGAAGGTGCCGTCATCATTAAGCCATTATTTAATACTTCAACTATCGCTCAAATACCTGTGTTAGCAGGATTACCAAGCTGGAATGCCAATATCTCAGATCCCGCTTACTGTAAATGTAAAGTAACACCAGGAAGCAAAGATAAAGATGGAAACGAGCGTAAAGAGTGTAACTTTATTGAAGAAAGTAAGCAATGTAAGCGTAACAGTCAGGCTTGGGATGATGTAAAACTGCTTCAATTTGATGTTGCCGTCAGAGACGATAGAGCGAAAGATACAGGTTGGGTATACGGCACCTTTGTAGCGGACGGTCAACGCAAAGAAAATGTCAAAAACCCATGGGAAAAAATGACATGGCTGGGACTTATGTGGGGTAACGATACGCCTGCAAAAGGCCATTTAGCGTTTAATACACCGGTAAACCCAAGAATAAATGGCTTTTCAGAGGCAGTGATAAACTGGTCTTTAGTTGATGAACTTAACAAGTACAGTGGCAGTGCTATGACACGCCAAGTTGGACATCTTGGTTGTAACAATCGCTTGAATGGCCCTGCCGATAACACCAATAGCTCTTGTATGTCTTGCCATGGCACTGCTTCTTTACCTGATAGTACGCGTAATACACCACTGATGATCTCACAGTTTGGAGAGCAAACGCCTGAATGTGCGGTACCGCTTATTAATAGCGCAACGTTGGGTAAAGATAGAGGTGGAGACACAGGTAAAATCCATGATGGTATTAACTTCGCACAAATCGATAGCCTGTACTTCGCCAATACAGGTGCTGGTGAATCATTTAATATTCGTGTCAATGGTAAAAGTCTAGCTCAACCTAATTATGATTTTGCTCCGAACAAGAAAGAATGGATCTCTTTGGATTACTCGATGCAGCTTTCTATCTCATTGCAGCAATGGCTAGAGTGGGTTGAAAATCAGCAGCTTGATGATCCTAACGATCATGTTTTAAAAGATTTCAGAGGCCGTAATTAATCTGAAGTATTCGATAAAACAATCATCTAAAGATAACTGAGAGCCACTCCACTGAGCGGCTTTCGCTTACCTTTTATTCAAAGGAATAAAAGATCGCGAGGTAAACTCCTTCCTACTGGAGAGTGCCGTAGGTCGAGATTTATCTCGACAGCATAAACTTCAAAATCAGCTAAGCTTGGTGTAACCATTGCCCGCTATTGGGAAATATGCGACTCTTAGATTTGATGGGACCCTATCAACCGGATCTGACAGTTCAAGTTTAGACCTATCCAATTTAATGGATATCGGTGTTTAACACCGACCCTAACCCTAGACGCTACCTTCGGATTCTATGACCAAAATTCTCGCCTTGCCACGAGGATGGGCAACATGCTCAGTGCCAATTGAAGCATAAAAAATATCACCAGTTTGCAATAGGGTTGATTGCTCAACGCCATTCTCTTTGTATAACATCTCAACCGCACCATCTAACACGACAAAGACTTCTTCACCGTCATTAACGTGCCACTTATAAGGCTGATCAGTCCAATGCAGGCGGGTTGTAATACCATTCATATTGGCGATGTCTTTTGCGCCCCAAGCGCGTTGTGCTGTAAATGCTTTGCTTCTAATTATTTCCATGATGCTTCCAGGTTTGGGTTGTTAACATTCTAAAATCTCTGTCTATTGCTAGATTCATAATGTACAAACGATAGAGTTATTTTATCTAGTCGAAGAGTCGATGGTTTTGGATGTCATCGTTTTTCAATCAATGGCAAGTAATGACTTCGAGTACTATTGCGCCTAACTTCACAACTTATGGCGCTGTGGCTCACTTTTAGCCTTTTTCCTAAAACCTTCGCGTAAGTAGGTCTCAATTTGGTATCTTTGCCCTTCGAACAACTGCTTGTAACTCATGGTATCAACTCTTGTTTTTTGGCGATTACAGAGTACCACCAGCAGGCAGTTGATCTTTTCTCACCGTTTAACCACTAGTGGTGCCCTTATTATCTGAATTTGGAACTCATTAACTATCAACATCTTCAATTTAAATGCTCTTTTATTTCCTTAATTTTTTCTTCTGCATTTTTATTTTCCGGGCTCAGTTCTCTAGATTTTATATATGCATCTAGAGCTAATTTATACTGTTTTCCAAACAAATATGCCTCACCTAGACTATCCCATGCATTAGAAGATTTTGGGTAATACTCAGTATTTAACCTGAAAAAATCAATTGCGACCTGACTATCGGTAGGAAACTGGTTGTCATACAACCTGTTATAACCAAAGAAATTCACTAAGCTCTCTCTGGGCTTGAGGGTTACTCCTAATTTCTCTGAAATTATATTAAAGTGCTCCTGCAGTTCCACTGCTGGTCTAAATCTGATTGCGTCATCGACCATATAACCACTAAAAATATTTTTCAATCCCAAGTAAAAACTCATTATTGGCATTGTATGATGGTTTTGATCAGTACCAAAAGTTTTGGAATGAACGGTTAATCCTTTAATTGGTGAAGCCTCTAATTTATGGATAAATTCACGGACGTAATTTTCTTTAGGATAAAGCGAGGGCACGCGTTCAGATGTTGAAACAAAAAGCTGTCGTTTGTTAAGCTCCTTTTTCGAAAATTCTGTGTAACGTTTAAGCATTATTTGATTATCCCACCAAAGACTCGGATCAATAGCTATATATGCATTAAAGAATTCCGGCGTTTGGTAAAGCGAGTGAATAACAGTTAAACCGGTAAATGAATAGCCTGCTAGAATTTTGTAGTCAGCGGTTTGGTAATCTTGCTCTATTTGGGGTACTAGTTCCGTTTGAATAAACTTTAAAAAATTATCAGCACCTCCTGTCGTTTCTTGCGACTTTGAGACACTTCCACCCCATTGAATAAGTGATTTAGTGGGCGAACTATCACGACCACGGTTCTGACTCACAATCCCAACAAGTATCATTTCAGGAATTTCAGGGCTAGCATCAGAGCTCATTTGTTTTGTAATACCTGAAAAAGCATGGAAAAAGCTATTTAAATTTGCATCAGTGAAATACAAAACTGGATATTTTTTATATCCTTTTGCTTTATAAGAAGTAGGTAAAGATACCCAATATTCCCTACTTTCATTCAGGACTTTTGATTCTATTTCGTGCCTTTTACCAATAACAATATCTTCCGCAAATGTACTTAGCGAAATTAGTGCGCAAAGGAAAAATAATAGCTTTCTCATTGTCACAACTTACTCCTTTGATGATGAATACGCCAAATCGCACTTAACGCCCGTAGCTTGTTAGCATTCCGCACCTTGTAGAGCATGTTGTATAAAAGGCCACTTTTTAACGGGGTATGCCTCACGATCTTTTTTGTAAGGACTGCGAGATTTCGCTTTAATTTTGCATATTCGTTGGCTATGCTGCCATAAAACCATTCGCCAGCTATAGCCAATAAATGATTCATTTCCTTTTCGAATTTTTCCAGTCATGAAGCATAATATTCTTCGAGTACTGCGGCATCCTGCTCATGTGATGAGTTTCCTTTGTGATGCTAACTATCTTCACCTAAGAGCGATTCGGTCGCTTTCTTACCGTTAACCACCTCGAACGTCTACTTAAGGAGTTTTTATCATACTGGATAACTTATTGCTACAAAAAGCTTTCTGCCTTTAAAGCTTAGGTTGCTTGAGGATAAAAGCGATCGGATTGTTCATTTTCCTAACTGAAAAATATGTAGAAAATACGTGACACCAATTACTATTAGCATTCACGCTGACAAATTGAAGTAAAAAAGCATGAAAACACTTCAATCACTTTGAGCAAAAACGTTTATCGGTAGGCTAATTTTTAGCACTCAGCGTATCTATTCACTAAAACTGGGGTATCGCGTACGACAACGCGCTGCAAATACAACAGTAAGATACTCTAGAGTTGAGAATGTGAGTTTTGCTAAGCCAACAAGCGCTCGCAGTTTGTTAGATTCGTCCGCCGTCGTTTTTGCAGTGTTTCACAGTAAAGCTACTAAAACGATGAAAAGTCGTACTAGTGTGTTTTCCTTTTTTCTGCGCAGATTGCGCGATAGGTTTTATCCAGCGGCTGTTTATATAAGCAAGATAATCCCAGCGTATTCAATTTATCGTATTCACTTTGGCGAATGCAGGCCTAATCGATTGCCTTCTGTATCTAAAAACAACGCGAAGAAGCCGCTTTCGTCGGCATGTGGGGTTTTAGGGGTTAGTATTTTCCCTCCGTTTTCCTCTACTTTAGATAGCACAAGCTGTAAGTTTTCGCCTGCGTTTAAATACAGTGTGACGCCGGTGCTGGAAGGTGTGTAACCTGCACCTTGAACAATCACACCTACGGTAGATTGTCTTTCGTAGGGGAGTATCCCCATTCTTATTTCAGGCATATCCATGGTTTCAATCGTTATAGTAAAAATACTGCTGTAGAATTTTACGGCGCGTGTTAAATCGGTTGCCGGAATTTCAAAAATTGATGCTAAGTTATGCATGTTGTCGTCCTTATTTTAGTTTGTGTTGCAGCTAGCACATGGTGTGACTAGCATCGTGGTTGATGGACTCGTGTAGGGCACAACGAGTGCGGGTATAAGATAGAGTGGTTGAGTAACAATCAATTGTAAAAAAGCGACAGCTTCGGCAATATCAATTTCAAATAGTGCGTAAATTGAAGCGTCTTTTTTATCGTTGTAGCCGCCTTAAGGTGAAGGGATTGCATATGAGCTGCAACTTGACAATAAGCCTATTGCTACCCAAAAATACGCTCTCTGGGTAGCAATAATAGTCAGATCTTAATTTTCAGAAATGGTGATTTGACTGTAGTTTACGTCATCGTTTACGGTCCAGGCCTTGAATGATAAATACTCAGCATCCTCAGAGACATTATCTTTGTATACTCGGTATGAAAGACGAACGTGCTCGACACCTTCCGGTAGGTTTAAGACCTTAAAGTCTTTTAAATTAACTTTCAGAGTGTATTTCTCACTATAACCTTTATAAGAAACCGTCACTTTTATAGAACGGATATCGGTATCTTTTTTCGCTGTACCGTTAACAAACTGAACGAAGAGGTGCGTCTGCGAAGTCGTTGGGTTGTCAAAGAAAACCTTACTTGTCACTATGTCCCCTTCATCAGCTTGCGTGCAATAACCTGGAACGTTTTCAAGTTTAAAGATCTTTTTAATAATACATTTTTTGCCTGTGTCGTTTCTCTGTCCCTGTTTATTTCTTGAGATCGTCTTAATACGAGAAACGCGACTAGAATTTGATGTAATAAACCCATTTAAATCAAGACTGGCTTCAAAAGAGTCTGTCACTGCACTACTAAGCCATGCTTGTAATGTTAACTTGGCTCCTTGTTGCGCATTTGGCAGTGATAACCCTTTAATCCATACACTTTGTGCGCCCTTTGGAATGGTGATGTCTGCAAGATCAGACACATCTACGACGGTAGGCCAAGTCGCTCCGCCATCAAAGCTTATATAAACAATCGATGTATATTGCTCTTTTGCATTTTTTAACTCATGTTGGAATTGGATGTTCAGTTTTTCAGTGCCGACACTGTCTTCCATGAAATTGACTTTAAAGACAAATTCATTGCTATACGGAACATAAGTTGACGTTACACTTTCAATACTTGTGAACTCTACTTTGGGGGCTATGCTGATAACCTTCATGGAACGTGGTGATGAAAAATCAAGGTACTCTCCGTTGTTTGCGAGATTGGCCTCAAGCATTTTATTACTAACATTGCCAGTAAATGTAGCGATACGGTTATAGGATAAATTATCCCAATCACTCAGTACGACACCGAGTCCTTCAGGTGCTATAACCTCGACTTCCTGTTCGTAAATATAACTAGGTAATGAATAACCCGAGGTTTCACCTGCTTGTAAACAGTAAAACTCACCCGTCTTTAAACTCTTAATACACGCTTGTTTTAAGCTATCCACTCTAACAACCGACATGGAGCGAGGAGTCGAAAAGTTAAGCGCTTCGCCATTTCGGGCTTGTACGTTTATTAATTGACTATTGCTTTTGTATCCAGTGAAGGTTGCAATTCGATTGTAAGATAAATTATCCCAGTCACTTAGCACTACGCCTAAACCTGGTGGTGCTATCACTTCCACTGCATGCTTATTGATGTAGCTGGGTAGACTATATCCAGAACGCTGTCCTGCCTCTAAGCAAAATTTGTCGCCAGTGTCTAGGCTGCGGATACAAGCTTGAGGTTGGGATTGTGTGCTTACAACCCTCATGGAGCGAGGGTGAGAAAAGTCTAGTTTTTGACCATTTTTTGCCGTTACTTGTTTCAGTTGGGCATTGTTTGTGTAACCAGTAAATGTTGCGATGCGATTGTAAGATAAATTATCCCAGTCACTTAACATTACCCCCAATCCTGGCGGAGCAATTACATCAACTTCATGATTGTAAATATAACTAGGTAATGAATACCCCGAGCTCTCACCGGCTTTCAAACAATATGATTCCTGTGTCTGCCTACTGACAATACAGGCACTGTCGTCACTCATTGCCGCATGTGTAAAAGGGGGGAGAGCTAATATTGCTAAACCCACTAGTTGTAGCGTAACTACTTTATGTATGTTTATCATTTTATAGCCTTAATTTATTAGTTAGTGTAAAGTTTAAGTGAACACCTGTTCTTTTTTTATACTATTTCGTTTTTTTCAATTTTTATATAGTATTTTTGTATGTATATTTCGTTCATAAAGTTTCGGTCTAGTTAAAAAGGATTAGTAATGGAATTGTAATAAATGCTGAAATAGAGCTGTAAGTTTGAATTTGTTGCAATTATCGGAATGGTGAATTTGTTCAGCTCGTTGAAGTGAGGTTGAAATGTCGAGTTTTGATAGTGAAGTAAAAGGCTCAACGTATTTATGGTTGGGTGATGGTTGTACGTCTGATAAAAGCTTTGACAATATTAAGTTTTCTGTTTTTTCCACTTTAGATGACTTGATGGAGCGTATCGAAAACTACTCTCAAGTAGTGCTAATCGTTCTAGGAACGGACGTAGCTCAGCAGAGTCGGGTTTTAATGGCTTTGCGAAGTCATGAATACTTATGGTGCAGCTATATATGCGTTACAAACCAATGTAAGTTATCGGCTGCACTGGCTAATGGTGTTTGGAATGCGCAATGTGTTCCTGAGTATCAGCTATTTCTCCAGCGAAGTAACCGGTTACCGTTAGGTCAAGAATCAATAGAATCCACGATGACAAAGCTATTGGCCTACTTATGGATCTTTAAAGATGCGGAGGTGTTGCCAAACCATGATTCAGGCATAAAGAGTATTTATTCCTATCCTCTTCTAGAAAGTTTTGGCGTAGCGCCACAGGAGACTTTTACTTGGTTGTCAGGTATTCAAAGACGAAAGGTTATTGAACCAAAACGACTAATCGATCGCGTTCGCTTTTGCCGAAGCTGTCGGTCTGGTCATTTAAATTACGTTGATGCTTGTCCTAGCTGTCAGAGCATCGATATTGAGTTAGTTACAAGTTTACATTGCTTCAATTGTGGTCATGTAAATGAGGAGGTTAAATTTAAACATGGCGTAGGCTTAAGCTGCCCTAACTGTAGTGTTCGGCTTCGCCATATTGGTGTTGATTACGACCGTCCCATTGAAAACCAAAGGTGCAATCAGTGTCATAGTAGCTTCGTTGATGCTGAAGTGATTGCTAACTGCTTTAGTTGTAACGAAAGCAATAGTGTAGACGATTTAATTATTCAGAATATTCACAGCTTTGGTATATCTCAGGCAGGCAAAAGTCTAATCAAGTTGGGAGATCGCTTTAATAATGTTCACTTACCAGGGGCAGAAGCAGTTGACTATGCGCACTTTGAATGGCTTGTTAAGTGGCAAAATCAGTTGGGAATACGCCATAAACAACAGCACTCTATAGTCAGAGTTGAGTTGCGTAACTTACTCTCCTTTATCCAAGATTTTGGTGAACTGCGTGCCATACAGCTATTAGATGAATTTGAAAGTCGTATAAATGAAACGATTAGAACGACCGATATTTGCTGTTTAGCTGGTGAACATACGTTATTGCTTATGTTGCCGAATACAACACTAAGCCAATTGGATTCTATTTATACTAAATTAAAAGAGATTAGCGCATTGAAATCGGGTGGAGATATTGCGCTATCGATACGTGCCGTTGGCCTGCCCTCTAATGCCTTGGTGAATGAAGTAGGCAACTGGCTTGACGACGCGTTTAATGACCATGCTGGAGTAGAGCTATGAACCTGATTTCATTATTAGAGCATCTCACAATGCAAATTGTTGTTTGGGTGCAAAGTTACTTACCGTTGTTGGTTTTATTTATTCCTATGTACTTAGCCTACGAGCTCCCGCTTTTTATCCTCATTACCTTTGGGATTTGTAAATGGTTAAAATTAAAAAGCACATATGAATCCACTTCGAGTCACTATTTACCCAATGTAAGCTGCATTATTACTTGTTACGGCGAGGGGGAGGCCGTTAAACAAACCATTATTTCATTAATGGAGCAAACCTATCCTGGGAAAATTGAGATTATTGCAGTAATTGACGGTGCTGTACAAAACAATCATACCTATGAAGCTGCCAAGTATTGTAAGAAAGCCTTTTATCGACCAAATCGTAACCTTGTTCTCTTACCTAAATGGCAAAGGGGAGGGCGAGTATCAACACTGAATGCTGGTTTGTCTTTTGCCACAGGTGAAATTATCGTCAATGTTGATGCTGATACTTCATTTGATAATGATATGTTATCCCACTTGGTACGTTTATTTGAAAATCCAGATGTGCCAGCTGTGGGTGGGGCGCTGCGAGTCCGGAATGTAGATAAGTCCATGTGGACAAAAATGCAGGCGATAGAGTATTTGGTTTCCATGCAAGGCGGAAAGACTGGATTAGCGCAATGTAACCTGATCAACAATATATCGGGTGCATTTGGGGCATTTAGACGTGACTTTTTGAAACAAGTCGGTGGCTGGGATACGCATACCGCGGAAGATCTAGATTTGACCGTACGGATTAAACAATATTTTCGGCGCTATCCAAATATGGAGGTGCCCTATGCAACGGCTTCAATCGCACATACTGATGCACCAAGCACAATAGGGGATTTGATAAAACAACGCTTACGCTGGGATGGCGATTTACTATTTCTCTATTTCAGAAAACATTGGCCGGCCTTTACACCCAAGTTACTTGGCTGGAAAAATTTTATTTTTACGCTTCTTTATGGCTACATACAAAATGTTATTCTGCCATTCGTGATTCTAATTCACTCAGTCGCAATGCTGTTCCTATTCCCATGGCAATTTGCTTTAGCGCTATTCATTGTAATCTATGGCCTATATTTGTTCACCATCAGCTATTTCTACTTTTTGGTTTTAGTCAGTATTTCCGAGAGGCCCAGGCAAGACTTAAAACTAGCCTTGTGGCTACCTCTATATCCAATATACGCATTCTTTATGAGAACAGTATGTTGTTTTGCTTTATTGAACGAACTAGTTCGACGCTCTCACGAAGAGACAAGTATGGCACCATGGTGGGTGCTTAAGCGCGGTGAGAAGTTTTAAACCTTTGAACATATTTCAATAGGTATGCATATGAAACTTAAATTTAAAGGGTCGACTAAAGTTGAACACCCCACCCAAGAGCACGGTATTAAGATCCCTTATACAGGGCCAAAAAGAGTGTCTTATCAATTTAGATGGTATTTATTACTGGTTATTGCATTTAGCCCTGTGTGTATTCTTGCCTGGTTTTACCTTGTCCCTCAGTTCAAAGTTGAAGCTGTAGGTATAGTTACCAGCGAGCCTTTGGTGATCAGTGCCCCTAGCAGTGGCACAGTCGAGAAGGTAGAAGTGGTGTTGGGAGAATTAGTAAAACAAGATCAGAAGCTACTAGAGCTATATAATTTTGAATTATCTGGTCAATATCAAGAAGTGAATCGACAGCTGCTTTCATTAACTCAACAGAAAACGCCATTTACTGATGATATTCTAAGTCAACTAGAAACGAGAAAGGCTGTCGCAAAACATGGCGTGGAACGACAGCAAGATTTACTGGATAAATATAAAGAGTATCAAAAGCGTGGGGTTGTACCTGTATCTAACTTGGCTAGTGCTGTAGCAGCTCTAAATGCGGCTGAGCTTAATTTGGAGCAGACTAAGGTTGATATTTTACGAGAGAAAGAGCGGCAAGACATGGAAAGACTTTACGGCTTAAAAGGCCAGCGCTATCAACAGTTAACAATTGAATTTGCACGTTTGTCGGCACTAAACCAAAGTTTAACTGTTAATACACCGTTTGAAGGTAAGGTGAATGATATATTTGTCCAAGAAGGTCAGTATGTCACGGTTAATGAACCATTGTTCTCCGTCGTGACTGAAAAAACAGTAAAAGTACACGGGTATCTTGCACCTAAGTATTTAGAATATTCAAAAATCGGCCAAAAAGCCGTAGTAAAATTACCGAATGGAAAAAGATTTAATGCGGTAATTAGTGAATACACTGAACTAACGAGCAAGATCCCACTGCAGTTATCAGGGCCTTTTGAAGGCCAAAAGGCAGCATTAAAACTGATATTAAAAGTAAGTTTACCCGCAGAATATCAAATAGAAGGATTACCCATTACGATACTATTTGAAAGAAAGGCTGTAAGTAGCATTGCGGATCTATGGCCAAAGGAGTGACCGCAAGTCCTGAACCAAAGTACGGTTAGCGCATCACGACTTGAGCCAATATTCCAAGCTGATTATTCGTCGACAGGAATAAGTATCGGAGTTATTTGTAAAACAGCAGTGAAAGCGCCATGCTGCTATCATCGAGAAAATCTCGCGGGCTCACGCCTGTGAGTTCTTTAAAGTCTCTAATAAAGTGAGATTGGTCATAATAGTTGCTTTTGTACGCGATGTTGGTGAGGTTGTCTTCACGATTTATGATGAGTGTTAAAGCGCTTTGCAAGCGTACAAGTTTACTTAAATGCTTTGGACTAATACCGACGAGATCTAAAAACTTCCGCTCTAGTTGGCGTCTTTTATTGGGATTTGATTTGGTGATTGCATTAACCGATATATCGCCATTTTGTGCAAAGATAATATCTACCGTTGTTTTTACAATGTGCTCAATTGTCTGCGGATCGCTGAGCTTGTGAAGGAGAAAGGCCTCTAAAATCTCAATCCTTTGACTTGTGTTTCGCGCTTGGATGATACCGCTTTCAAGCTTTGCTGCCTCATCGGGCTTAAACAGTTCGTAAATCGATGTTTCCTTATTTTTTAAGTTTTTCATCGGTTTCGAAATAAAGTGGGAAAAGGCATAAGGAAAGAAGCTGGCTGCAAAGGTGTGAACGTAACCAGTTGGTTGAACATAAAAAGGCGAAACAGTTTGTCCAAGTACCATTGCGCGCGGTTGCAGTATATAGTCATGTTCTGATATATAGCGCTTAATATCGTCGCCCAATATAAAGGCCAGCTCAATGCAGCCGTCGGGAACAATGCGTTGCTTTGCGGCATCTTTATCTGCGGTAATTTCCAGCGTCCAAAAGCAATTGATAAATGAGGATAAATTTTCACTAGGTAAAAATTTTTTGTAATCCATAAAACCTCTGCATCTAGCTATGGACGCTGGTAAATTTAGCAACCGTTTTATGGTCTGCTTTTTAGAAGCGCTATACTTGCTACTGACCTTTATTGATATGCTTATTTATCCAATCTTGGTAATAAGATACACGGGTTAATACTGCAGTTGAACCGTATTTTCCTAAAGTATAATTTTCCAAATCGCCTTCAATTTCTCTCCACGCTGCTAATCCAACCAACACCGGTGTTGAGCCTTGATAAATGATTGCTGCGCCGCCGCTATCTCCAGAACCTATCGTGCCTTCTAACGGTAGCGCATCGGCTCCTTGTTCAAAGGTAAATCTGAGCCAGTGGGCTTTTGCTTCTGTGATCACATTGTTGTAAACATGCATTTGATAGTCGTCTTGAGTGAAAGCCCAATCTGAGAAAAATTTGGTGACTTGATACCATGCATAGGTAGTTAGGCTTGGTCCTTCAGAGTCGTTCTCTTCACCTGTTATCCCCGTTCCGATAGCACCACGACCAAATCCGGTTATTTCCATACCTAACTCTTCATTTCCCTCATATATGGCGATGGGTTGAATGTGTGTCACAGGCTTACTTAAGCGAATTAACGCAATGTCTTTGGCGTTATTTAGCTGCTCCATAAGCGGTGCCGGATCGCCTTCACTCCAATCACCTTCTACCTTTTTGTAATCCGGATGAATTATGATTTGTGCAATTTGATTTTCAACGCCATGTACCATGATAGGTTTGTCTTGGTAGTCATACATAAACGTATAAATAACGTGAGCTGGTGCCAACAACCAATGTTTGTCAATTAACACCGATCCGCCTTGAAATGGCATATCAACATAAAACTGCGGGATGCTGTTAACCTTATATAAGTCAGGGTCAACATCATGTCTTTTGACAACCGCATGGTTCTGAAAAGAGGCAAACATGAGCAAAAAAATGGCAAGGTATTTCATCATTATTCCTTATAGTTGTTATTGTTTCCAAAGTGGCCAATAAAACATCATACGTAAACTTTCTTTTCAATGCATTAATAAATGTACCTATTTTTAAGGCGCTCTCTCCTTCAAAAATATTTGTACGCTCACAAGATTAAAAGAAATAAAAACAAATGTTTGTTGTCATGTTATGGCGCCAAAAATATTGCAAATTAGTTCAGCAACATGATTGATAAGAAATGTGACAGCTGCAATCAAGTTTGTGGGGTAACAGCATTAAGGTGAGGTTGATTTATGTACTCATAGCATGTCGAAGTTAAGGTTTTTGTAATCAAGGGCGAGTTATTGATAGAGGAAAGTCAGTAACCGTTAACCTAGCGCTATACTATTTTGAATCAATTTAAAGGAGTAATGGTATGACAAGGACCGTATTTACACTCATTTTTTTCTTTTGGGCAACCAGTCTTAGCGCTCAAGAGTTGATCCTATCGAAGGTCACCAAGTTAAACGTCGACTCACCTATTATTATTTCGCATGTATCTGAAACGTTAGTGTTGACGTTTGAAGATAATAAGTTGCTTCACGAAACGTTAGATCCGCAAAGGTTTGTACCTGCTGTTGATTTATCTGGGCATGAACATCAATTTGTATGGAGTTTGTTTGAGGTCGACTCAAGAATGAGGTTGCCAGCTTGGCTTCAGGTACTTTCAGAAGAGGTCGCAAGCACCTATCAAATACAGAATGTTCAACAAAAATCTATTCAAGAAATTACGATATTTAGTAGTTATAACAAAGAGGAAGCGCATGGAATAGTGTTTGTTCTTGAAGCGCAAGTAGTTCATAAAATAGAGGTTTTTGGACAACAATTACAGTTTCAAAATGTGATAAATAACATAGCTGCAAGATTCTAATAATCAAAGTGCTGTGCCGTAGATCCAATCACTGCTGCTCAGCACGTTAAGTTACTGGCTTTTCGATTCGCTAAAACTATCTCAGGCTTTGCTGTTAATCCAATTAAGCCAATCAAGCTTCAAACCTAACCACACACTTGACCTCAAGCTCACTTGAAGTAGTACAGTCACCACTTGTTAGCATGGCGCAATGGTAGGAGTGGTAACGCATGTTAGAAGATACAGTAAATACAGAGGGTCAAACTGCTCTGGGAGCCGGACAAAAGCGGGTGTTGTTCAGCTTGGCTGTGGTACTCATTTTGCCAACGCTTGGCATGAGTAGTATCAATGTCTTGTTGCCAACACTTGCTGAGGAGTTTGGCGTGGGGCAGGCATTGGTGAATTGGGTCGTTGTGGCATATTTGCTTTCGCTTACCGCATTTATTCTTGGTGCTGGCGCTATTGGAGATAGGGTTGGCCGAAAAAGGGCGCTTCGCATTGGGATTAGTGTCTTTTGCGTGGGCTCCATTGTCGCTGGGCTGAGCGTAAATCTTTGGATGTTGATTGCTGCTAGACTGTTCCAAGGCATTGGCGCTGCGCTGTTATTATCCCAAGTGTTTGCGCTGGCAAGTGTTGCGATGCCAAAGCGTAAAGTTGGACTTGCGATGGGGTTACTCGGTACTACCGCTGCGATTGGCACGGCTCTGGGGCCATTGCTAAGTGGCGCAATGCTAGAATGGTTATCATGGCAGTTCACTTTTTGGTTGATGATATTGCTCGGTGGGACAGCTTACTTTTTAATAGCAAGGTTTCTGCCTGATGATGTCGCAAATCCACCCGAGCTACAGCGTTTTGATGTTATTGGAAGTGTATGGCTGTCGGCGTCATGCCTATTTTATGTGTTGGCTATGCCGTCGAGTAGTTCGTTTAGTCTTGTCTTGCATAGCGTATTTTTCTTATTTGCTGTGGCTTTTATCTACTGTTTTGTACAAAGTCAAAAGCGCGCTCAATTTCCACTTGTGAGTTTGGCTTTTCTTAAACACAGGCTACGCAATACCTCGTTAATCGTGAGCTTTATAGTTGACGCCATTGCGATGTCGACATTAGTTGTCGGGCCTTTTTATCTCACTTATGCGTTAGGGCTGAGCCCGGTCACGGTTGGTCTTATTGTGTCTATTGGACCTTGTATTGCTGCTGTCGCAGGTTATCCGTCAGGTGAGGTGGTTGATCATTTTGGTATCGCGTTTGCCATGTTTTTGGGCTTGCTGATGATCCTCATTGGGACAATTAGCTTTGCAATCTTACCTTCATTATTTGGACTTTATGGCTATGTTGTGGCGTTATTTTTGTTAACTCCCGGAAGGCAGTTGTTTTTAGCGGCTCACCATACCTTTGTGATGACGACAGTAGCCGAAAAAGAAAAGGGTATGGGATCAGGGCTCATTAATTTATGTAAAAACTTAGGGCTAATGACCGGGGCTTCATTACTTGGTGGTGTATTTAGCCTGTTATTGCAGGCACAGAGTGCGGCCTTGGCAAGCTCTGCACAACTTAATATGGCATTTTCACTGACCTTCTTACTCGCTGCACTGTTTGTTTTGGTTTCGCTCGTTGCCGTATTTGTAAATAGT
The DNA here is from genome assembly GCF_002208135.1 of Pseudoalteromonas piscicida. NCBI lineage: Bacteria > Pseudomonadati > Pseudomonadota > Gammaproteobacteria > Alteromonadales > Pseudoalteromonadaceae > Pseudoalteromonas > Pseudoalteromonas piscicida. Next base: position 764,008 of record NZ_CP021647.1, read on the forward strand.
CGAAAGGAAGGTTTAAATAGTAGTACTTAACGTTGTTTATAAAATGCTTGCGTTATTGCTTCTTGGAGCATCGCGAGTGTCACATAATTTTTTGCATCGGAAGCTATTAAATCTGCTTTGTTTTATAAACAAATAACCAGCGTTTGCAGATTATTTTATTGGATATCCTTTACCCGGTTTTTATAATGATTTGGTGATACACCAAACCATGTTTTGAAGCTACGACTAAACGCTGAAAGCTCTGAATACCCTAAGTTTAATGCCAATGTTGTCATTGAAACATCTCCCAATTGTAGCATTCTTAGGGCTATTTCCTTTCTCGTTTCTTCTAATAAATCTCTATAAGATGTTTGATGCTCTTGAAGTGTTCTTTCAAGTTTCTTTGGGTGTAACCCTAAGCTCAAGGCGATATTTTTCTTGTTGCAATCTCCCGTAGATAGAAGCATGTTGATTGCATGACGGATCACGGCAACGTTAATTGGTTCTGTGGTGGGTCATTTTGACGAAATTGATTGGCTATGATGTCATTTATCAGGTTTATCGGCATTTGGGGTTTGTACATTAATACTTTTGACGGGAAACGTAAGGCATCCATTTCTTGCTCAAACTGAATTTTTTGTTTGCATACGGCTAAAAAATCATGATTATTGAAAAAGGGATTTGGCTGGCGAAAATAAATGCAATCAGCTTTCCAATTGTTGCCAACCATATCTTGAATTACGCGGAAAATCAGACCCAAACTGAGTTGCACAAGTTGTGTGTAATGGTGCTCTTTGTCTATTAACAACTCAAACTTAATCATACAATAGTCTGTTGCCTCTTCTACGATATCAAAAGAAGCACCTTGTGCATGCATATAAGTATATCTGCGTGCAACCTTTAGTGCGTCACCAATTGTATTCTGTTGACACATATAAGCACCGATTAGCCCTATAGTAGTGATATTTTGTTTTAAACTGAGTGCTGCACCAAAAGTTGGAAAATTGAGATGCTTTGCTGAGTTTTCAAGTAAATCACCAAGTTGGTGATACAAAATCATGTTGTCTGGGTTATTTAACTGCGCTGGAATAATATCAGCAGCAGTGAGCAACGCGATGGGATCTCCGCCCAGCTCATTGACCAATTCAACATATCCAGATAGAGACGCTGATCTAACAAAATACTGCATTATCCCTCCTTATTTAGTAATCATCATTTCTTATGGTTAACGTTAATTATCATTATTTTTATATATTTATCTGTTTTAGGTTCTTTTCTGTCTCTAAATGTCAATTTAATGTATCAAATTGTCAAGTAATTACCGTGAGTTTAGTGCTAAAAATAGAATAGTTATCATTAATAAAAAGAACTAACTCATAAGAATTACATCACTTTTTCTAGTGAAATAATGATGAGTACGTCAAATTCGAAAGACTAAGGTGGGGGAATTGCTATGATATATGACCAAGGTTTAACGGCTACCAAAACATTAGCAAGTGCAGTAATTTTAAGTACGCTGAGCTATAAAGCGGTAAATGCTGAAGAACTTGAAAACACCAAGTCTACTAAATTAGAAAGGATCATCGTTACATCACAGAAGCGTGTCCAACCTCTGCGAGAAGTGCCCTTGTCTGTTTCGGCAATGAACGCTGACAAAATGGAACAGGTCGGCATTGAGCGCATGGAAGATTTATCTTCATATATTCCCAATTTTAAAGTCGCAAAAGATTCCCTCGCTGATCGCATTAATATACGTGGCATGCAGTCAGGTAACCTAGCAGGCTTCGAACAGTCAGTAGGTACATTTGTTAACGGCATTTACAGGGGGCGCGGTGCTCAATCACGTTTCTCATTTGTTGATGTTGAACGTGTCGAGGTAATGCGTGGGCCGCAGAGTATATTATTCGGTAAGAATACCGTCGCCGGCGCTTTAAATATTACAACAGCGAAGCCAGACGAGACTTTCAATGGCAGAGTCTCGGTGGCTTATTCACCGACGTTTGGGCAAACAGAATTGAGTGGCATGGTGACTGGTACATTGTCTAGCGGCCTCAGAGGTAGAGTCTTTGTTATGTCAAGGGAGATGGATAAGGGATGGGTATACAACAAATACTACAATAGTGACACTCCCCAAAGTGACGAAATGATGGGACGATTAACGTTAGAATGGGATGTCGCAGACAACTCCTTGATGACGCTTGTTTATGAGGCTAACGACTTTGATATTAGCAGCTTTCCACATGCCATGAAAAAACCTGGGTCGCTGACGTCATTAGGTTCATTTTCAAGTTATACAGCGTCATTTATTGGTAATAGCGATCCGGTGATTGATTTTGGTTCTAATCAAACAATGATTGGGGATTCAAGTGAATTTACATTAATAAGTGAATCTAACTTTGATGCTGGTGATTTAACCATTACGGCGGGCTACTCGGTTTACCAATTTGACCGCAATTTAGATGCCGATTATTCAGGGTTGGATGGTTTGCGTTTCAGCGACAGTGAGGATTTTAGTCAAAGTAGTCTCGAAATTCGTTTTGCCTCAACAATTGGCAGTAAATTTGAGTACATGACGGGGTTGTATTGGCAGCATCAAGGTTTAGTGCTAGACGGATTGTCACTCTTTAACATTCCAACCTTACAGCAGGTATTAATGGGGGGTGTAAGCAAGGAATTAGTGCCTTTGGAGGGGATTTTAATAAGGTCTACGTGTCAGGAAATGTGGGAGCTACCGGAGCTGGTGTTATCGGTTTAGGTGGTTTCGCTTCATTAGTTAATGTGTGTGGTACCGCAGCGGCATTTGACGGTATTCCAACTGGAGTTGGACGTTATGCATTGTTAGATCAGGATACTGACACTTTGGGTATTTTTGCCCAAGGTACTTGGCACATATCTGAGCAATTGCGTGCAACTGTTGGTGTGCGATACACCAAAGAAGATAAGACAGGCGCCAAAGACGGTTATGCAACAGACTTTACTGTAAATAACCGCACAGAATCATCGAATCCGCTAGTGATCGCGGTTTCTCAACAAGTTGGCGAATTTGCAACACACCACTTCACCAGTTCAGATCCAGGTATGAGGCGAAGTGAGAAAAGCCCAACTTGGTCAGTTAACATCCAATACGACGCAAGTGACGACACAATGACTTATGCTACCGCAAGTACAGGCTTTAAGTCCGGTGGCTTTAACTCTTTTTATATGCGTAGCCCCCAGCGAGGCAATGTCGCTGACTCGAGAGACGCCTCATTTGAGGATGAAAATGTGTTGGCGTTTGAACTTGGGTTAAAGACGGAATTGTTTGAGGGGACTGCAGAGTTAAATATGGCTGTATTTCACTCAACTTTTGACGATATTCAGGTGTCGGTATTTAGTGGGAATACGACCTATGAGGTAAAAAATGCAGCTAAAGCGGTGAGCTATGGTCTTGAGATCGATGGCCGTTGGCGTGCAACGGAAGCATTAACTTTGACCGGGGCGATAGGGCTACTTAACTTTGAATACGATGAGTTTATTAATCAAGCCTGCACCAGTGATCAATTTATTGCCCAAAGACAGGCGCTATTTGACTCCGCTACTGGTGATATCGCTTCACAAATTGGTATTGCCATGGGTTATAGCAATGCTAACTGTGCAATTGCAGGCATCAACGATATGTCGGGACGCACCGCCTCGAACGCCCCTAAGTCTACTTCGTCATTAACGGCGAATTACATTACCGATTTTAGCGACTTCGAACTAAATTCAAGTTTAGATTTGAATTATCACAGTTCGGTATATCGAGTAGATGACCTTGATCCTATCGGTAAAGAGCCATCACAAGTATTCCTCAATGCCAGCATGACACTTTCAGATTTAGAGGAAGGTTGGTCTCTCACATTAACGGGTAAAAACCTAACAGATGTAAAGCACTTTGACTACATCAATGACGTACCGTTATTTTCTGGTTCACATAATTTCATGCCGCTTGCAGGGCGCTCTTTTGCATTACGATTCGATTATACATTTGGTGAATAACCAAGAGGTTGTTCAGGTTTTGTGGGGATGGACTTTCTTTAATCAATAAACTTTTAAGGTCTTGTGATTATGGTTTCATTATTGCGTCAACCGCTCGCTCAGTTTCTACTTGTTGGCTTTACATTATTTATCGCGTATCGCCAGTATGTAGTTCCGACACAGATCCAAGAGCGGACTATTGAGATCAGTGATCAACGATTAAAAAATTACTGGCAATTCCGAACCAAACGCTTCGACGCAGAGGCGGTTGAGGTAGAATTTGGCATCTTATCTTCGACTCAGAAGCTGCACTTAATCCAAGACTATGTCCGTGAAGAAGTGTTGTTTCGAGAAGCAAATAATTTGGAATTGGCAAAAAATGACTTTGTTATTCGCCAACGTCTTATTCAGAAAATGGAATTTCTTAGTCGTGACTTTGCTGAGGCGGAGCTGTCAGAAGCGCAGGTAAATTCATACTATCAAAGCCACCAACAAAATTACCGTAAACCTGCATCATTAACATTTAGCCATATATTTTTTAGCAATACTGCTGATATTGCGCAACAAGGAAGACTAGTTGAATTACGAGCGCAGCTGAATGGTGAGCAGGTGACGCCAGAGCGTGCTGGCGACCTTGGTGAAGCATTTCTATACAACCGTCATTATATGAAGCGTAATGTTGACGTGGTTAAAAGCCACTTTGGCTCACTGTTTACTCAAAACCTACAACAACTGCCGGTCACGAGTGGAAAATGGTTAGGACCTATCGCATCGGAACATGGTTGGCATCTCGTATTTTTGTTAGATAGAGAAGCCGCGAGGTTACCAAAGTTTGATGAAATTAAAGATAACGTTATTGCTGATGCCCACAACTTTTATCGTAGGAAGGTTTCAGATGAACTGATAGCGGGGCTCATTGATGGTTACCACGTCGTTAATTTAAGCAGCGTAATGGTCAACGAAGTCAAGGGGGAAACTCAATGATGCAGAACAGTCGAATTTTGTTACTGTGTTTGACCATGTGTTTGGTTACCTTTAGTCAGCAGATCCATGCTCATGACGCTCGGCCCATTGTGATTGAAATAAATCAACGTGCGCAATTGGCAGATATTAATATTAAGGTACCAGCGTCATTGTCAGCTGATTCATTACCGAGGATAACCATTGATGCTCAGTGTGAGGGAAAGGCGGAAAGTCGCCTCCGACATCAATCTGGCGCGTTTCTCATGTCACAAACTGTGCAGTGTGAACAGTCCATAGCAGGTCGTCAACTCAATATCCACTTTCCAGCCAGTAACCCGTCATTATCGACTCTGGTTACTGTGAACCTAGAGAATGGTCAACAGCATTCGCAATTATTAGCACCACAGCAAACTGATTGGCAGATACCAAGCGAAGAAAACGCTAGAGGAATTGTTTGGCAATATACTCAAATGGGTGCTTTACACATTTTTGCAGGTTGGGACCATCTATTATTCGTATTGTGTCTAGTGATACTAGCTGGCAGCCTACGTCGCATTGCTATTACCGCTACGGGCTTTACCTTTGGTCACTCAATTACGCTGATCGCCACAGCACTCAATTGGATTCGTGTACCGACAGCGTTTTGCGAGATATTAATTGCTTTGAGCATTGTGTTTATGGCGGTAGAAATTGCAAAAGGAGACAAGCTGTTATGGGGTTATCGCCAACCCGTATTGGTCGCTACTAGCTTTGGCTTGATACATGGCTTTGGCTTTGCTGCAGTTCTCGATGAAATTGGCTTACCGCAAGTAGAGCTATTTTGGGGGTTGGTGTCTTTTAATGTTGGTATAGAGCTGGGTCAGCTCACCTTTATTATCACTGTTGTTACTGTCTTCAAAATCGCTTCTCAGATCCCTTTGCTGCAATGGGTAAAACATATTCCTTCTCAGACTTATATCTACGTCATTGGCAGTGTCGCAGCGTTTTGGTTTTGGCAACGCTCAATATCACTTTTTTATCCAGAGGTATAAACATGCACAAGATAAACTCTTTAAAACTGATGGTGCTCTTTCTATTTATTCTGGTGGGAGAGGTAAGAGGAGTCGAACGCCAGTTATTATGGGGTGATACACATTTACATACATCATATTCTATTGATGCGTATTTAATGGGTAATAAAGATGCCACGCCGGATACCGCTTATCGCTTCGCTAAAGGTTTACCTGTGGTGCACCCTTACTCCGGGGTTAAAGTGCAGACCAATACCCCTCTTGACTTTTTAGTCGTGTCTGACCACGGTGAATATTTGGGGATCATTCAAAAAGTGTTTGCGGGTGATCCGTTATTAATGCAAACGGAAATAGGTCGACGTTGGAACCAGTTAGCGAATAGTGGCAAAGGGCGACAAGTATATTTTGAAGCGTTGGGTGAGCATGCTAATAAGCGTAAACCTTCGCCAGAATTGCAACAAGAGGATGTACGAGCGAGCGTATGGAGTGAAATTGTTGACGCGGCTGAGCGTCACTATCAACCGGGTAGCTTTACCACCTTTGTTGGTTGGGAGTGGAGTTCAATAACTGATGGTGCCAATTTGCACCGTGTCGTAATTTCGGATGCGGATAAAAGCTCAGCAAAAGCATTTCTACCTTACACCTTATTTGACAGTGACAAACCAGAAGATCTTTGGCAATGGCTAGAGCAAACATCGGCACGAACTGGGGTGGATTTTGTAGCTATTCCACATAACTCAAATATCAGCAAGGGGCTAATGTTTCCGATAACAGATAGTAACGGTAGTCCAATTGATATAGGTTACGCCAAAACCCGCATGCGCTGGGAGCCGGTCGTGGAAGTCACGCAAATAAAAGGAGATTCGGAAACACATCCAAGTTTGTCACCCAATGATGAGTTTTCGGGGTATGAAAAATATGAACAAGCGATGCAAGTTGGAGTGCAGGGACCGGTAAAAGAAGAAGACACAAAAGCTAATTATGTTCGTTCTGCACTGCGTCGTGGTATTGAGTTGCAAGAAGAACTCGGCGTTAATCCCTATAAAGTCGGTATGATAGGTGCGTCTGATTCACACACTGCGCTTTCTACTGTAGAAGAAGATAACTTTTGGGGGAAAATGGCGATAGATTCTACCCCTGCCAATACTTTAGATCCTTCTAAGATTATTATCCCACCTCATTCAACAGGTATGGATATGAGTGCTGCGGGTATCGCCGGTGTATGGGCTGAAGAAAATACCCGTGAAAGTATCATTGCGGCATTTAAGCGTAAAGAAGTATATGCAACCACAGGGCCTCGCATTCGGTTACGTGTATTTGCCGGTTACCAATTCACCGCCCAAGATGCAAGTCACCCTGACTTAGCTAGAATTGGGTATGTCAAAGGCGAGCCTATGGGCAGCGACCTACCGATAGCGCCAGACGGGCAGGCACCAATGCTTTTAATTGAGGCCGTTAAAGACCCACAAGGGCAGCACTTGACCGTGTACAAGTGATAAAAGGATGGGTTGATTCTCAAGGGCATAGCCACGAAAAGATCTTTGATGTCGTTTGGTCGGGCGATCGCAAAATAAACGCCAGCGGCAAGGTGCCTAAAATAGAGAGCACTGTTAATCTAACCACCCTCAATTATGATAATCGAAGCGGATCGTCTCGTTTAGCGAGTGTTTGGCAAGATCCCGAATTCAAACCAGAGCAACAAGCCTTTTACTACGTACGGGTGTTAGAAATTCCAACACCCAGACATACCCTATATGACGCAGTCGCTTTAAACGTTAAGCACCCCAAGCATTACCCCACAACAATACAAGAGCGCGCTTATAGTTCACCTATTTGGTATACGCCATTGAATAAGGAGAAGTAGACGATGACTACAATGAAATCCATTTGCATGCGCGAGGGTGAAATCATCCTTAATGAAATAGATATACCAAAACCCAAATCAGGACAGGTGCTGGTAAAGAGTCTGGCGTGTGGTATTTGTGGCTCAGACTTACATATCACACGTCATGGAGATGAAGTATTTGATATATATAAAAAGCTTGGAGTCATGTCCGATGTTGCAGGTGCAAGTACAGATATAATGTTAGGTCATGAATTTGCGGCTGAAGTTGTATCTTTTGGCGCGAATACTAAAGGCAATATTGCAATAGGTACACGAGTCACATGTGTGCCTTTACTAATGAGTCAAGGAGGAGTTGGGATAGGTGTTACCCCTGACGTACATGGTGCTTATTCTGAGTATTTTATCGTTGATGAAGCATTATTGCTGCCGATACCGGAAACAGTTTCTTCAGCTGCGGCTGCGCTTACAGAACCTTTAGCGGTAGGGCTACACGCAGTGAATCGTTCAGAGATCAAAACTGAGGACATCGCGTTGGTTGCTGGTTGTGGCTCTATTGGTTTGGCCGCAATCGCCGCATTAAGAATTCGAGGGGTAAAGCATATTATTGCATCTGATCCTCAAGAGAATAAAAGGAAAGTGGCGCAGCAGTTTGGAGCCACTCACACCGTGGATCCGATTCAGATAGATGAGGTGACTTTTGCCGCAAAACTTGCTGGCGAAAATCGTGTTGTGATCTTTGAGTGTGTTGGTGTTCACCAGTTAATAAATAGCTTTATTGTGCGTGCGCCAATGAGAGCAACTCTTGTAATTACGGGCATTCACACCGCAGACACGCAAGTCAACTTCGGATATGCAACGGTAAAGGAAATGGATATTAAATGTTCTTATTACTATAAACCCGAAGAATTTGCAGAGTCTTTGCAGAATATCGCAGATGATAAAGTGGATTGGCAAAAAATGTGTACCGGTAAAGTCGGTATTGACGGTGTTACTGAAGCGATTGGCACATTACTGAAGCCAAATGATCACATTAAAGTGATCATTGAACCATGGCGCAACGGATCATTAATGCAAGTTGGAAAATAGGGAAGCAAGATGCGAAAGATATTTATTACAGGTGCAGGTGGCTTTATAGGTCGCCATTTGGTTGCTGAATTATTAAAAAGAGATGTGGTGATCACAGCATTAATGTTGCCGGGTGAGTCTGTACCGACAGAATGGGGCAGCAAGGTACGCATTATTACTGGTGATGTAAGGGAATTGGTTGAGCTTGATGATGACATAGGCGCGTTTGACACGATTTTTCACTTAGCTGCGATTGTGAGTGATTGGGGAGGGAAACGAGAGCATGTTGACATTACTGTGAATGGCACAAAGCAGGCGATTGAACTGGCAGTTAAAAACAGTGCTCGCTTTGTCGTTACTACCAGTGTTGCGGCATTCGGTAGTGCGATGGGGAGTGGCTTTTTAGACGAAAGTACGCCATGCGGTAAACCAGCATCAAATTATGAATATGTTAAACAGATCCAGGAGCAAGTAACGCTAGAAGCAGTGACGCAAAGGGGGCTAAATGCAGTCATTATTCGCCCTGCTAATGTCTATGGTGTAGGTAGCGTATGGGTAACACGTTTTATTGATTTAATGAACCAGAAAAAGCCCGTGTTAATGGGAGACGGAAAATGGGACGCAGGTTTAGTTCACGTCCAGCACGTTGTTCAAGGGCTTATTCTTGCAGCGGAAAAAGCAGACATAGGCAGTGGAGAAATTTTTATCATTGCTGATGAACCAGGCGTTACCTGGCAAAACTATTTAGCCGCGTTATCAGAAGCACTAGAACTGCCAGAAGCAAAGGGAATTCCAAATTGGCTAGCGAGAATATTAGCACCGGTGTTGGAATGGATTGGGCATCTAGTTAATCAAAAGAATGCCCCTTTGGTGACCAACTTGGCTTATCGCTTAGTGGGTGTTGAAAGCATTTTTGTTAATAAGAAAGCCAAACAAAAATTAGGCTATAAGCCTAACATCACGCTTGATAAGGCTATGGAAGAAATAAAGCAGTATTACTCAAGTAAGAATTGTAATTAATTAGGAGAGAGTCATGCAATTACCCACAGTTATTAATCATCAAGAATCACTATTAACGCTAAATACTAATGATGGAGGATTTGTAAAAGATGTATTACCTGGCGTGCACGTGTCGCCATTATTTCTGGATTCTGAGAACGGTGTATGGGTATTAAGGGTCTTATTTGAGCCTGGTGTCACATTACCCAAGCACTTTCACACAGGTGTTGTGCATTTGTACACTATGAGTGGCAGTTGGCATTATCTTGAATATCCTGATCAACCTCAAACGGCGGGTAGTTATTTATATGAACCTGGTGGTTCAATACACCAGTTCCATACGCCAAAATCTAATGAAGGCGTGACGGATACGGTTATGTTTATACAAGGTTCAAATATTAATTTTGACGGAGATGGAAACTTTATAAATATAATGGATGCAGGTTGGATAGAAAGAGCGATAATTGAAGCTGCAAAGCTAAATGGTGAGAAAGTTAAATATATTAAACCTAGTGGCATTGCTAATTATAATGAATAAATATAGTCACCTGTTTTCTGCTTCCTCAATGGCGTCTGCTACAAGTTATTGAGGAGGCTGTTTCAAGAGAAAAATGTAGAGGTAATTAAATGCTTTCCAGTATTAGTAAATATCAAAATCTCAATCAGTTTATCTGTGAGGCAATGAAACGTTTCGCTGAACTACCGTCATATAGTTGTTTGGGTCAAACTGTAACTTTCGAATACATTGATAAAAAGTCAACTGCTCTGGCTGCATACTATCAATCGCTAGGTTTACAGGCCGGAGATCGCATTGCTATTCAGCTACCAAATTTAATCCAATACCCTATTGCGACCTATGCCGCATTTAAAGCTGGGCTTATTGTTGTTAATACTAATCCATTTTATACACCAAGAGAAATGAAGTATCAATTTAATGATTCAGGTGCTAAAGCGATTGTTATATTGAGTGACTTATGTCCGACGTTAGAAGAAATATACGCTGAAACACTTATCGAACACGTAATTGTTACTGATATCTATGATTTAATAAATGATGAAGTGGGGTTATATAATGATAAGGTAATTCGCTTTAATTATGCGATTGAAAAGGGCGAAGAGTTGCCGTTAATTTGCTCTAGTGCAGAGCTTGATGATGTAGCGATATTACAATATACCGGCGGTACTACAGGGGTGTCAAAAGGAGCTCAGTTAACGCACCGAAATTTAATTGCTAATACTTTTCAAGCATCAGAACGCCTTGGTGATTATTTAAAAGAAGAGCAGGAGATTTTTGTTTGTCCACTTCCGCTATATCATATATACGCGCTTATGATGAATATGTTTCTGGTTTTTCATAAAGGAGGATTGAACGTGCTTATACCAAACCCGCGTGACTATGATGCATTTATTGGTGCGATAGAAGAATTTTCTATTACTGGGTTTTCTGGAATTAATACTTTATTTGTTGGTTTGTGCAATCAATCAAAATTTCGTCAGTTAGATTTTAGTAAGCTAAGATTAACTCTTTCAGGCGGTACAGCATTAACGAGTGCCGCTGCTTCAATTTGGCGAGACGTGACAGGCTGTAATATTACAGAGGGTTTGGCTTATCTGAAACTTCGCCCGTGGTCACTTTAAATACACCAGGTAGCGAAGAAATTGGTACGGTTGGCCGTCCTCTTATAGGTACTGATGTTGAGTTTTGGGATGAAAATGATGTTCCGGTAGCTGATGGAAAATGTGGCCAAATAGTTGTGCGAGGTGAACAGGTGATGAAAGGGTATTGGAATATGCCGAAGCAAACTTCTGAGGTAATGACGGCTGAAGGCTTTTTTAAAACAGGGGATATTGGCCTGAGATTGTCAAATGGTCATATTAAAATTGTTGACCGATTAAAGGACATGATAATTGTTTCGGGTTTCAACGTTTATCCTAACGAAATAGAAGACGTATTGGTGTCTCACCCAGCAATATTAGAAGCGGCTGTAGTTGGTAAAGCTGATGAGAAAACGGGTGAATCAGTACACGCTTATGTAACATTAAAGTCAGTTGCTGAAGAGAAAGACATTCTACTTTTTGTCGCGAGAAGTTAACAAACTATAAAATACCAAAAAAGGTAACAATTATGGAAAAATTACCGAAATCTACCGTGGGTAAAACATTGCGCAGAGAGCTACGTAAATAGTTCCGCTGAAAGCATTAAATTAGTTTCAGGAGCGACTAAATAGCCCAAAGCAAGGACGTTAAAGTTTTACAGTCAAGCTCATGAGCTGATTTGTACAAACAGCAAAATTTTCCTCTTTTTTTCAAACTTAAGGTTTTCTTAATTTTCGCCTTTTAAAGTTTTTACATCAAAACGGGAAAGGTGTGAAAACGATGGGCGAAGCACTACAAGCAGTAAACTCACAAAGCCGCCTAAGATGGGCAAACAAAACTTGCGGCGCGCGCGGTGAATTGGAGCACGCTATCCACAGTGGTTTTGCCCATGCTTTTGGCGCAGACATTCATGAGTATTATCCCCTTTTAAGTCATTTGAACTACCGCCAAAGCGATTGCTTCTTAGGTCTTAGATTTGCAACCAAAGACGCTTTATTTGTGGAACAGTATCTTAACTGCCCGGTAGAGCAGTGCCTCTCTATGGTAGCAGAACGCAGTCATATCGCCGAGCTTGGCAATTTGTTTTCAACAGGTCGAATGGCAACGCTAAGTCACTTTATTGTGCTGACGCAAGCTCTGCTTGAGAGTGACATCCGCTACTTGGTTTTTACGGCGACCAAACAAGTACGTGCGTTGATGAAATTATGTCAAGTCGAGGTTAACAAGATTTCTTTGGCACACGGCACCATTGCTTCAGCCAAAGACTATGGCAGCTATTATCAATGTGCTCCCATGGTTTGTTCGGTCGATTTACATCAAGCCCAGCAGGTGATCACAAACACCGAAATGTATCAACACTTATTACAAGGGCTCAAGATGGAAATCGCGAGCTTGAAAGAGGCATTTTTATATGTGTGATTTCTTAAAAAAACTGCCACATCAAGACAGTGATGTGATTTTACAGCAGGGGCAAACTTGTCTCACTTTTGCTGAGGTAAAGTCTTACACGCAAGCATTGGCAGAGCGCTTTATTGTGATGAATGGCGAGAGTGTTGCGGTTTCGCTAGACAACTCTATTGCTTGGCTATTGATAGATTTTGCATTGTTGCAAGCGAACAAAGTATCTATCCCAGTACCTCACTTTTTTACTACAGCGCAAGTAGAGCACACCCTTGAGCAGTCAAAAGCAAACTGGCTAATAAGCGATACTAGACTTGAAAGTAGCGCTGAATTTACGGTGTTGGATGTCTTTGGTCAGGCAATCTATGTATATCAAACTAGGTGCGAAAGCACAGGAAGCTATTTTCCTAAAACGCAAAAGATCACATACACCTCAGGTTCAACAGGTGCACCAAAAGGTGTGTGTCTGTCCTTTGAGAACCAGCTTGTAGTGGCGAGCAGTCTATGCGAAACCATCGCACTTAATCGCCCCAAGCACTTATGTTTGTTACCGCTGCCCGTGTTGCTAGAAAACATCGCGGGTGTGTATGCGCCCCTACTAAGTGGTGGCATGGTTGAGGTAACTGAACTTGCATCTCTAGGTTTTTCGGGCAGCCAATTGCTCTATCCACAAAAGTTGCTGCAAAAGATAAGCGAAGTGCAGCCAAATAGCTTGATCTTAGTGCCTGAGCTGTTGCGTTGCCTTATCAGTGCGGCGCAGCAAGGGTGGCAACCACCTGCAAGCTTACGCTTTATTGCGGTAGGTGGCGCTAGAGTTGACGCAGAACTGTTACAGCAAGCCAAACAGTTGGGTTTACCTGTGTTTCAGGGGTATGGGCTTTCTGAGTCGGGGTCAGTTGTCGCGCTGAATACGGGTGAGCAAGATGGCAGCGTCGGTAGATTACTGCCTCATATTCAAGCGCGTATTGTGGCAGACGAGTTAGAGATCAAAGGTAATAACTTTTTAGGTTACTTAGGCGGCGAAGCAATAGCGCGAGATGCGTGGTTAAAAACCGGCGACAGAGTATCGCAGCGAGGAGAGCATTTTGTCATTGAAGGTCGTCTTAAAAATGTCCTGATCAATAGTTTTGGTCGCAATATATCTCCTGAGTGGCCAGAGTCCGTTTTGCTTGCCTATATGCCTTTATTGCAATGCGTTGTGGTAGGTGACGGCAAGCCATTTTTAACGGCGCTTATATACACCCCTACACAGCTTAAAGCGGCCGTGATTGATAACGCCATTGAGCTTACCAACCAGCAACTCCCAGATTACGCGCAAATAAAACGTTACGTGCGTATAGATGAAGCCTTTTCGGTGAGCAACGGCATGCTTACCGCGAACGGTAGACCAAAACGCGACGTAATTTTAGCTAATTTCGCGCAGCAAATTTCAGCGCTTTACTCCCAGAATCAATACGAAGTAGCAGAGCCTGAGGCTTCGATTTAAAAGGAAAACGACGATGAGCAATTTTTACCAGACACTACAATCGGAAACTGAACAAGCGCGCCAATATCTATTAAGCGCACCAATTATTCATGATGTCTTTCATGGTCAGATCACCAAAGGCCAATACGTTTCATTTTTGCAACAGGCGTTTCACCACGTAAAACATACAGTACCGCTGCTTATGGCTTGTGGTGCAAGGCTAGATGACAGTAAAGAATGGTTGCGAGAAGCACTAGGGCATTACATCGAAGAAGAAATGGGACACCAGGAGTGGATCCTTAATGATATTGCCGCCTGTGGTGTCGATAAAGAAGCAATACGTCATAGCGCGCCAAGCTTTGCAACTGAAATGATGGTGTCTTACGCTTACGACAGTATTGCTCGCAAACATCCATTGAGCTTCTTTGGTATGGTTAATGTGCTTGAGGGTACTTCCATCGCACTTGCCGATGACGCTGCACGTCAAATTGCCAATAAGCTTGGCCTGCCTCGTAGCGCATTTTCCTATTTAACATCCCATGGCGCGTTAGATGTTGAGCATATTGACTTTTTTGCAGGGCTGATGAACAAGATCACCTGTGAAAAAGAGCAAGCGATCATCATTCACAGCGCCAAACAGTTTTATCGCTTGTACGGCGACATATTCCGCAATATTGAAGCGGAGCCCGCGGGCGTTAAATTTGCGGAGGTAAGCTGATGAAAGCAACAAAACTTGCCGTTATCACTGGGCATCTCGGGGATTGGCCGGGCAATTAGCAAGCAGTTGGCTATGCATAATTGGCGCTGTTTGCTGATTGGTCGAGATAGCGAAAAGTTAAAGCAGGCGATAGCGGGGTTATCAGGAGAGCACGATTATCTTGCGCTAGATATCACAGCTGATGATGCCGCGATACAAATCGCGAGAAAAGCGGCGACCATGGGGGGGCTGACTTACTCGTCAACAATGCGGGCATTAATGCGATGGCTGGGTTTGCTGACATTTTACCAACTGATTTGAAAAAGCAGATGGAGACCAATTTATTGGCGCCTATGCTAGTTAGCCAAGCGTGTTTACCACAACTGATCTCCAGTCATGGCACCATAGTTAACGTGGGCTCAGCGTTTGGCTCTATCGGCTTTCCATATCAAAGCAGTTACTGCGCAACCAAGTTCGGTCTGCGTGGTTTTACAGAGGCACTGACAAGAGAGCTTGATGGTCAAGTAGCAGTTAAATATCTTGCACCTCGTGCAACCACCACTGACATGAATGACGACCGCGCAACGGCGGTAAATCATGCGCTAGGCAGTCAGATGGACTCACCAGAAGTCGTCGCCCAAGCTTTTATGAAATTGCTCCGTAGCAACAACAGACGCACTGCCATTGGCTTCCCTGAAAGGTTGTTTGCGAGACTCAATGGTTTGCTACCAGAGCTTGTTGATAACGCTTTAATCAAAAAAGTGAAAACCATCCAAACCATTTTTTCCACTAAGGAGTCATTACGATGAACGCACTAAAAACCTTGTTAGCTTCAGCAACATTACTGGTATTCAGCCAAGGTGCTTGGGCAGCATTTGACGACGATCTTAGCCAAGTCCAAACTAAATGGGCAATGGTGAATTATGAAACCAAAGGCGATGCCCAAGAAAAAGCATTTGAAGAATTGGTAAAGCAGTGTATGAAGTTTGTAGAGCAATACCCAGATCGCGCTGAAGCTTATATCTGGCGCGGTATAGTACAGTCGAGTTTTGCTGGGGCGAAAGGAGGCTTGGGCGCGCTTGGTCTTGCTAAAGATGCGAAAGCCTCATTCGAAAAAGCCATTGAGCTTGACAAAAACGCACTGTCTGGTTCGGCATTAACGAGCTTAGGTACGCTCTATGCGCAGGTCCCAGGCTGGCCAATTGGGTTTGGCAGCGATAAAAAGGCGAAAAAACTGTTCCAAGAATCATTAGCGATCAATCCGGCAGGAATTGATGTAAACTATTTCTATGCACAGTTTTTATATGACGAACGTGATTATAGTGCCGCGCTTGCGCACTTGAAAAAAGCGCAGAATGCGCCAAGTCGTCCAGGCAGAGAAAAAGCGGACGAATATCGTCAAGAAGAAGTGGCGCAGCTACTGGCAAAAGTCGAAAAAAAGCTAAAAAGAAGGAATAAATGAGGCTATTACTCGTAGAAGACGATGAGCTACTGGCACAAGGGCTCATCGCATCACTAAAAAAAGAAGGGTACGCCATCGAGCATGCGCCGACGCAAAGACAAGCAATAAGCTTTGTTGAATCAGGCGAGTTTGAGCTGGTGGTGCTTGACCTAGGCCTACCCGACGGAGACGGTTTGGCGGTGCTCAAGGCACTAAGGAAAACCAAATCGCAAACCGCAGTACTCATTTTAACGGCGAGAAATAGTCTCGATGATAAAATTGCAGGGTTGGATCTAGGTGCTGATGACTACTTGGCTAAGCCGTTTGAGCCTAAAGAACTGTTTGCGCGTTTACGGGTGGTTGGTCGCCGCTTCACTAAACAGGCGAGTAGCACGTTGAGTTGCAACGACGTGGTGTTAGATCTTGCCAGTCACGAAGTGCTTGTCAGTGGTAACGCTCAAGAATTGCCTCGTAAAGAATATATGCTACTCAAAGCTCTGATGGAAAACAGCGGCCGTGTACTGTCTAAAACCCAGTTAGAATCTAAGCTCTATGATTGGGGTGAAGCATTGGGTTCTAATGCTATTGAGGTACATATTCACCATCTACGCAAGAAAATGCCCGACGGATTTATTAAAACGCTGCGTGGTATTGGCTATGTTGTTGGCAAGGGGGCTTAGTGGGCACGAGAAGCTCGCTAGGTGGTGCTTCCATCACAAGAAAGTTGACCCTAATTTTAGTGTCAGCTTTAGTGTTGACCGCATCCATGGCGCTGCTACGAGGTTATCACTCCAGCATGACGATGGCACAAGCACAATTAGACAGCCATTTAGAGTCCATCGCAACACTCGTTAATACTCAAGTCACCGCGACTACCTTGCCTAGTGGTGCGGGTAACAGCGCATTTTACTTTTTAGTCCTTGAGCACAATCAGGTTGTTGCAGGCAGCGAGTTACTTGCTAAGTACAAAAATAAGCTCAATTATCATGCCGGATTTAGCACCCAAAATGTGGGGGCGACTAGACTCAGAACCTTTAGTGAAGTGTTTGGTGACAGGCTAGTACTGGTAGCAGAGCCGGTACAAAAGCGTTTTGCGCTTGCCGAGGGGATGATTGTCTCCGCAATGACACCTTTGGTGGTGATCATGCCATTTCTTGCTGTGTTTATTGCATGGATTATTTATACGGCGTTAAAGCCTTTACGAGATCTTTCTAAAGAACTTAGGCGACGTAACCCCAAAGACTTTACGCAGTTGGAAGTGCGAAGCGACAAAGCGGAAGTGGCAATCGTTATCGCGACGCTAAATGACCTCTTTCAAAAGGTTGAGGTCGCGTATCTTAAAGAGCGTTATTTTGCGTCCGATGCCGCTCATGAATTAAAAACGCCGATCGCAAGCTTAAAAATCCATCTGCATAATTTAACGCACGATACTAAGCATCCCAGTGCCATTGCTATGTCAAAAGGGCTTGAGCAGCTAAACCATGTGGTTGAGCAAATGCTGACGTTAGCGCGTACAGAGCCCGAACTGTGGCATAAGCAATTTACGCGGCAAGATTTAGTGGCATTAACGCAAAACTTGATTGCTAGCAGTTATCCGAGGATTGAACAAAAATCACAAAACATCAGCTTAGAGGCATCAGAAGCGAGCATAGAGGGTTGTGAGTTCACATTAACCACATTATTTTCTAACCTAATTGGTAACGCGATTAAATACACGCCAATTGAAGGTGACATAGAAGTAAAAATTCAGCAGCATTCGCAGCGGATTGTATGGCAAATTGATGATTCGGGTTGTGGTATGTCTGATTCGGAAATAGAGCGAATTTTTGACAGGTTTTATCGCGTTGGTGGAGATAAACACCCTTCAGGGGAAAAAGGGGCAGGTTTAGGGATGGCGATAGTCAATCATATTATTGCAATTTATCATGGTGATATCTCTTTTGCTCGCAGTCATTTAGGCGGGCTCAGAGTCTGTGTAAGTTTACCGAGGGGGCTGAATGCTAAGGAGTAAGCTCTCTTCGCTGTCTTTCGCGCTTGGATTGCCTTTGGTGACCTGTAGTTTCGCCTTGTGGGCGGAAGAAAGTTACATCATTATTCTTAAGAATCATTTGTTTACACCTGCACAAATTGAGGTGCCAGCAAACCGTAAAGTAAAGCTCATCATCGAAAATCAAGACCCTCAAGTTGAAGAGTTTGACAGTTTTGATCTTAATCGTGAAAAAGTGCTCTTTCCAAACCGCAAAAGTGTCATCTATATCGGCCCGCTGGCACCTGGTGAATATAGTTTCTTTGGCGAATTTTCACCAAACACAGCACAAGGCATAGTAATCGTGAAGGAGCCAAACAATGCTTCTTAATGTGGTGGTGGTGAGCGTAAACCAATTATTACCAGTAACTGTACTTTGGGTACTGTTAGCGCAATGCACTAACGCAGCTTTACCGCTTAAAACAACAATCATCGCGTTAAGTGCGGGACTGACCGGCTGCCTTGGCATATGGTTTTTGGGTGGGGAGATAGCCTCGAGTTTTGATTATCGCGGGTTTGAATTACTGCAAATAGGTCTGTTACTCAGTTTATTCTGCTTAATGATCGCAACAAAACGCACCGGGCATACGACACTTGCAGCCACTGCATTTGGGCTTGCAGTGGTATTGTATTTGCACCATTTGGCAAGCTTTGCGTTTTCTTATTCAAAGCCCGCGGACGGTCAAACCCTCGCCATTGGCACCTCGCTCGGTGTGGGGATCTGTTTGAGTTTTTCTATTCTGCTCTTCTTTTTCCTAGATTGGGTGAAGAGTAAGCACTTACCTTGGTTGTTGCTGTTGTTATTGGCTTTACACGGTGCGAGTAAGGTGTCGATGGCATTGGACTTGGCGCTTCAGGTGGACTTAATTAGTGCAGCCAGACTTGAAATAGACCTGCGACAAATCGTGGATGAACACAGTGTTGTTGGTCGAGTGCTTAGAGTATTAGTGGGGTATGAAGCAACACCAAACGCTGCGACTCTTGCAGGATTTGGGGGCGCGTTGATTACGTTCTTGGGGTGTACATATTGGAGAACAGCGCATGCGAAATAATGTTTTACTCGCGCTGCTGGTGAGTGTTTTTGGGGTTGTGGCGTTCAGCGCAAAAGCGGATGGCATGGTGGTGGACAAAGTTTATCACCCTTATGTGATGCCGCTTGAACGTGAGTTGGAGTGGCGACTGCTATCTCGCCAAACCGAGCAAGGGAATGTGTTGGCACAGCGCTTAGGACTTGGTTGGAGTCTCACGGAGACGATGACCATTGAAGGTTATGCTATTGGTGAGCGCGACGATGAAGGCAATTTTGACTTGGCGGCTTACGAGTTAGAGTCGCGTTGGCAATTTGTGGAACAAGGGCGCTATTGGGCGGATATTGGCATGCTGTTTGAGCTTGAAAAACGCCATAAATTTGATGCCTATGAAGCGACCGCTGGGTTTTTATTTGAGAAGGAATTTGGTCGCACGAGCCTAACCATGAATGCATTCTTGGTGAGGGAGTGGGGCAAAGATATTGAAGATGAGTGGGAGTCTGAGTTTAGAGCGCAACTGCGCTATCGCTTGTATAGTGCTTTTCAGCCAGCGATTGAAGTTTATGTGGGAGAAGACTTTTTTGGTGTTGGTCCTGGATTTATTGGGCTGCATAGATTCGAAGGTCAAAAACAGCTGAAATGGGAAGCGGGTTTTATTTCGGAGATCAGCCAATCCGGCAAAGATCATAGCTTTAGACTTGCATTGGAATTTGAGTTTTAAGTACAGCTTTCACTTTGTTGAAAAGAGGGGAAATGCAGCAAAAATGTCATTAGCTTATGATGCATCTAGCTGCTAACTTTAGAGTCGATTTATAGATATCAAGGAGACGATATGTATCGCATGCTAACTTTATTGGGTTATTTGCTGATTAATAATGCTTATGCACAGGCGGCGCTTGAACGCGATATTCAAGAGCACATCGTGGTTGCGAACAAAGTATCTTTGCAGGTTTATCATGTTGCGGGCAATGAACCTGCCATTGTTTTTGAAAGTGGTTCAGCTGCGCCTGCAATTTACTGGACGGCAGTTATGATAGGCCTCGCACAGCAAGTACCCAATGCGTTGGTAGCCTATAACCGTGAGGGTTATGGTAAAAGCGAGCTTAGCCGCAGAGCCTACAGTGTTGATACGGATAATCATAATCTTCGTGAAGTGTTAAGAACGCTTGATATTCGGCCGCCGTTTATTTATGTCGGTCATTCATACGCATACTATATGATGCAAAATTACATTACCTATTATCCTGAGCAAGTAGCTGCCTTGTTGTATGTTGACCCAGTGACCGTTTATTTCATCGATAAAACCCACGCCTTAGCGCAGGATAAGTTACTTAAGCCGTTGAGCACGCTGCCAGAGAATACCTTCGGTGAAGCACTACGCCGTGAAACGCAAGCGCTAAGTGAAACTGTTGCGAGTGTTCGGGCGCATCAAGCTCCGAGTAATATTCCGTGTCGTGTCATTGTCGCCCAAAGACCATTTGATCCAACTCAGCGCGATGTAAAAGCGTGGCGAGAAGGACAAGAAGCGTTGGCATCACATTGTGATTCTGAGCTCATTATTGCTAATGGAAGTGACCACACCGTACCTATGAATGCCCCGCAAGTGGTCGTGGATCAGGTGGTACAATTAATTCGAGAATTAGAGACAAAAAAGCACCGATAGCTTTATGAATATTTTATTGCAATCTCTAGAATTTTCGGGGAGTTAGGGGAATAATGTGTTTAAAAATAGGGGGTTGAAAAAGTAGCCAAAAAAATATTGATATTTGTCATTAGCAAGTCATATTGATGATTAAAAATACATTGACTTAGGGTGGAATCCCTATATGATGTTCATAGACAGAATTTGAGTCAGTGTTTTAAAATCTCCATTACGTTGTTGTATAAGTGTTTGCTTGTAGTAGTACCGTCCTGAAGTTTTATCCACTCTACAAATTTAGGTCTATGCGCCCACATGGGCATAGCTCATCAATGCGCAGCATTGGTTTTTGTTTTTATATCAGGATTAGTATTATGTCTAACACTCTTACAGGTACCGTTAAGTGGTTTAACGAGTCTAAAGGTTTTGGTTTCATCGCTCAAGAAAATGGCCCTGACGTGTTCGCACACTTCAGCGCAATCACAGGTGACGGTTTCCGTACACTTGCTGAAGGCGAGAGAGTAGAATTCACAGTAACTGATGGCCAAAAAGGTCCTCAAGCTGAGAACATCGTTAAGCTTTAATCGCTTAATTGATGAAGAAAAAGCAAGCTAAGGCTTGCTTTTTTTGTGCCTGAATATCAAAAAATTTTCCACTCAGTCAATAACTATAATCGCTTTAGTTTTTGAGTATTACTCATCTCTTTTCTACTTTACAACGCATTAGCACTACTGATGTCCAGCGTGCTTGACATTTTTATTACTTGATTCAGATCTTGTTATAAATACAAAGTGTAAATTAATTGGTTTGTTTTGTTGTTTGGTGTTGTTTTTGTGTTAATGTTTGTAACTGCCAGCGGCGGTTTATATCAATCCTCGTAATGAAGTTATCTATCTTTGAGTAGATAACGCTTTAATTTTTGCTAAGCCATATGCATTTCAAGATTAACCTAAGAGCTTGTTTTAATTTTGAAAGTGTTATCCATAGCTTGCTAATGTGTATAAGTTAAAACGAATTGACATCACTGGCATCGATAACTTAAAAAGTGTTTAAAAGGATAATTAAGATGAAGAAAAAAAGCTATTCAATGCTACTAATGTTGACGCTCACTTCCGCATTTTCTGCTGTTGCTGGAGATATCGAGCAAGGTGTGATGAAAAACCCAACTACTTACTATTCGCTAGACTTTGAACAACCCCCACTTGCTATGCATGCACCTGTTGCGAGAGATGAGTTTTCAATGAGTAGTGCTGAGATCATGCCAATGGCACCGGCTCAAGGGATCACGTATTTTGAGCTGGGTATCGTACGTTCGCAATTAGGCGGCGATCAGACTATTTCACAAAGTCAACTTTCTACAGGAACTAACCACGGTGGCAGCTATCTATTTATCTACGCTTGGCAGTTTGGTTATGGCAATCCGAATAATGCGGTGATGAATGGGATCTCTAAATCAACTGGATTGAGTGAAGCTCGGTGTGGCAACGATTTACACCGTTGTTCGGTTGGGGAAACTGTCACGGGTTGGTTGTATGGTTGGGACTTCTCAGGTCAAGAGTCTGGTCAAGTTAAAGTTTCTTCAAATTCAACAGCTTCGCCATTTGGTACGTCAAGCGACTCACTTTATATTAATTAGTTTGATTTGAACTAAACACTAAGGTGCATTTGAATAATACTAAATGCACCTATCTAGAATATTTTAGCCATTTAGTCCCTTTCTTTCACTATTGAGCCTTTCCAAAATCGATATCGAATTTAAATAGTTGGCTCTAGCCTCTTTGGTTTGAGCTGAAAGCGAGTTTGATAAACTAAAAGTATGCTTCATGTCATTAAGTAGATTGTATTTTTGAGATGGATTTTCCACCATAGAAGTTGGTGCACCGATCGCCATCATTTGACCAGTACTGATAAGCCCCCTTCAAACAACTCTTTAGACATAGCGCGAGCTTCTTGAGCCGAAATATTATTTACATCATATTTAGAGGCAATATTTTGCCAGTTCTGGTGCGCTTGTTTGCCAGCCTCACTGATTGCTACAGTATCTGTGGCTACTACTTCCTGTTTCTCATCTTGTCGAGACGTGGACTGCTGTTGTGCGAGTTGAGAGTATACGGCACTGACATTATTAGATTGATTAATAATCATTGAGAATTCCTTCCATGCATTTGGTTAAATACGATTATTAGCCAGCAATTTTAGTGCCAAAATCTCATCCTAAAGTCTCGGATCGAAAGAGTTGACATTATCCCTATTAAATTCAGAACGTTGATATTACTATGTGCTTTAAATTGAATTAGTGAATGGACAATATATGTCTTTACCACCTTGCCCCAAGTGCAATTCTGAATATGTTTATCAAGATCAAAGTCAGCTAGTATGCCCTGAATGTGCTTACGAATGGGATCCAAACGCGACTGCTACCGAGGACGACATTCAAGTAAAAGATGCCAATGGCACATTATTGGCCGATGGCGATAAAGTCACTGTGATTAAAGATTTAAAAATCAAAGGCAGCTCACAAGTCATTAAGATTGGCACTAAGGCCTTGGTAAGGCGCGTGCTCGATAAAAAAGACCACGAACTTGACTGCAAGGTTGATGGCGTTGGTGAAATGATGGTGACAGCGAAGTTTGTGAAGAAAGCAAGTACTTAAGTAGATAAGTGCTTGAAGTTTATGAAGTTTTAAAGTTTCTCCAGTGGGCTGAGGGTGGTGCCAAATCTTGTGCCAATAACATGAGTATATCTTTCAGTTGTACGAATATCAGTGTGGCCCAAAAGCTCCTGAACAGTTCTGATATCGGTTCCGTTGATTAATAGTTGTGTTGCAAACGTGTGTCGGAAAGTATGAGCTTTAACTTGTTTTGGGATATTGCATTGCTTAACAGCGCTCCTTAGCTGTTTTCTAAAAGCGGTTTCGTGTATGTGATGCCGGCAAATATAGCCATCATGGGGTGCTGACAGCGAGTAGTGGAAGGAAAAAGGTACTGCCATGAAAGATCTTTAGCTGCATTTTTATATTTTTTGATAAGAGATACAGGCAAAGATGTAAAACCAAAGCCCGCTTTTATATCTTGCTGATGTACCATGGTTGCATATTCGATTTGCGCCGTTAATTGCGAATGCAATGACTTGGGCAGCAGCGTATATCGGTCTTTTTTGCCCTTTCCTCTAAATACAAATAGAGTGCTATTAGTAAAGTTGATATCTTTTATACCAATTAGTCTTAATACTTGCTCAATTTGAAGGAACAAATCTGACGCTAACTGCGTTAAAAATTTCTCATTTAGAACAACTAAATAGCAAAATTTTCGCCTAGCTATCGACAAGATTTTCTCGCCTCAAAATAGATCACTTAATTAAGCTAATTGGTATTATTCTCAGGTGTAAGGCTTCGTTTATTCTGAGCCCACAACCATAAAGAAGAGATGCGACTAATTGATACTTGCCATGTAGCTTAGAGATAATCATCATTGCCTCTTCATGAGTTAGTACACATGGGATTGCTTGCTCTTTTTTAGTTAGCGTGTATTTTAACCCTTGAATTTCCCGCTGTATCACATAGCGATATAAAAAAATAAGGGCACACAACGCTTGGTTTTGCGTTGCGCTACTAACTTGCTTGTTGACCGCAAGGTGGTTTAAAAAACGCTCAATTTCTTGATTGCCCATTTGCTCAGGGTGCTTTTTATCATTAAACAAAATGTAGGACTTAATCCAAAATAGGTAGGACTTCTCTGTTCTGATGCTATAGCGTTTTGTTCTAAGCTCTAGCCTAACAAACTCTAAAAATGGTGATTTAGGCATTTTGAATTCTTTGTTCACTGTTTATTTATACAGTTATAAGTGACAGGTAACAAAATTGCAAGGTAAGCTGCCTAATGTTTTAAGAAAAGATCAATAACGAGAAATAAAAAGGCTCGGATATCTCGTAAGTGCCATTTAAAACTGAGTATTTTTAATATGTTAGCTATTTGCAACTTGTTCTTAGCGAGCCAATTTGTGGCTCGGATAAGTCCCAACTCGTTTTTTCAGGTAATTTGCATGTTGAAATGACAAAGTTTGGCTGGTAACTTACTAAAAATATTAAATAAAGTTAGCTTGAATGTTGTATTCATTTCTCTTGTGGATAAGTGAGATATTCAGGAATTCATGCTAATAAGCTGTTAAGCGCAAGTAAGCATCAACCTCAAGGAGTAAATATGAGAGAAGTAATAATCACAGACCTAACTAGATTCTCTAACGGTGAAAATGTCTGTACTGCGGTTATTGATGTAAATACGGGCGAATGCTTACGACCAATGCCTTACTTGAAAAGCTCAAGATGTCAGGAGCTAGGCATTCATCCAGGAGCAATCCTCAAAGGGAACCTTAGCCTACAACCAAATAGAGAAAATCCTCATATAGAGGATGCAAACTATTCAAATCTAAATTTTCATGGGGCATGTAGTGGCGATCAATTCCTTCAAATCTTAGAGAATTCATTAAGTGATTCTGTTTCAGATGGTTTCGGTTTTGATTTCGATGTTAATCAAAAGCACATTCCACACGATCAAGAGGCGAACTGCTCGATAATAACTATTAAAATCGCCCCTCATCAATTAACAATTCATGAAGATCAATACAAGCCCGGAAAGGTAAAGGCAACATTTACTGATAATAGCGGACACAGATACAGTTACTTATCTATTACAGACAGAGGCTTTCATGACTATGCTAAAGCTCATCAGGATGATGGCAGGCTTAACGAGGTTACAGATTTAATTAGCCAGCAGGATTCGATCTACCTAAGAGTAGGACTCAGCAGGGTATGGGAAGTTGGCGACAGGAATGGCTATTGGCTTCAGGTTAATGGAATTTATTCGTTTCCAGATTTTCATGAGGAGATTAGAAGCTATGGATCGTGACATTGACATCTATACGATCGGATTTACAAAGAAGAATGCTGAAACATTTTTCAACTTTTTGAGGGGGGAAAATGTAAAGACTTTAATTGATGTGCGTTTGAATAACGTTTCTCAGTTGGCAGGATTTGCAAAAAGAGATGACCTAAAGTTCTTTTTGAAAGAGCTGTGCAGTACGGATTATGTTCATTTACCGGAAATGGCACCGACAAAGGATATATTAAATGCCTATAAGAAAGGTGATATGACTTGGGAAATTTATGAAGACAAATTCATAAATTTGATGAGCCAAAGGAATATTGAAAAATCTGTGAAGCCAGCGCTGCTAGATCATGGCTGTTTGTTATGCAGCGAGCACGAACCACACTTGTGCCATAGAAGGTTGGTAGTGGAATATCTTAATGAACATTCTGATTTAGACCTAAAAGTTAAGCACTTATTCTAATGGCAAATGTATTATTACTTTATCCAGCTCTTTTTAATTGTTACACCAAGTTCGTTAGAAAGGTTGAAAAGATCACATCCAATCTAGATGAATGTATATTCATTTACTATCAAGACCCTAATGGCTTTATTGAAAAGTATTGTCATGATTTCGGCGTGTTGTGCAGAAAACAAGATACGTGGGAAGATGACAATATCACTCATGCGTTGATTTTTGATGATGGTGAGGAATTCCTAGAAGAAACAATAAAGTTAAAAGCTAGTGGGAAGCCGATTAGGCGAATAAAGATATCCATTACACGCGTTATAAATATTAAAAGAGAAACAGAATATCAGAATGAAAAAAGCACTCCCAACTATGAATATATAGGTAGAGGATCATATTGGGGAAATCCTTATTCGATGCACGAAGAAGGCGAAAGCCGAGAAGAAGTTATCCGTAAGTTCAAATATGACTTTGATTATGAAAAGTTTCCAAATAAAGAAAAATCAGAAGTATTCAAGCTCAAAGGAAAAAGGCTGGGTTGTTTTTGCAAACCAGAAGCTTGTCACGGCGATGTTTTAGCTGATTTTCTTAACTCGTGGGATGATGGAGAATAAGCGCTTAACAAAGCCGTCAAGAAGGACGTAAAAAGCTTGGCTTTCGCTCCTTCGTCGCCAATTATAGCCAAGCATTTTCCGCCTCTTACGGCGGCGTTAGAAGCCTATGAGAACTTATGCCTCGTCGTAGAGAATTTAAAGGGATTGTGAAAAATCTCGCAGAATTACTGAGTGGTCGAAATAATGATTATTTAGGCTATTGGGCCGTAGGTCAGTTATTTCTGCTAGCGCAAGAACATGGAGTTGATACTATTTCGCTAGACTTAATAAACTACAGGGGCGACATCAGTTCACCTTTATTAGCTGATATGTGCCAATCGATGAAGTCTGAAATGAACCGAATGCTTAACGCACATAAGCTCCCAAATGAATGGATTAAGTCAGTTTCAGCTAAGTTTAGCTTTAATCAAGAATATCAGGAAAAATATCACTACTGGCGCTCTTCATTGGGCAAACCATACTTGGTTCAAGTAGAAATTGAAACTGATTTAGGGTACGTAAATAAAGCTACGCAAGGGGGCAATGTAAAGCCACATGATCCCTCAAAAGAACAACGAAGAGGCGGCTTCTAACAAGGCGTTAAAAAAGTCGGACACCGTAACGCTTGCTCGGTTCCGCTTCGCTTCACATTTTAGCAAGCATTACTCTGCCGTTTAACGCGGCGTTGGTATGACTCCCACTGTCAAGTTAAACGCACTGATCCCGCCTAACTTTTTAAGCCATAACTATTTCAACTCGAATTAGAGCGAGTTAATACATAGGATGAAGCAAGTAATGTCGTCGGTTATTTTGCTGATATTCGTTGGTTATTACTATTTCTAGTAACAGAGCAGACCTTACTTAGTTCGTCGTGGCACCTGTCTTCAGTCTATGTTCGTGGTTCAATGCAGCGTTAGCTGCATTGCCATCCTAACGCCGTCGGTGGTTGTGCCACACCCGATGCTTGATCCCATGCATCAACTCTAATTCGTTTCTCATGCGGGTACTCTTGCCAATCTCAGTTTTGTATTCACAGGCGTAAGCACCACTTCTTTAGCGATTGCCCATATGTACGCAATCATTTCTCGGGCAATTGCAGTGACAACAAGGTTGTAATGTTTACCTTTGGCTATCATCTTTTTATAACGCTTGCAGAGCCTAAGCTGTGCTTTCCAGGCAATATCAATAATGTTCTTTGGCAAACCTTCTTGTCGTTTTTGCATATCTGTCGATATATTTGCTGCATAGCGATATGTATGCGCGCCCTCGACAAGGAGGCGCCTTGCTCGGCCATTTCCGCATTTTGTGATGGCGCCAATATGGCGTTTGCCACCACTTGAGTGTTCACTGGGCACAAGACCAAGATAACTCATTAATTTACGGGGATGGTCGAAGCGCGATAAGTCTCCTAGCTCAGCGACAACGCCAGTTGCGACTAATAAGCGAACACCACGCATAGCTTGTATTGCTTTAACTACGGGGTAATAACGCCACTGATGAACGTGATGTGTCAGTTCATTATCTAGTCGTTCAAGTCGGCTTATTCGCTCGGTAATTGTTTGCAGAAATTCTTGTAAGACAATGTGCTGTGCGGGATGTGGAAGCACTAGCTCAGTGAGCCAACGTAAATGTTTCTGCGACCAATTTGCGGTGCCTTTGTAGTTAATATTATTGCGAAGCAGCAACGCTTTTAATTGATATTTAGCATCTTTTAAGTCTTTCATGGCGACTTCTCGAGCACGAGATAAATCTCTGATGGCTTCATCTTCCGGCTCAGGGACATAAATGGGTGTTAGGTCTTCAGATTTGAGGAGTTTTACGAGCTTAAGTGCATCGCGTTTATCAGTTTTGATACGCTCGCCAGGCTTTTTAGGAATAAGCGAAGGAGCGACCACGTAACAGAAGTGGCCAAGACTGGTAATTAATCGGTAAATCCAATAACCACATGGTCCCGCTTCATAAACAAAGTGAAGGGTTGCGCCAGAGTATTTAGATTCGAATTGGCGAACGAGCTTTTGAACGGCCAGTTTGGAAGAGGAGAATCGGCCAAGGTGAACAGCGTTTGCGCCTCTATGTTCTTCAATATAGGCGACTTCGTTGAATTCTTTATGTGTATCAAGAGCGATAAAAAGTGTGCTATGTTTATTCATGTTAGCCTCTGCTGTTTAGTTATTTGACAAACTAATTATGGCTCTGGCTTTGAATTAAGCTAACCCACGAAAAGCGGAGGCTAACACCGTGTGGGAGTCATTATGTCTATGGCGCAGGGCAAAATTCAGCTAAGGGAATTAGATGAGTAATAAAGTGAAAGTAGCCTTGAAATGGCTCAAAGAACTCTTGGATTCTGAGGGTGTTGAGTATCAAATTGTCGGTGGGCTAGCTGCAACGATTCATGGTGGCAGTCGTGAAATCGCTGATATAGACCTTTATATCCACAACTCCGACGCAAATAAGGTCTTAGCTCGCGTATCGCAGTTCATATCTAAACCGTTAAGTCATTATGCAGAGTACGGTTGGGATCTAGAGTATTTCCAGTTGGTTTACCAAAATCAGAAAATTGAAATCGGTTTATCTCAAAATACGAAGATACAGTCGGCTCTAGATGGCTCTTGGCATGAGCTTGAAATCCACTTTTCAGAGTCAGTGGTAAAATACTATCAAGACATCGAACTGCCAGTTATTCCAGTACATCATCTCGTAGAGTATAAGCGAATATTGGGTAGGGAAGTTGACCTAATTGACATACAAGAACTAGCTTTGAGTTCAGCGCCATAACAATAAACCAAAGACACCCACTGTTGTGGTTCAATAAATCCGGACACTACTTTAGGTGGTATCATTACCACCTTACACTGCCGCGTCAAATACGGCTGTCAGATTTGATCAATATCTAAAAACCAAATCTGACAGAGTAAAGGTAAGCCTTATCTAAATCAGGCTTATGTCTTTAGACTAGATTTCCGCAGCGACCACCGAAATCTCAACAAGCAATGCATCACGAGCCATGCTCGCTTCTACACAAGCGCGAGCTGGTGCATAACCTTCAGGCACCCATGCATCCCACACTTCGTTCATTGCTGCAAAATACTTCATGTCTTTAATATAAATTGTCGCAGAAAGAATGTGTTTGCGGTCGCTGCCTGCTTGAATAAGTAGCTCATCAACTTTCTCAAGCATGGTTTCAGTTTGTTCTTTAATTCCTTGCTCGGCGTCTTTACACACTTGGCCACATAAATAAATGGTACCATTGTGTTTTACAATACGGCTCATTCGTTGTTTGGTGTCAATTCGTTCAATCACTGTTTTTCCTTTCTAATCGTTACTGTAATCGGCAGGTTTAGGCTGAAATGTTATCTCTTTTTATTGAGATGAGCTACTTGCTTGGTATTGGTTTTTATGGAAAACAGCGACGGTTAAACGTGTCCATACAAACCAGGATAAGTGAAAGTACTTTGAATTAATGTGATTGGTATTAGCTAAAGCTCCAATACCTTATGATAGGCTGGTGTTTTACTCACTTTTGCAAACGCAATGCGTAAGCGCTCGACAATATCGGCTGGTAATTGGTTGTTCGTTGCAAGGTAACCTTTAACCGAGAGTGCTTCTACATCGTATAAAAAAGTAAAGTGGTCAGCCGGAAGGTTAAGCTCCATGGCCATGGTCTTGATATAACGCGGGTCATCAATCACTAAATCAACGCGATTTGCGACGAGTAATTCATATGACTTTTCGATGTCGCTGGTTTGAACAAAGTTAAACCCGAGTGCTTTAAGTGTGCCTTCGGCGATATCACCACGCTGAACCGCTATTTTGTATTGTTTGGCATCCTCTAGTGATTGGATTTTTATGTCCTCGCGATAGCGATTGGTAACGAACCCTAAATGAAACACAGCGACGGGGCCAATCCAATGAAAACTGTCTTCTCTCGCGGGTGTCTTTGCGATGCTATAAATTAAGGTATGTTTGTTATGCTGCGCTAATTTAAAAGCTCTAGCCCAAGGGTAAATAGAAAACTGTCCTTCGAGTTCAGCCGCTTTTAAAATCGCTTTGACTAGATCGGTACTCGAGCCTGCAACTTGGTGGTTTTCTATGGTTTGATTGGGTGGAGAAAGTTCCGTAACAACCTGTAATTTCGCCCATAATGGCAACGGGCTAATCAGCAAAATAAACAGTAGTAGACGTCCAACAACAGCATTGGTCATTACTAAAATACTCCACCCGTTAATGCGTTAATCTATATTTAGCATAGATGGATTTTATTTTTCCGTCATTAATCATTCGTCGCAAGGCAATATTTATTTCTGTTTGTAACTCAGTCAGATGAGGCTGCAAGCGCATATGGACAGGTAATCGGCTTATTTCATAGCAGGACTGAAATTTGCGATACTTTGGTTGTTGCGAAATATAGTAGTCTGCTGTCACCGACCCAATCATGATGTAGTCTAAACGCTCATGCTCAAGCTGTGCTAGCAGTTCTTTCTCAGATACATTTTCGTAAACCACGATCTTGTCCTTACCTATATGGGCTTCAAAGTTATCGTAACGATACCCTCTTACTTTACCGACTAATGCGCCGTAAAACTGCTCAGGCTTGTGTTTACCCACACAGCGAGATTGATAACCAAGCAGTACTTCTGTTGAAAAGGCATAGTCTATGCTGTAAATCCCAGGAACGTCCGCTTCAGCCCGCCACGATTTGTTTATCCCAGGCTCAATATCTATTTTACCTTGGTCGAAATAGCGTTGACCTCTGGCGACAGAGAGTGGCATAAACTCAAACTGGTGTGAAGTCAGTTTTGCCAACTCTTGAAAAATGTCGACAAAAATACCTTTGGGTTTTCCCTGTTCTTCAAGATAGTAAGGAGGATTGGCACCGTGATAGACCAGTACGGTATAGGTTTTCGCCTGCGCTAAGCCGGTTAGCAGCAAAAGGATAAGCATAACTATTTGCAAACACCGCATCATGATCTTCAGGCCAAAATAAAGGTATCTCCATAATATGCTTGATTTTTAATCGATGCAATTAATCCTTAGCTGCTACTGTGTCGAAATAAATACATCAAACTGATTATTCGCCACAAACTATAAATATGGTGAATACTACGTATGTTGGAAATTGTCGACAATTTGCGGTGGGGCTGGTTGACGTCTGCGTCAACCAGCACTATATTGTCTACAACTTAAATGACTAAGACTGGCTAACTAATGATGAGCTTTTTTGACGAGCAAGCGGTTACTTCTTCTGACAAAGCATTCTTTCGCATGCGAAAGGAGATTGTAGAAGGTGAAATAACAGCAGGTTCTAAGCTCAGCGAAATGGAATTGTCGACAAAGTATGAAGTCAGCAGAGCGGTTGTCCGCGAGGCAATCAATCGCTTGGAGTCATGTCACCTAGTTGAGCGCAAAGCCAATGTCGGGGCGCGCGTTGTTACTCTCACACCAGAAGGCCTTATGGAGCTTTATCAGATCCGTGAGGCGCTAGAGGGGATGGCGGCAAGACTTGCAGCACAACACATGACTGAAGCTGAAATTCAAGACTTAGAAGGTTTGTTGTCGAGTCAATTCGATGAAGTCAAGAACCAACATTCTTATTATCAAGAAGCGGGCGATCTCGACTTTCATTACCGCATTATTCTGGGCAGTAAAAATGCGAGCCTTATCTCTATGCTAGTCAATGGACTGTACCACTTGGTACGTATGTATCGTGTGCAGTTGGGGATGGCCGGTCCTCGCGTTACCACGGCATTTGACGAGCATAAACATATCGTTCGCGCGATCAGTAACCGCGACCCAGAACTGGCAGAAATACTGATGCGTCGACATATTCAATATTCTAAAAATAATATCGCAGCCAAATTAGCAAGCAATCAATCACACTTTTAAGAGAGAAGATCATCATGAGCGCAGGAAAAAAATTTCGTGAAGCATTAAAAGCCAATAAACCGCTTCAAATCGTCGGCACTATCAACGCATATAGCGCGATGATGGCAAAGAAAATCGGTCACCAAGCTATCTATCTTTCTGGTGGTGGCGTTGCTAACGCATCGTATGGGCTACCTGACTTAGGAATGACATCTTTAAATGATGTAATTGCAGATGTAAGTCGCATTACCTCGGCTTGTGATCTACCTTTAATGGTCGATATTGATACTGGATGGGGCGGTGCATTCAATATTGCAAAAACCATCCGAGATATGGAAAAAGCAGGTGCAGCTGCGGTACACATGGAAGATCAAGTAGCGCAAAAACGCTGTGGCCACCGCCCAAATAAAGAAATTGTGTCGACCGAAGAAATGATCGACCGTATTAAAGCAGCAGTGGATGCGCGCACCGATCCTGACTTCTTTATCATGGCAAGAACGGATTCGTTTGCGCAAGAAGGGTTAGATGCGGCAATTGAGCGTGCGAAAGCCTATGTTGCAGCAGGCGCTGATGGCATCTTCGCAGAAGCAGTACAAACTGAAGAACACTATCGCGCATTCAGCGAAGCACTTGATGTGCCCATCCTCGCAAATATCACTGAGTTTGGTAAGACAGAACTTTGGAACAAAGCTGAGCTGGGTGAGTGGGGCGTAGATATGGTGCTGTATCCATTGAGTGCGTTCAGAGCGATGAACAAAGCGGCGGAGCTGGTGTATCAGTCTATTTTAGAAAATGGAGACCAGAAAGCGGTACTCGATACTATGCAAACCCGTATGGATTTGTATGATTACCTTGGCTATCACGATTATGAGCAAAAGCTCGATGCATTATTCGCCGAAGGTAAAAATAAGTAAAAAATTAAAGCTGCTGAGGGTTGCTCAGCAGCACAAAATATCAATACCCAGCAGGTAAAAAATTCAGGAGACAATAATATGGCTAAAGTACTAAGTGGCGCGGGCCTTCGTGGTCAAGTAGCAGGAAAAACAGCACTATCAACGGTAGGTAAGTCGGGCTCAGGTTTGACTTATCGTGGCTACGACGTAAAGGAACTAGCTGAAAATTGTCAGTTTGAAGAGGTCGCGCACCTTATCCTTAAAGGTAACTTACCAAATCAAGCTGAACTGGACGCTTATAAAAGCGAACTAAAAGCAATGCGTGGTTTGCCGCAGGCGTTAAAAGAAGTATTAGAACGTATTCCTGCTGACGCACATCCAATGGACGTATTACGTACGGGCTGTTCAATGCTTGGTAACCTTGAAGGTGAAGCAAGCTTTGATGAACAAGGTAAAGTAACCGATCGCATGCTAGCAAGTTTCCCAAGCATTATTTGTTATTGGTATCGCTTTAGTCATGATGGCGTTCGTATCGATGTGGAGACGGATGACGACTCAATCGGTGCACATTTCTTACACTTACTGCACGGCGAGAAACCAAGTGAGCTACATGAGCGTGTGATGCATGTATCACTTATCCTTTATGCAGAACATGAGTTTAACGCGTCGACCTTTACAGCGCGCGTGTGTGCCTCAACGCTTTCTGATATGCATTCTTGTATTACTGGTGCGATTGGTTCTCTACGTGGTCCACTTCACGGGGGGGCAAATGAAGCCGCAATGGAAATGATTGAGCGCTTTGAGTCGGCTGATCACGCAGAGCAAGAAATGATGGGTATGCTTGAGCGTAAAGAGAAGATCATGGGCTTTGGTCATGCTATTTACTCAGAATGTGACCCTCGTAACGAAATCATCAAACGTTGGTCTGAAAAACTAGCGGCAGATGTTGGTGACACGGTACTTTACCCTGTATCTGTGCGCTGTGAAGAAGTCATGTGGCGCGAGAAAAAACTATTCTGTAATGCCGATTTCTTCCATGCATCAGCTTATAACTTCATGAAGATCCCGACTAAATTGTTCACACCAATCTTTGTTATGTCACGCTTAACAGGGTGGGCTGCACACGTTATGGAGCAGCGCGCAGATAACCGTATCATTCGCCCATCGGCTGAATACACCGGCGAGGAGCTACGCCCAGTTCCTGCCATTTCTGAGCGTTAATCGAACACTGTTCGAATCTATTCTGGCGGTCGCCATGACCGCCTGTTCTCCGTCACCGATTGTTGGAAGTTGTTATGAATACTCAATTCCGTAAACGTTTACCTGATTCTGAGCTTTGCTATTACGATACAAAAGAAGCGGTAGAAGCTATCAAACCAGGTAGCTACGAGACTTTACCTTATACCTCGCGCGTCCTTGCTGAAAACTTAGTACGCCGCGCTGAGCCTGAAAAACTCAATGATTATCTTGAACAGATCATCGAGCGTCGTCGCGATTTGGACTTTCCGTGGTTTCCTGCTCGCGTGGTTTGCCATGATATTTTGGGTCAAACTGCACTAGTTGACCTTGCGGGTCTGCGTGATGCTATCGCTGAAAAAGGCGGCGATCCGGCAAAAGTCAATCCAGTCGTACCGACTCAGCTGATTGTCGATCACAGCTTGGCCGTAGAGCACGCCGGTTATGAAGAAGATGCATTTGAGAAAAACCGCGCGATTGAAGACCGTCGAAATGACGACCGTTTTCACTTTATCAACTGGACCAAAACGGCATTTAAAAACGTCGATGTGATCCCGCCAGGTAACGGTATTTTGCACCAAATCAATTTGGAAAAAATGTCGCCAGTTATTCAAGCCCGCGACGGTGTTGCCTTCCCTGATACGCTTGTTGGCACCGACAGCCATACGCCACATGTTGATGCACTGGGTGTTATTGCCGTTGGTGTGGGTGGCCTTGAAGCGGAAAGCGTGATGCTTGGTCGTGCCTCTTACATGCGACTGCCGGATATTGTTGGTGTTGAGATCATTGGCAAACGCCAACCGGGGATCACCGCAACGGATATCGTACTGGCAATCACTGAGTTTTTGCGTAAAGAGCGCGTAGTTTCTAGCTACTTAGAATTCTTTGGTGAAGGTACGCAAGACCTTAATTTAGGTGACCGTGCGACAATTTCAAACATGACACCAGAGTATGGCGCAACCGCAGCTATGTTCTACATCGATGAGCAAACCATTGATTATTTGAAGCTTACAGGCCGTGACGACGAGCAAATCAAGCTGGTGGAAAAATACGCTAAGCTGACAGGGCTTTGGGCTGATTCGCTAGAAAACGTGCAGTACGAGCGTGTACTTAAGTTTGATTTGTCAACGGTGACTCGTAATATTGCCGGTCCTTCAAATCCGCATCGCCGCGTTGCAACTAACGACCTTGCTAATCAAGGTATCGTTAAAGAGATTGAAGCGCCAAAAGATGGCTTGATGCCAGATGGCGCGGTGATCATCGCAGCGATCACCAGCTGTACTAATACCAGTAACCCACGTAACGTCGTTGCCGCTGGCTTGCTGGCACGTAATGCCAATAAGCTAGGCCTTGTTCGTAAACCTTGGGTGAAAACGTCTTTTGCTCCGGGGTCAAAAGCGGTACGTTCTTATATGGAAGAGGCAAAGCTCCTACCTGAGCTTGAGCAACTCGGTTTTGGTGTGGTTGCCTTTGCTTGTACGACTTGTAATGGCATGAGTGGCGCACTTGATCCGAAAATCCAACAAGAAGTGATTGACCGCGATTTATATTCAACGGCAGTGCTATCGGGTAACCGTAACTTTGATGGTCGAATTCACCCATACGCAAAACAAGCATTCTTAGCTTCACCGCCGTTGGTTGTGGCCTATGCAATTGCAGGCACCGTGCGTTTTGATATTGAAAATGGTGTCTTAGGTCGCGACCAAGACGGCAATCCGGTCACGCTTAAAGATATCTGGCCAAGCGATGAAGAAATCGATGCGGTGATCAAAGAAAGCGTAAAACCAGAGCAGTTCCGCGCCGTTTATGAACCAATGTTTGACCTCACGGTAGACTATGGTGAAGACAACGACCCACTTTATCAGTGGCGTCCAACGAGTACCTATATTCGTCGCCCTCCTTATTGGGAAGGGGCACTCGCGAGTGAGCGCACCATGAAAGGTATGCGTCCACTGGCGATTTTAGGCGATAACATCACCACTGACCATTTGTCACCATCGAATGCGATTTTGGCAAGTAGTGCGGCGGGTGAATATTTGGCTAAAATGGGCTTACCAGAGGAAGATTTCAACTCATACGCGACACACCGAGGTGATCACTTAACGGCGCAGCGTGCGACATTCGCTAACCCTAAACTATTAAACGAAATGGTGGTGGAAAATGGTGATGTAGTACAAGGTTCACTGGCGCGTGTTGAGCCTGAAGGCAAAGTGACCAGAATGTGGGAAGCCATCGAAACCTATATGGAGCGTAAACAACCGCTGATCATCGTTGCTGGCGCAGATTACGGCCAAGGTTCGTCTCGTGACTGGGCTGCAAAAGGTGTGCGTTTAGCTGGAGTTGAGGTTATCGTAGCTGAAGGGTTTGAGCGTATTCACCGTACCAACTTAATCGGTATGGGTGTACTACCGCTTGAGTTTAAAGCGGGCACTACCCGTAAAACGCTTGAACTCGATGGTACAGAAACCTATGACGTTGAAGGTGAACCTGCACCTGGCGCTACATTAACTCTCGTGATTAATCGTCAAAGTGGTGAGCGTGTAGAGGTGCCTGTGACTTGTCGCTTAGATACCTTTGAAGAAGTGTCTATTTACTCTGCAGGTGGTGTATTGCAGCGCTTCGCTCAAGACTTCCTCGAAGCGGAAGGCGTATAACCATGAGCCAATTTAAGCCGCAAATTAAAATTCCCGCCACCTATATGCGTGGCGGCACCTCTAAAGGGGTGTTCTTTAATTTAACGGATTTACCCGAGTATGCTCAGCAACCGGGTGAAGCGCGAGATAATTTGCTGTTACGTGTGATTGGCAGCCCAGATCCCTATGGTAAACATACCGATGGCATGGGCGGCGCAACTTCCAGTACCAGCAAAACGGTGATTTTAAGTAAAAGTGACAAAGCCGACCACGACGTGAATTATCTTTTTGGTCAGGTTGCTATCGACAAACCTTTTATCGATTGGAGCGGAAATTGTGGCAATTTAACGGCCGCAGTGGGTGCGTTTGCGATTAGTAATGGTTTAGTCGACGCGAATAAAGTACCCGAGAACGGCATCGCCGTCGTTAAAATCTGGCAGGCGAATATTAGCAAAACCATAGTGGCGCATATTCCTATCAGTAACGGCGAAGTGCAAGAGACGGGCGACTTTGAACTGGATGGCGTAACCTTCCCAGCGGCAGAAGTGGTTGTTGAGTTTATGGATCCAAGCGACCCGGATGTTGATATGTTTCCGTCGGGCAATCTCGTCGATACATTAACTGTGCCTGATGAAGGCACCTTTGAAGTGACCATGATAAGTGCCGGGATCCCAACGCTTTTCTTCCGTGCTTCCGATTTAGGTTATGAAGGTACAGAGTTACAAGAAGCGATTAATGGAGACTCAGCTGCACTAGAGCGATTTGAAAAGATCCGTGCTTATGGTGCAGTTAAAATGGGTTTAATAGGTCATATTGACGAAGCGAAAGTTCGCCAACATACCCCAAAAATTGCTTTTGTTGCACCCGCTAAATCTTATGCTGCATCGAGCGGTAAAGCGGTGGAAGCCAATACCATCGATTTAAACGTTCGCGCGTTATCTATGGGTAAGTTGCATCATGCGATGATGGGAACTGCTGCTGTGGCGATAGCAACCGCAGCGGCAATTCCTGGCACCCTAGTTAACGAAGCTGCTGGTGGTGGTGAGCTAAACTCAGTGACCTTTGGACATCCGTCAGGCACCTTAAAGGTTGGCGCTGAAGCACTACAAGAGTCAGGCCGTTGGCAAGCTAAAAAAGCCATCATGAGCCGCAGCGCTCGCGTGCTAATGGAAGGCCGAGTTCGCGTCCCAGAGGCGTAACTCCATACTAAGTTAAAGGCTCTGGTTCCCAAGAGCCTTATTCTCTATAAAAAAACTCCCGAGTTGTTGCTCGGTCGCGAAGGTGTGCCTGCCATTCGGCTTCTTCTTTGATTTCCACCATGCAGACTTGTAATTTATAAGGACGATATGATGTTTGAAGCTTTACTTTCGGTAGCGGTTACAACCGCAGTGTTACTTGGCTCCCCCGGACCTGCGCCACTTGCGCTGGCTGCGACGGGGGCGAGTCAAGGTGTTAGAAATGGCTTTCCGTTCTTAGCTGGTATTTTGGCGGGATTGTTAGTCGCAGTTAGCTGTGCGGCTACGGGAGTGGCTGGATTGCTGGTAAGTCAGCCTCAGGTGACGCTCGTGCTAAAGTGGCTTGCAGCGGCCTACTTAATTTACGTCGCCTATAAAATTGCAGCAAACAACGCGGCGCTTGGCAGTGCAGGTGCGCAGCTACCGAGCTTTAAAGATGGGTTTATTCTTAACCTCCTCAACCCCAAAGCCTACGCTGCGTGTATCGCTATTTTTGCGACGGCTTCGGTGCCGGCAAGCTCAAATCTAGTTGCTACGCTACTTGCCGCTAGCGTGTGCTACGTAGTGGCGATAGTGGTCGACACAATATGGTTGGCATTAGGTGGTGTGATTTTTAAAACGCTGAAAGATGAAACCGTGCTCAAGCGGATCCGAGTTAGCTTTGCGTTAACTTTAGTTGTACTTGTTCTTTACGGGCTATCTGTCGTTTGAGTTTGATGGGAAGTCACTGGCATAGCTTTTAGGCTTAAATAGGTGTAATAATCTAAGTTATGCATCCGCCACTCAAAAAAGCCAATGATCGTTCCACCAGGTGAAAAAGACATCCCCATAAGTGATATCAGTGTTGAGTTTTCGGACTCAGCGTTTGCTTTGAGAACGTTAAGAATAGGGGAATATAAACGGTTGGAGCGTCTGTTTTCGCTTAGATATGGTGATGAGTACGATGCCGAAGAGTTATTAAAGTTACGACAACAAAGAGTGCTAGTACCTTTTTTACAAGCTACTGAAGATAAATCAAAGCATTGCATTTGTGTGCGACAAACTCAAACGCGCGAAATGCTCGGCATGATCTTAATTAAATTCGATGATTCTGCGGCTAAAAAAGTGCTGGTAGAAGAGAGTTGGTTCATCCACGATGCCCTGTATGACAAGGTTTTTTGTGTACTGGTGACAGAGTATTTGAATAATCTCAAGTTGGCACTTGTGGAGTTTCGAGTCGACAAGCGTAACAGTATAGCACGCCGGCAGCTAGAAAAGTTGGGCGCGGACTTTGATGGTATATTACGTCGCGAAGGTGTTTATCGGAACGAGTGCTTTGACCTTGCTGTGTACTCTATCTCCCAAGAAGAGTGGCAGTGTGTTGTTCCTTTGTATTCTATTTACAAAGCGCTACCGCAATAATAGGGAAGCTTAAAGTGTGCATTTATGGAAAGTAAACCAAAGTATTTTCGCTGGCAACTTGGCAGACAACAGTCCGGCTATCAAAAAATGTTACTAGCAAGCGCGATGTGGCCAGTTAAGTTTGATATGTATTTAACCTGAGCTTCGGATAATCTATGCCTTTCTAGCAGCCAGTTTTCGCGCTAACTGCGTTGAATTCACTTCCAATAGCCAGCTATTAGTACGTAAATTCGCCTTGTTATCCCCAAAACTCTCTGGCTAGATAAGGAAATAATTTTATTTTAGTTTAAAAACAACCAGTTAGAACATATCTTATCCAAACCTCAGGTTATTTACTAATGTTTCCAACTGGATGCGAAGTACCACCACATACCGATAAAGTCGTTTCAGGGAAACATTTCAGGTTAAATATTGTGTTAAAGCGGGCGAAGTTAGGCGGTGAATTTAAGTGTAAAGATCCGCTTTATAGCAGTAGTCGCATCAAACTTTTGAACCTGAACTCGGGATAAGAAGTTAGTTAATTCACTAAAATACCTAAGTTCAAAAGCGTAATATCACTCTAGCCAGAAGTTATTTCTTAATACAAGGCAAATTTGTGCGTCAATAGCTGGCCTATTGCAAGCAAATTTAACGCAGTAGTAAGGGATAACAGCTGCTAGAGAACAAGTTGTTATCTCGTGTTCAGGTTTTGATAAATCAGAGCATTCCGTTTCTAAAGTAGAAGCTGGTACTCGAGTGTTGTTAAGTATCGGCTGGGTCCGTTAGCTCGGCAACTTGATAATTACGCATGTTCCGGAATTAGATTCCGTTTCACACTCAATTACGCCATTAAAATACTGAGTGACAATAGCGAGCGCAACGCTTAGCCCTAAGCCCAAGCCATCATGGTGAGTTGATCTGAGCTGAGTCTTAACTCTTGGTATAAACGAACAAGATTAAAATTTCTTTCTATTTCTTTCTATTTCTTGCTCTTCTTTATTGACGAATGCCAAAAATGTGAACACCACAGAAAGAAAAAAAAGCAGCATGGAGAGCGCTGATATATGGTAGAAGTACTTAAAGCTAAACGACTGACTTGGGTGAAGTATGTTGCTTTGACTGGCTGCCATGTATTCAACGTTGTTAAGACTCGAATACACAAAGTATTGTTAACCTAAGCTCGGAATAACAATTTGTTCTTTGGCCGTTGTCATCCCATGTTTTGGTTGGTCGTTCTAGGTTTTTGTCACTTTGCCGAAGTGAGAAAGCAGCCAAATGGATAACAAGTATTTGGCTGCTCGATGGGTCTAGTCGAAAGTAAGTACGACTCTGCCGTTAATCTCACTGTTAAGCATATCGTCAAATATATCGTTGATTTGCTCTAGAGGTTTGGTTTCTATGATGGCCTTTACCTTGCCTTCAGCTGCAAACTGCAAGCACTCAGTGAGGTCTTGACGGGTACCAACGATGCTGCCAACCACACTGATACCTTTAAGCACAGTATCAAAAATCGGGATTGGCATTTCTTCAGGAGGCAAACCAACTAAAACGCATGTGCCGCCACGCTTTACACTATTGAATGAAGTGGTAAATGCAGGCTTTGAGACTGCGGTACAGACCACTGCTTGGACACCCCCTAGCTTATGTTGCATCAACTCTGCGGGATCCTTGTGTTTAAAGTCGATACATAAATCGGCGCCAAGCTCCTTTGCCAGTGCTAATTTTGATTCGCCAGTGTCAACCGCAACCACGTTCAGCCCCATCGCTTTGGCGTATTGCACTGCTAAGTGACCAAGGCCTCCTACACCAATAATGGCAACCCATTCACCGGGTTTGGCTTTTGATACTTTTAACGCTTTATAGGTGGTGACGCCAGCGCAAAACAGCGGAGCAGCATCGACAAATGATAACCCTTCTGGAATTTTTATTACGTAGTTTGCGTCAGCTTTGCAAAATTGAGCGTACCCGCCGTCAACTGAATAACCACTGTTTAACTGATCAGGGCATAAGTTTTCATCGCCTTTGAGGCAGTGTTCACAATGACCACAGGCGCTATGTAGCCAAGGTACACCCACTCTATCACCAACGGCTAGGTGTTTAACATCATCAGCTTTTGCGATAACGGTACCAACACCCTCATGGCCGGGAACAAGTGGCAATTTAGGCTTAACAGGCCAGTCGCCATGGCAGGCGTGTAAATCAGTGTGACAAACGCCACAGGCAGCTATTTCAACGATGACCGACCCTTGAGTGAGTTCCGGTTTTTCAATTTCTTTAATTTCTAATGGTTGCTTAAATTGGTGCACTAACGCTGCTTTCATCTTTTTGCTCCTTGATTGAGTTGATCGTAGCTTAGCAGTTATAACTAGGAGCAATTTGATCCGAAACAACGAATAAGAAGAGAGTAAACAAAAATGGCGAGCACAATGCTCGCCATATCATTACTTAATTACAAAAAGTACGGAGTTATTTTCTTCTACGTAGCAGCGCCAGTGGTGCAGCTAGTAGTAACCAAAACAGTGAACCACTTGAAGATTTTGATGGTGTAGGCGTTGGCGTTGGATCTGGAGTCGGCTGTTCTGACTCTTCATCCATTAAGTTTGTTACCTCGACCATAATTTTTACAGGCTCAGATACATTGCCACCAGTATCTGTTGCCACGACTTCAAGCTCAACGCTTTCTAGTCCTGAGTCGAAGTCTAGTTGCTCGCTGTTGGCGACAACGACCTGTCCTGATGCATTAACCGTGATAGCTGAAGAAGTAGAAGCAATAACAATAAACTCAGAAACCGGGTTCGCAAAGTCAGATGCGTATTCAACCTCTAACTGTCCAATAACGGTATCTACCGCTGTATTTTCCTCAACCGAGAATGACTGATCAGCAGTAATGATTGGCGCTTTTGCTGACTCTTCTGACGGAGAAACAATAACTGGCACCGCTCCGTTACTTGATAGAATCATGAAATCATTGTCGGAGAACGTTAGGTTTGCTGACTCACCAGGAGCAAGCTCTGT
Organism: Pseudoalteromonas piscicida; assembly: GCF_002208135.1. Classification (NCBI taxonomy): domain Bacteria; kingdom Pseudomonadati; phylum Pseudomonadota; class Gammaproteobacteria; order Alteromonadales; family Pseudoalteromonadaceae; genus Pseudoalteromonas; species Pseudoalteromonas piscicida. The sequence goes on from NZ_CP021647.1 coordinate 807,337, forward strand.
CACTTCATTACCAGCATCATCAACTAGCATAGCTAAACCTTCTGCCTCAGTTGTAGCTACTTCCATTGCTGGTGCTTTTATCATGAAACTATCAGCGAACATTTCGTCTAGAGAATTTGATGGGATCGGCATCCAAGTCTCTTCTTCCGTGCGGAAGCGAATTTTGGTTTCAACTCCAGTCGCAACCTGCTCAGCTGTAAGTCCAAACGCGTCGGCACAACTGCTCATGGTGACGAAATTATTACCTGATGCAAAATTAATATTGGTAATTGAACCGCTCGATGAGCCATAAGGGTGAGTGAAGGTAATGGCGCTTCCTGACAAGTAATTGCCAAACCATTCTAGCTTGCCGTTTTGAACAGTTACATCATAAGTGCCATCTGGCGACGTACCACCTTCTGCAGGCAAATCGAAATCAGCCATAAATCCACCTTGATAGGTGTGGATAATAGGTTGATTAGTGACCATGGTCGTGAAAAGCATGTAACCGGTATCACAAACGCTAGTTGGAACTGAAGTTGTTTCTACAGAAGCACCAATTATATCCAAACGTTCGCTATCACCTGCTTCATCTTTTGCGACAGTCGGAGCAAAAAATGGTTCTAATGTTGCAGCCCCTGTATTGGTTAATACGTGTCTAGCACCTTGGTCATCAACGACAGGCATAACTTTCGCGTTGGCAGCGGCTTTTGGTATCACGTGATAAACCAAGTGCAGCGCTTTTTCGTCGCCAGACATAAAGTTCAAGGCACCGTCAAGCTCTAACGTTGTAAGGTCGTGTGTTGCATCCAAGAATGCCATGTTGGCAGAAGTTAAAGTCCATTCAGGTAGTTTAGTTGGATCTATAGTTGCCGTAACGTCAAACGAAATGGTTTGTCCTGCGGGAACGGTGATCGACTCTGGGAAAGCCATACTAAGTGCACCGCGTTCGGCGTCGTCTGCAAATCGCTGCTCATATGCTAAGGTATAAGTTTGCTCTTGATTCGAGAAGTTTTTAACGACTACCTTTTTGGTGATAGATGAAGTTTCAGATAGTGAAACCAAGCCAAATGATAGCGCCGCTTGCATAGTATCTTCAGCCCATGCTGCAACCGGAAGGCTTGCCGCTTTTTCAACGTCCACAAGACCTGAACCGATAAAGCTGATTGGCGCAAGCGCTGCATTTGGGTTTTGCGAGCGAGGTTCAACGGTAACATCTAAGTTAGCCGCATTCATTAATGTCGCTTTTAGTTCAAAACCGTTGCGATTTGGTAGTGCTTCTTTAAGCATACTCATGGCGCCAGCTGTAATAGGTCCAGAGAATGAAGTTCCACTCGCTGGGGTAAGTCCATCACCAAGGCCCGGATGCGCAGTCATAATGCTAACTCCCGGCGCTGTGATTTCTGGTTTTAATCGTCCGCTGATAGAAGGTCCGCGAGAGGTGAATGACGCGATCATGCCTTTTTTTAGGATGACTGTGGCACTCACATTATAGGCAACATTGTTTCCAGCCAATAACTGTTGTTTAAGTGCTTTACCTTGGCTGTAGCTCAAACCAATCGTTGGGATCTCAATACCTGGAGCACTGCCACCGGGTTCTGTTGGACCAGCACCTTCGACATTATTGGCAATCATCACCAACTTAGCGCCTTTCGCTTGGGCGTTTAGTACTTTTTGAGTGAAATTACAGCCCCCTCGGTCAACTAGGACTGCTTTACCTGTAAAGTCAACGTCGTCAGCAAAAGGATCACAAGCAATGGATGTTGCATCTCCACGGTCATTTTTTTCAGTCTCAACGAATGCTAGTGGGGTTGTGTCACTACTAAATTCAAACTCTTCAAAGTTCTCAGGGTTAAAACTTGCCGCACCAGCTTCAGTCGTTTCGCCCATTAAGGTTGCTAAAATGTGTTTACCTTTAATAACAGAGTGCTCCATCGCACCAACAGAAAGCGCATTATCTGTTGTACTAGGGCCACCAACGATAAATGGCGTAGGGCCATCGTTACCTGCAGAGATAACAACGTTAGTACCTAGCATCACGGCTTTATCAATAAGCTCTTGTACCGCCCCTGCACGATTATCACCAAAGTCTCCGCCTAGTGACATATTTATTACATCCACGCGGTCGGAAATATCACCATCACCATTTGGATCCATGGCAGACTCTAGTGCTAATAGCTGCGCTAAACCTGGGCAGCTTTCAGCACAGACAGAGTAGACAAATAACTCAACATTCGGTGCGATACCTGTTACTGAGTGAGATACGTGAGTACCGTGGTTAGTACCTACGTCAATTGGATCTGGATCGTTATTAATAAAATCATAACCACCTAGCACTTTGCCTTGCGGCCAAGCTGGAGTGTCTGATGGGTTACTTGCTGCGGCTTCATACGCTTCAGCTGTGCCGGCTCCGCCAAATGCTTGGTGAGTGTAATCAATACCCGTATCGAGTACTGCTACACGAACTCCTTCACCTGTAACTTCACCTGTTGAAACTAAAGGCGTTGCTTTTATGTAATCAGCACTGTCAGCCACATTCAATTTATAATCAAATACAGGTAACACTGAATGTACTAAAGGATTGTTCAGTAGTTTGTTAACTTCTGCTTTTTCGCCATTGACGATAATTGCATTGGATAGCTTAGATGTTTTCGCTACAACTTGAAGTGTTGGGCTAGTGCTAGCGATTGCAGCCTCTACACTTTGTTGAGTTTGCTGAATACTTGAAGTTGCATTTTTGAAGCTAATACCGGCGAGATTTTGTTCAGCAACCGAGGGCGTTGTTAATTTAACTAACCATGTTACGACGTTCCGTGTCGATTTCCTTGTCTGTTTATCCTTCAATTCTGGATATTGACTTTTTAGAGATGGCTTATTTTCAAAATTATATTGGTTGTACGTCGCAGCAGAAACTGTAGAAGAAGACAAAGCGGTAACTACAGCGAGGGTGAGTGCTGACTTGTTTATAGTTGACATCGGATTTCCCCATCATGCTTGTTATGGTTTTTAATTATTTTATTTACATCTTATTTTAGTATTTGAACAAATATAGTCCCTTTTTGGTTGGTATTTCAACTTTTTGTTATGTAAAAACTGGTTTTTTACGTTTTTATCCTTTTTTTGTTAACAATGGACCGTTTTTGGGGGCTGATGTGGGAAGTATGTCTTTTGTCTATTTTATTCGGTGGGATGTTACAGAGGTGGTGGAGTCAAAGTGCGACAGCTAGTTGCAGGTTAAGGAATAAAAAGCGATTTGGTAAGTTAATTGAAGGTTTTTATTGCAAACATATACACGCTATCCTTTAATAATACTTGAATAAGAATAAGTGCTTAATATAACTAGCATGATATATCACAGGAAAAAAAAGATGGAGCTTAATGGCTTTAAAGACGGGTGTTTAGCAAGTATTTTTGCGGCAAATAAGGAATCACCTGAATTGACTACTCTGTTTGGTGAGTTCATCACATTTTTTGGTAAATTGAGTGGGATTGATACTCAGTTTGATATGAATGATTGGAGTAGTGTTCACACTGAATATGGTGTTGCTATTTCTCCTGTTCAGGCCGCAAAATGCTCTCAAGAACAGCTGCGCAGTTTGGTTTTTATGCAGGGCGTAAAAGCAGCGATTGAAGACAAACTGCGTGAAGGCTTATCCGAAGTTCGTATTCTATACGCAGGCACCGGTCCTTACGCTACACTATTGCTTCCATTGTTAGCACTACACCCCAGTCTTCCTATAAAAGCCACCCTAATTGATATACACCCAGAAAATGTCGTAGCGGTGAAAAAGTTAATTGATACTTTTGATGTCGAGCACTGTATCGAACAGCTGGTTTGTTGCGATGCATTAAAATGGCAAGGTGAAGAAAAATGTAGCTTTGATATCGTGATTTCCGAGACGATGACAGCACTACTAAAAAGAGAGCCACAAGTTTGGATCTTCAAACATCTATTTCCCTACCTCAAGGAAGACGGTATTTTGATCCCTGAGTCTATCGCATTATCGGCAACATTGAATAGAAAAGGGGAGCAAATACACATTGGAGAGTTTTTTAACTTACAGAAATCTTCGGTACAGAAACTCAGTGGTGGTGACGACACGCTATTAAGTGGGAAGCTGGTTATCCCAGATAGCTACCAGCCAGGAGATGGCTTTAAGTTGCAAACGGATATCGTCGTTTATGATCGCTATGCACTTGGTGAAAATGAATGCAGTCTCAATATTCCGTTTACCATCCCATGTGAAGCAACTAATTTATCAGCTGGCGCTATTGTCAAATATGAATACACCAATTATGAATCTCCTGAATTTGTTTTTGACTTTCCAAAACCCCCACGTTTTGTATTAGAAAGTAAGCTTGTGCTGTTAGATGAGGTTGGAAAGCTAGGTCTGGTTGGAGTAAAAAGTGCTTTTCAGCATTCTCAGCTCATCAAGTATGGTAAGGATGTGGCGATGCCTGAAAATATTTGGTTATGTCAGCAAGCTTTATGTGATGCTTTCAATGTATCGCTCCAAGATTGGCTATCGAAGCTTTATCAATCAGCTACATTAGAAGTTTTTGAAGCATGGTTGATCGAGCAAGAATCGAGATTACAGGATAGCCTTTTTATTAGTGAACTTAACTCGAAACTCCTACTTGAGTATAAAAGCGAATGAGATGGTCACAGTAGTTCGAGGTGTTTTTACACAACTTCCAGCTTTGAGCAAAATGGAGAATGCGGATGATAATAAGGAATTTATCTTGAGCAATTCGCTGCTTGCTCATCAGCAGTTATTTTCTGAATCCAACATACACTATTTAACAATCCACTCAGATAGTGAAATAGTTGGCTTTTTTACTTATTACCGACAGATGGTACATTCGGTTTGAAGAAAAGATGATGGAACAAACTTTTGGAGACGCCTATTTACGCTATCGAGCTAGAGTGCGTCGTTGGCTTTAAACTTCCAGCATAAATGAGGATAAAATGGTGCAAGATATTGATTATTCAAAATCCCTACAAACAATCGTTGGTAAGGTGGTTAGAGTGTACCAATCTGGAGATATGCTTACCCAAGATCATCAACCTCAGCGACTCAATATTGAGTTAAACGACGCGCAACAGGTAGTGCGCATGTGGTGGGGATAGCCCTAATTTGTATATTGATTGATGAAGATGGTGTATTGCGTCCAATAAAATGACTAAAGGTATTAAGATGCATATTGGCCTAGTTAAGGTATTTTTTGTTTTATCCATGTTCACGAGCCTAGCTGTCTATGCCGTAAGCTACGATGAAATAACGGATATTGATGTGCTAGCAGCGCACTTTGATGAGCCTACTTTTGAACAACACTTCTTAGAAGAAGGCATGGAGTTCATTTGGTTTTACTTTAAGGATATTGACCACTCTTTTTTGATTAATACTGAGACGGGAGAGGTCTGCCATCATTTTAAAGGCAAAAAGAGAGAGTCTTGTTTTCCGGCAAGTTATTTTGAGTAAATCTATTTAAAGGAGCTGCGATGTCACACTCAAGTTGTAATTTAGTCCAATCCCCTTGCATCAGAAAGTGTTGTTTGGATGATAAAGATGTGTGCTTAGGTTGCTTTAGAACGTTGAATGAAATCACCAGTTGGACAAGTTACAGCGAAGATGAAAAGCTCAAAGTCTTGGCATACTGTACGAGGCGCAAACAGCAACATGCTCAGAAATATCAAGGAAATTAAATGAAATTGGTGATTGGGACCGAATCAACTTGGTCATTAAGAGCGCTATTATGTGCGTCTATCTTAGATATTGAGTTAGATATTGAACTTATCGATTTGACCTCTTGTGTTGACAAAGCAAATTTGGCCAATGTATCGCCGACTAAACAAGTACCAGCTTTGCTCGTGGAAGGTCATGTCATTGCTGACTCACTCGCGATTGCAGAGTTCTTCAACGACCTTAGTGAAGGCGGTTTGCTACCACAAGACCCTTATGAGCGTGCACAGGCACGTAGTCTTGTCGCTGAGATGCACGCTGGCTTCACTGCGCTACGCTGTGAATTACCTTTTTCTTTCACGCCAAATACGTCAATAAATTTGTCGGATGCGGCAAAGTGCGAGCTAAAAAGGGTAGAAACTCTTTTTGCTGCGGCTCACTCCCCATTTATGTTTGCAAAGCCAACTATGGTCGATGCATTTTATGCTGTGCTTGCTTATCGTTTATTTAGCTACGGTATTCAATTGGCGCAACCCGCAACGGAATATCAGAATGGATTAGTTGCATGGCTTGAAGCTCGTAACGTATTGCACTTAGTGCATTCGTAGTTTAAGAGTCGATGTGAAAGTAAAATATGAGCCTTGAATACTGTAGTGATGTTCCCATTAAAAAAGCATGGAATTTCGCTCTACGATTATCAGCAAATACAAATGTACCACTTCCGACACAGTTATTAAGTTTTTAGTGTCTCGATTTCGACACATATTTTATCGAATACGAACTCAATTGTATTGTATTGTATTGATTTTTAAATGAAAAACATTTAGCCTGAAATTTGATTCATCATCTGTATTCTCAAAGTGGAGTACAGAGTATGGATATAAAACTGGCGAAACCAAAGCGCATGCCGCTTAAGAAGCTCGCATTGCTTGTTATTGTGCTATTTGTGGTCGGTTTGGTACTTTTTGCCAAAGCATATACCCAAAGTGCATCAAACGTGGTTTTCCAAGAAGAGTTAATCATTGCTAAAGTCCAACAGGGCGAGTTTGAACTCAGTGTTAAGGGACTTGGTAGTCTTGCATTGGAAAAACGCCATTTGGTTACCAGTAGTAGTGGTGGGAAAGTCGTTGAAGTGTTGGTTAAACCGGGTGAAATGGTCACTCAAGGTACGCTACTTGCTCGGCTTGAAAACCCATCACTGCGCGAAGCGCTCATTCAAAAACATAGCCAACTTACCAAAATTTCAGCGCAACATGAGGCCGAACTTGCAGAATTAAAGGCAAAAGTGCAAGAGGCCCACACCGCATATCATGATGCTTTGCTGGCTTATAAAGCCGACAAAATTCAGTGGCAGGCGCAAAAAACCTTAATAGAAAAGGGCAATAGCACTATCTCTATGCTTGACCATCAACGCAGCGAGTTTGCAATGCAGCGTAGTCAAAAGCAAGTGGAGTTACAGCAAGCGAGGGTTGCCACTCAGCAAGAAGTGCAACAGGCTAAAGCCAAAGCGCAGCTGGCTGAGCAAGCAAGTCTACGTTCCGAAATAAAGCTACTTGAAGAGAATATCGCAGCGCTTGATGTGCGCTCGCCAATCACTGGACAAATTCAGGATGTGTTGATTGAAGTAGGCATGCAATTGTCTAATACCAGCTCGGTTGCAGAGGTGGCAGATCCACGTTTGCTGGTTGCTAAGATAAACATCGCGGAACTAGATGCGCCCCATGTACAAGTGGGGCAGTCGGCTATAATCGATACTTACACCTCGCGTTTTAACGCCATCGTAAAACGCGTTTCCCCAAAAGTTACCAACAGCCAAGTTGAAGTGGAGCTGAGCATTGAAGGTACTTTGCCAAGAGAAGCCAGAGATAAACTCAACATTGAAGGGGTTATTGTAACGAGCTATAAGGCCGAGGCGATATTCGTCGCAATGCCAGCCAATGCTGTTGCAAATAATCAAGCTAGCGTGTTTGTTGTTGATGAACACCTCGCCACGAAAAAAACGGTTAAGTTTGGTCAGCGTTCGGTAAACTACATCGAAGTGCTTGAAGGACTTAATAAAAATCAAACTATCATTATTTCCGATATGGAAAAGTATACTCAAGATAGCCAAGTGCTAGTGCGTTAACAGGACATCATTATGAACTCAGTCATTCAACTTAATAATATCGAAAAGCGGTTTCAGACGGACGAAATTGCAACTCAAGCGCTAGACGGCATTAATCTCGTAGTAGAGCCCGGCGAGTTTGTGGCTATCACGGGACCGTCAGGGTGCGGCAAATCAACGTTACTGTCAATTTTGGGCTTGATTGATGAACCAAGTAACGGTGAGTACTTTATCAGTGGTAACCAAGCATTTAATTTAAGCTCGGACGAGCGTGCTCACATTCGTGCTAATCATATTGGTTTTATTTTTCAGGCCTTTAATCTTATCAGTGATTTAAACGTGCTCGAAAATGTCATGTTACCGCTGACTTATATCGGCGGCATTAGCCAAAAAGAAATGGAGCAAAAAGCCAAAGACGCGCTGGCGATGGTGGGATTAGAAAACCGCATCAATCATTTTCCTTCTCAGCTTTCAGGCGGTCAGCAGCAGCGCGCTGCAGTTGCAAGAGCCTTGATTAACTCCCCAGACCTCATCCTCGCCGATGAGCCGACCGGTAACTTGGACTCACATAATGCGCAGCAAGTGCTTGGGCTGTTAAGCGAGCTTCATGCTGCTGGCAAAACGATTTGTATGGTAACGCATGATATCGAATCTACGACTTACGCTAGCCGTGTTATCTCTATGCTAGATGGCACAATTTTAAGAGACAAAAAGCAGCTTGAGCACGCAAGTAAAGTCGTAGGAGCTTAGTATGGGATTACTTCTAGACTTTCGTTACGCACTGAGAAACATCGCCAAATCAATGCGGTTTACGTTATTGATGATGTTTATCATGGTTGGCAGTTTGACCATATCTTTGATTGGTTTTAACTATATTTATACGGTGGCATTTTCACATAGCCAAGTGGGTAGTGACAGCCCAGAAATCAGGATCTTTAAGGTTCGTAACCCTATCAGCATGCAAAATCGGTTTGAATACAGCATGCTGCCACAACTACAAGAACTTGATGAAGTTAAACAACTTGAGGAGTGGCTTTATATTGCGCCAGCGAGTGTTTGGGTAAGTGACGCTGAACGAGGCAATCATTATCGAGGCTCCTATGTTGATGAACGCTTTTTTCAGTTTCTGGACATTAAACCTGCTCTTGGGCGATTTTATACTGCTGAGGACTTTGTGGGAGCAGCTCAAAATGTGGTCGTGATTTCAGACTATCTCTGGTTGCACCTATTTCAAGGTCGCAAAGACGTCATAGGGCGCACAATGGTCGTTGACCAAAAGCCTTACGAGATAATCGGTGTGATGCCCAAACACAATAACTTCCCGATATTTTCTAAACTTTGGCTGCCACTTAAAGGCAATAACACAGCACCTGCTGATACCATCGATATTATTTATAAGATGCCAAATGAGACGGTTGAGGCAAAGCTTGAGCAGCGTTTAAGTCTATTCTTCACTGACTATGCAAAGCAACGAGTTAGCCAGTCAGCACTTGAGGTAGATAAAACCGTTCGTGTTGAATCTATGACCTTGGTGGAATACAACACCGACGGTGAAGCGGTATTTATATTTACCCTGTTTATGGCTGGTATCGTACTTATTTTGCTTATTTCCTCAATTAACATTGGCAACTTACTTTTTGCCAAAATCATCGAGAGACAAAAAGAATCGGCTATTCGCGCCGCGATCGGCGCGAAAAAGTTAAGGGTGGTTCAGCAGCATGCTTGCGAGGGCTTGGTTTACTGCGTTAGCAGTTGGGTCGTGGCGCTACTGCTCACGGATCTTGGTTTGCGAGCGCTGAATTTTTTTATGAATATGATGTTTGGTGGCAAAATGCCGTACTGGTGGTATTGGCAGCTAAATACAATCACCATTTTGGTGTCACTATTGCTGATAAACTTGGTATTTGCTATTGCTGTGCTGTTACCTGCGGTGAAAACAGCTAACTTTAACATCAATGATGTATTGCGAGACGGCACACGCGGCGCAACCGGAAAACAAGCGGGATTGATGTCAAAACGCCTACTGTCTTTGCAGGTGACCTTAGTGAGCTTTATGCTGATGGCGTCGAGCACCATAGGCTATGTGATGTATTCTATGGCGGGAAATATTGACGGCGAGACCCTCAAAGGGGTGTACTCAACTGAGCTGCAATTTCAAACTGAAAGCGAGTTTTCGAGTGATAAAGCGGTCGCAATGGCAAACGCATTGGTCGTGGGAATGACATTGGATCCGGCCTTCAAAGAAGGGCGCGTGTATCAACGTGAGATGGAGCTTGATGTGCTAACAAGCGAGGGCGAAGTTTATACCGATAAAATCATAAATATTGAAACGGTGTCTCATCTTTTTAAACGCGAACTGCAAAGCGGTCGGAACTTCACGGCACAAGACAACACAGAAGCGGCGCCCGTAGTGATCATTAGCCAGTCTCTCGCACACGCTTTGTTTGGCAGTGAAGATGTATTAGGGCGCTCACTGATGTTACGTGATGCAAAATGGCCAAGCGCTAAAATAGTTGGTATTGCAGTGGATGAAATGAGCGTTGTCGCCAGTGATCGTCGTCATGAGGTTTATTTTAGTTTTCGTCAATATGCGCCAAAGAAAAACGCAATGACGGTTAAATTCATTACCGAGCTGCCGCCAAGCCAAAGTTACGAAGCCTTCTATCGTGTTTTAGGTAGGCTCTCAAGCAGGCTCGAAACCAGCTATATTTTTGATCACTACGACAACCACCGTTCCATGATGGGAGCTTTCACCAGCATCATTTACGTATTTTTGATAGTGGGTGGATTTGCCTTGACGCTTTCTTTAATTGGTATTTATGCCATGGGCTTGAGTAATATCAATAAGTCTAGCTATGAAATAGGCATTCGCCGTGCGCTTGGCTCCAAAGATCGCCAGATCATGTTGTTATTTATCAAGAAAAATCTAACCCATACGGTTACGGGGCTGACTATTTCTGCATTCATTTTCTATATCTTGTGTTATCTTGCTGTAGACTTTTTCCGCGGTATTGTGCCGTTTAGTGTTATGTTTGGTGCGGGTAGTATCACTTTACTACTGGTATTTGCTGCGGTATGCCTTGCGCTATATATCCCAGTGAAACGCAGCATAAAAGTCCAACCTGCGGTTAGCTTAAGAATGGAATAAGAATTTGAAAAAGGTGCTAATAGTAGACGACTCGCTTGATATTCAAGCGAGTCTGAAGTTTTTACTTGAGGATGAAGGCTACGCTTGTCACGGTGTGGTTACACCAGAGGCAGCATTTGATTATGTCAGTGCACAGGAAGTGGACTTGGTGCTATTGGATATGAACTTTACCCAAGACACCACCAGTGGCAAAGAAGGGCTGGCGGCGATCGCTAAGCTCATTCAAATCGATCCGCTCTTACCCATTGTGGTGATGACTGGCTGGGCGACGTTAGACCTTGCCGTCGCTGCGTTAAAGCAAGGAGCGGCCGATTTCATTGAAAAGCCATGGGATGATGAGCGCCTTGCTCATAGCATCAAAGTACAAATCGAAAAGCGAGCTGACAGACAACATTTAGCGCGGCTATCTGCTGAAAACGAACGCCTTAAAAAGCCCCAACAAACGGTAGATTTTGTTACGCAAAGTGAGAAAAAACAGCGTGTGCTGACACAGCTCACCCAGTTAGCGCAAAGCGATATGAACATCTTGCTGACCGGTGAAAATGGCACAGGAAAGAGCTATTACGCGCAGTATGTACACGAGCACTCTAGCCGTGCTGGTGGTAGTTTTATCTCGATTAATATGGGGGCGGTGAGCGACGAGCTATTTAACTCTGAGTTATTTGGCCATAAAAAGGGGGCATTTACTGATGCGAAAGCAGATCGCGTGGGTGCATTTACACTCGCCAGTAATGGCTCGTTGTTTTTAGATGAAATCGCTAATTTATCTTTGCAGTCTCAAGCAAAATTGCTTCAAGTGCTAGAGGAGCGAAAGTACGTGGCGGTTGGCAGTCACAAAGTCTTGGACAATACGGCGAGGATTATTTCTGCCACTAACTGCCAACTCAATGGAGCGATTGCCAATAATCAGTTTCGCCAAGACTTATATTATCGATTAAATACTATAGAAGTAGAAATACCGCCTTTAAGAGCGTGCCCAGAGGATATCTTGCCATTAGCAGAGCGCTTTTTAATGCGCTTTAGCTATGATTATAAAAAACCACTACCGAGCATCATGCCTTGTGCAGCTAAAGCACTGAATGTATACGATTTTCCAGGTAATGTGAGAGAGCTTAAGCATATGATGGAGCGCGCGGTGTTTACTTGTTCAAATGCTCAGGTATTTGCCAGTGATTTGGCGCTCAACTCTACACCGCACTCAGCGTTGCAATCCATGAATACTGCTACTGTGAGCGCGCCAGAAAATCATGATTTAACACTGGATGAAATTATTGAGCAAGCACTCTTTAAAAGACTGGAATTTCATGGTGGTAACGTATCAAAAGCGGCGAAGAGCTTGGGACTATCGCGCAGTGCGTGGTATCGCAAAATGGACAAATATGAGTAGGAGATAAGCAAACTTGTTTTATCAATTTGGACACTGGTTGTTAAGTGCATTACTACTTGTAATTGTTAACGTTTTACTCCTTGTGCACGACTACCCAGCAACACTTATTATGTTGATAGACTTAGTATTCGCCCTATGTTTTGCATTGCTTGCTTATCAATATGGTGCGACTAGACAAAACACCATTAATCTCATTGATACCTTGTTGATATCACTTCGCCAAGGCGATTATGCGCTACGAGCGGTACACGGCAAAGACACACAATTACGTTCAACGGTGGAACACTTAAATGCACTAGCGCAAACCATGCAAGCCGATCAGCGCGCGCTGGCAGAGCAAAGCAACTTGCTAAAGCAAATCATTGAAAAGCTTGATTGTGCACTTATCGTGTTTGACAGTCAAAGCGTTGCATTTGCCAACAGCTACGCTGAGCGCACCTTTTTTGACTGCTATAAAGACGATGCTTGGCGCTGGTTTCAGTCATTACATGCTCAGCAAAAACAAGGAAAGGTATCGGTGATGCTCGACGGCACCGAGCATGCTTTTTTGCTTGAACACGACAGCTGCTACATTGCCAATAAACCTCATACCTTACTGGTTTTAAAACAGCTCGATAGTATTCTATATCAGCAAGAAAAAGACGCCTTACAGCGTTTTGTTCGTATTTTAAGTCACGAGATCAATAACACTCTAGCGCCAATCGGCACGGTAGCGCGCAGCCTTACCAAGCGCTTAAACGGTGAGTTAGATATCGAAAGGTTTAACAGTGGTCTGTCACTCATCAATGAGCGTGCCAATTACCTTAAATCTTTTATGGGCAACTATGCCTCTCTTGCCAAACTGCCTCCTGCGCACAAGCAAATTGTCGCGCTTAGCGAGTTTTGCGCTCAACTACAAAGTATCTACCCTCAACTAAAGGTAGAAAGCACCGCCGATCTGCTCGGTTTTTTTGATACAAGCCAAATCAAACAGGTACTTTGTCATCTTATTAATAATGCCCAAGAAGCGTGCACGCCTTCGCCAGAAGTCACACTCAACATCACCCCAGATGCTTACAAATTAGCGTTTTCGGTCACAGACACTGGCCCCGGTTTTTCTAACCTAAACGAAGCCGCTGAAGCATTTTACACCACCAAAGCTGATGGCAACGGCATAGGTCTAATGCTCTCTCGCATCATTATTGAAAACCACGGCGGGCAACTTAAACTAGGCAATAATCCAAGCGGTGGTGCAAAAGTCAGTTTTAGCGTAGAGTGCAGTGGGAGTTGAGTAAAGGTGGCGCGCAAATTGAAATTACATTAGGGCCTGTTGACCTTTGCTGCAAAAACAAACTTGAAAGATAAACAGGCCCTAGGGCTATGTGTTAAAAAATGAAATGACTAGCCGCATATGGAAGTCATTATTTCTATACAATCTAGGAGAAGGAAAGGAATGGAAGTAGTCGCAAAAAGGATCTCAAAAATATCTCTATTAAAGATTTTATTCATTGGCTTCACCATTAGTATGAGCATTTTAACTACTTGTTTTGGGATCGCAGCATTATTTGGTTTTAATACAATAGAGTGGTTTGGTGAATATAAAACAGGTATTGAGGGTGTTTTTTATGGTGTCTTAATGGGACCAATATTCGGTGCTATTTTATCATGTATGTCATGGGTAGCTATAACTCTAGGGCTTTGGGTATACTCCTTTTTTAACCCTATAAAAGTCTCTTTTAGGCATGTCATTGAACACCAAGAATGACAAAACCACCAAAAGAACAACAAAATGACAAGACACCCACCTCAAAGATACAGTAAAAACGGTTCAAGTTTGTTGTGGGTGTCAGCCATTATCATTTGTTATTTCACTATCCACGGCACTATGACATGGTCATAACCAATGCTTAAAGACACATAGACTAATAGCGCAGCCATTATTAAGTTAAAAGCTTTAAAATACTTGGGAGCAGAAATCTGTTTACCCATCATAGAACCCACTATCGAGTAGCTAGTGGGGGCACCGAATGCAAGTGCGGCAAGGAGCATTGACCATATGACAACTGCATTGCCCGTAATGCCAACGCTTGGAAACTGAATGGTAGAAACCGGCAACGTTGCGATTAGCGCTTTGGGGTTGAGTAGCTGCATGAAAAGTCCGTCTCGAAAGCTCAACGATTTGGCCGTACTTTGCTTATCAGAGAGCTCGACGTTAGCATGCGCTACTTTCCAAGCAATATATAGAATATAAAGGCACCCAGCCAAGCTGATAAAAGGCAGTACGTGTGGATTGATAAACTTGAGCCCAACAATCCCTAAGATAACGAACAAGATGAACATTGCCACTCCAACGCCGGCGAAAAAACCGAGGTGAACACGCGTCTGTTTGTTTAGACCACTATGTAGACCTAGCAAGTTGATGGGCCCAGGGGTATACATTACCCCGATAGCATAGGCGAAAATTTCTGACATGATTTACTACTCCGATATAAGCAGTCGACGAGCTAACTTAACGGCCCAACTGCAACTGAAATTGTTTTGGTGTCATGCCAAATACGCGTTTAAAGTTACGATTTAAGTGACTGGCATCAGCAAAGCCGGACTCTACTGCTGCGGTGGTGGCGCTACGGCCTACAAGCAGCTGTTTGCGAGCATAGTTGATGCGACAATTCAAAACATACTGGTGTGGAGTAATGCAAAAGTGTTCTCGAAAAGCTCGAATAAAGTGATATTTAGACATATTGGCAACAGCAGCGATATCATCAACTGAAATATCGTTGGCAAGATTAGCCAATATATAGTCTTTAGCTCTTAGTACTAAGGTTTCAGTCCTTGTTTTACGAAGTGGTAATTCTAAACAGCCATGCAAACGAACCAATGATTGAGCCAACTGAAACAAAGCGGCTTCATGCTCAATTTTGGAGTAGGATCGTCCCAAAAGTTGCTGAGATATAGTAAGGACTTGATAGCGCAACAGTGCGTCATTGAACAAGGTGTTGTTAAGTCTTAGTACTGTTTCTTGTTTATAACCAAGAGCGCGAAACAGTGGTTGCAATTCTCTTGGGTGCACGTAAAGCATCACATATTCTAAGCTGTGTTCGCCTCCAGAGTGGCCGTCATGGATATCTTCGGGATTGAAAAGCATTACGCAGCCAGGCTGACTTTTATAAAAAGCACTGCGACAGAAAAAGTCTTGTCTGCCTTTTAGAGTGAGCCCGATCGAGTACTCTTCATGAGCATGTTTGGTGTAGGTGAAATCACTCATGGTTGCGCACAGCATGGACACATCATCCTGCTGAGCACTATGGGTATATATAAAGTGATTATTTTTACTCACACTCCCTCCTTCTGTTTGAGCACTTTTGCAAAACTACCAAGTCAATATATTCAAGCTATCAATAAAAAACTTGAACGAAATTGCTGATGTATCCACTGTACAGTTTGCTAATTATCCGAAGCTCAGGTTAATTAAGTATGCATTTGTGTTATTCAGGCTCTACTCGTATGCAGTTTCTACCTGCTTTTTTCGCTTGATATAGGGCAGAGTCAACTCGTTTTAGCATCTCTGATAGGTCTTGACCATGTTGTAAACTACCTACGCCGAAACTGGCTGTGATCTTGTGTCGGCAGGATAATTGAATGGCTTCAATCGCTTTACGGATCCGCTCTGCTACTTTCTGTGCATCATTGAGACTGGTGTTGGGGCATAAGATAAGAAACTCTTCACCTCCCCAGCGAGATGCTATGTCGGTTGACCTTAGACTATCTTGAATTTCTCTCGACACGAGCATCAGCACTTCATCGCCAATATGGTGGCCAAACCTATCGTTCACTTGCTTAAACAGATCCAAGTCCAGAATAATCGTGCTGAGGGGGAGGCCGTTACTTAAACACTTTGCTGTTTCCTCGTTTAATGCCTGATTCATTTTTCTACGGTTATATAAATTGGTTAGTTCATCCTTATTCGAAAGTACCTCCAATTGTTCCGCCTTGACTTTATCTTGTGTGACATCCAGCATTAGGCCTATTGAGTTAAGTGGCTGGCCAATACCGTTTAGCAGTGTTTCACAGTGGTGTCTTACATAGAGTGTTGAGCCGTCAGCTCTAGTTACAACATGCTCAAATGTGGTGCTTCCACCGTGAACAAAGACATTATGGAGCTGTTGTTTTATTGCTAACTCGGCGCTTGGGTCTAGCGTATTGATAAAGGCGTCCCACTGTGTGATGGTTTCGCCATCAATACCGAGCATTGCGGCAAGCTTATCACTCATCTTAACGCTGTAGGTAAGGTGGTTTAGCCGCCAGATACCTACATTGGCAAGTTTTTGAATATCTAGCAGGGCTTTTCTGTCGTACTCATTCTCACGTAACCTTTGTTGCAGCTTGTGGTTTTCTATTTCTAATGCCAGAACTTCATCTTCTAGTTTGGTAATTCGCTCTGCGTTATCCGATTTAGGTGGAAATACTTCGCTCATGCATAATCCATTGGCTAATTCAATTTTTCTACGAACGTGAATTAAGTGCTTCTTCGGCCATTTTTGTGCCGACCAGTCGCGATTTTATTTTTTCATACACTATTTCTCTGGTTGTTGAACAATCATCAGCGAATGGCGAAAAACCGCAATCATCACAAGTGCCTAGCTGCGGAATGGGAATAAACTCACTTGCGAGTAATACGAGATCTCTTACAGATTCAGGGCTCTCTATTTCGCGACTGTTCGGGTTAATCACGCCAATAAATACACGTTGGAAGGGCTTGAGGATGCTGCCTATCAGCTTCAGGGTTTTCTTGGGATTCTCTTCACCTCTAAGTGCAACGTAGAAGCTTCCTGCATTAATGTCGAAAAGCGTAGGTAATAGATATTTATAGTCTATGTCTGCGCTATGGGTTGCATCAATATCGGCACCCGGACAGGTGTGAATACCAATGCGTTGCCTTTCGCTATCACTAAATTGGGCGAGACATTTATTGATCAGTTCAACAAAGGACTTGAGGGTCTGACCTGAAGGATCTAGCTTTAAAGAAAGCCTCGCTTCAGTAAAGTCAATTTGTACCTTGTGCGCACCTAGTGCTAAGCAGCGTTTTACTTCGCCAACATGCTCGTTTATCAAATCACTAATAAAGCTTTCATGATCATAATTTTCAATCCCGTGAGATGGATAAACTAAGCTCAACATTGAAGGAGAAATAACGGCTTGCTTGACTGGCACGGTTGCATGCTTGAGTGCAAAAGCGAGAAATTCATCCGCGGTATGTTGATAGCGAAATGGCGGAACTTTGAGATGTGGAGCAAAAACCCGAGAGTGACCATCGTCAAAATCAACGAGCAGGCCCTGATCTGAGTAACAAGGTGAGTCGTGTAAGCAGTAGTGAGCAAAACCATCAAACTTTCTTTGCTCGCCATCACTGACGACCTTACAGCCAATCGCTTCGAGCTCTTTTATCACCAGTTGTGTTTCACGCTCTGCGATTTCGTTTAAAACCGCGTAACTTATCTTTCCTTGCTTATAGTTCCTGTAAGCATTTATTAAACAGGGATTTCGAGGAATTGATCCGATTTGTTCACTGGGGATCTGGAGCCGCGTCATCGTAGTCTACCTTATCGTGTTGCTTATTCTAATTAACGCCATAAAAAGGCCATAAACAGTCAAACAAATGTGTGCTTATACTAACCCATATATTTTATCTGTTTTGCAAACACACAAGTGCCTCTGTGAGTATAGGATCAGATAGATATAATTGCCTTGATTACATGGGATTTTACTTAATGAGATAACCGTTAGCGGAAACTTTTAAGCGAGGTTAGGTGGTGTTTTAAAGCTAACTTGAAATGCTAATTTTAAATGCGAACTTTAAAAGTAGTGAGTTCGCTACTTCTCTAAATTTTAGATTAAAAACAAGTCGATTTATGAAAAAAGCCGCTTTGTGCGGCTTTTCTCTTTACTTCTTGTATTTTTCAAACCAAGCTAGCGTGTGCTCGATTTTGCTGATCATCCGAGAAGGACGGCCGGCAATTCCATGTGGCGCACCTGGAATTTTGACCAGTACAGAGTCAATTTTACGTAGCTTAAGCGCTTGGTAGAACTGCTCAGTTTCGGCCATTGGCGTGCGCAAGTCTTCTTCACCCGTCATTAGCATGGTTGGGGTGGTTACGTTGCCAACGAGCGAAAGCGGTGAGCGTTGCCAATAGTGTTCCATATGCTCCCATGGCATACCAGGAAATTGCGTTGGAATTTGACCAAGGCCACTGTCAGCGGTAAGCACTTTACTCAGCCAGTTGATCACAGGCTTTACGACAACCGCTGCGTTAAAACGGTTAGTTAAGCCAATTGCGTAGGCTGTTGCGATACCACCTGCAGAACCGCCAGCAATAAACAGATTATCTTTGTCGATAAAGCCTTTCTCAAGCATAGCGTCTACCCCTGAGTTATGATCGGCAAAGTCTTCTTTCGAGCTGTATTTGTATTTGAGCAACATAGCGAAGCGCTCGCCGTAAGAGCTGCTGCCTCTGTGATTGTCGTAAAATACCACGTAACCTTCAGCGGCATAACGCTGTAATTCTGCTGAGAAATGCGGGCCGTAGGCTAAGTGTGGGCCACCGTGAATTTCTAGTAGTAATGGGTATTGTTTTTTCGGGTCAAAGTTTGGTGGCGTAATATACCAGCCCTGAATTTTCTCCCCGTCGAACGACGACCTATACGTGATCTCATGCACTTTACCTAGGGTTTTATGTGCAAGTAGGTCTTCGTTAAGGCGGGTTAGTTGCGTTACTTTACCTTTTCTTGTTGTTATTGCGATGTCTGCCGGGCGCTCACTCGACCCTTGAGTAAAGGCAATTTCCCCATCAAAATTAGCACTAAACTCACCGCTTAGATAAGGGCGACCAAGGGTTGTGCCTGAGAGCGTATCTGTGATGTCGGTAATGTTGCCTTTTGTGGTAATGCTCGCGAGCTTTCGCTTGCCGTGGTCGTCGTACGTCATCGCCAGTCTATCACTGCTAATCCAAGTTGGGTCTTGGATTGAGCGGTCGAAGTCTTTGGCAATCATGTGAGAGGTTTTGTCCTGCCAATCCATAATATTCAGTTTGCTATTACGGTAAGGGTTTAGCGCGTTCGATGCACTAAGGTAAGCCAGCTTTTTACCATTTTCGGAAAAACTAGGCGCGTACTCACGACCTGGAGCAGATGTAAGTTGGGTGATATTACGGTTAAAATCAACTTCGAATAAGTCGCCTTCTAGGCGCTTGTATTCCCAGTCTGCGATACGGTTTGCTGAAAACACAATCGCCTGTGCGTCTGCTCGCCACGCGAGTTTCCCACTATGGTGATAATTACCAGAGGTTAATTGGCGTGGCGTGCCGCCTTCACTCGGTAACACGAAAATATGGCGATAGCCGGGTTTGATAAGGCCTCGGCCATCAGCTTGGTAGTAGGCTTTGTCGATAACAATGGCAGAGTCGGACCACTTCGCGCCTTTTGGTTTTTCTGGCATTTTGGCGATGACCGCAGGCTTTTCAGCAACCTTTTGGCTAAAAGCCAGCCATTTGCCATCTGGTGACCAAGTTAAGCCACTGATCCCAGATTGCAACTGTGTAAGTAGTGCCGTACGGTTTTGAGCAAGATAATGTACATGAATTTGTGTGCTGCCAGATACATTGCTCACAAAGGCGATTTTGCCACCATCTGGCGACCAGCGAGGTTGACTGTAATTGTTTTCATCAGAGAAGAGTGGCGATTGTGCGCCAGATTTTGTATCGACAAGCCACAGGTTTTGTCGCTTAGCATCCTTCATTACATCATTGCTGTTACGCACATATACCACTTGAGTACCATCTGGTGATATTTGCGGGTCGTTTGCATATTCCAGCTCAAAAATGTCTTGAGCCTTTAATCCCACCTCAGTCTGCGCGACTGTTGGCAATGCAGCGCAAGCCAGTAAAGTGCAAATGAGCGTCCGTTTCAATCCAAAAGGCATAATGCCACCTTCTATATAATTTTTATTTAGGGCTTCATAGTTATTCAGGCGCAATTCAATGTCACCTAATACGCGATAGAACGAAATAAAAACTCGATGTGTCAAATAAAATGGGAGTGAGTGTTGTTTTTTAGACTCATGCGTTCATTCATGCATAACCCAACTTAATTATCACTTTTTAGACAACCGGTAAGTAGTTAGTATCTTACCTTGCTCTGAATACTGTTCTACTTCATACTCTCCCGGACCTAAAAAGAGAGGTTCAGGGGTGGTACAGTGCATTGTGCTCCGATCGTATAAATAACGGGTGTGATTTTCAATTAAAAAGGCAACAAGTAGCGTTTGGCCCTCGCATTTACTGATCTTGACGGGCATCCATTTATCTCCTAGCTCTACTCTCGCACCATAGGCCTTATTTCGGCTACCTAGTTGGATTAGGTAATCAGTATTGAAATTGTCATTTTGGGAGACGTCAAACGTAGCCACTTCTGGTTGTATAAGGTTTCTTACAACAATAGAAATACTAATGACCTCTCCCTGAGATGTTTCTGCTAGATGGTTGGATAGCATCTGTATTGTATATTCTTTATTATTCTTACGGTTTCGCTCAAAAACGTGATTATGGCCTACAAATACAATAAGTTTTTCTCTATGGTTAAGCTTATCAGTAATACTTGCCAAACGTGCAGCCATTGCCTCCTTCCTAGCCTGCTGTTTTTCTGGCCAAGGTAATTCGCTTTTGTTAACGGAAACAGGTTCGTGTCCATACAATGTAAACCCTAATGCTTTTGCATACCTTATGAGGGCTGCAAACACAGGCTCTGTCGTGTAAACTCCATTAACAGCCATAAACTCTTTTTCTGTATCTGAAAAGGCTTCAAAGCTGATATGAGTAAAACCTAATGCCTTTAATTCCAGTAATTTACTTTTTAAGAATGCTCTTGGTTCATGTAATGCGTGATTATCATTGATCGCTAACACTTTTACTTTCGGGCTTTTTAGATGAGTCACAATCTTTTTCCAGCTACTTTGAGAAAGAGTTATATCGTTGTTGGGAAGCGAACCTTGAAAAAGTAATTCAAGTGCCATTCCATTATGCCCAGATAATCCGTAATACTGTGCCTGTAATTGTTTCGGGAGTTTTTCTATCGTTTCTTTGCTACTTGGAATATTTTGAGATAATTGCCAAATTTCGTTGGCACTTAATGGAGCGTAAAAAAACATAAGGAGAAGAGTTAAGAGTTTCATATTTTTCACCGAAATGAGATCAGATTGCTCTGATCTCAATAATGAACATTAATCTTGACCATCGTCTCCGCCGTCACTATCAGGTGTACTCGTCATTGTATCGCACCCGCATGGATTGTCAGGCTGTCTAATACCACCCCCAGCAATAGAGGAGAGCTCCGAGTCTCTAATGTCTCTTACTTTAGGTTCAACCTGATCTCGGTGTTTTAGGATGAAAGGAGTCACAGATTTCATATGAAATTTCCTTATGAATTTTTAATTTGAGTCTAAGCGCTCAAGTGCTACTTCACTATATGGGAGTATATGTTAGCCAACGTGTTTGCATAATTTGTAGATATTTGAAATCCACATACTGGTTCCAACCACTCCCAAATACCGTCCTGATTACATTCTAAAAATACAAAATTACCCTGTTTATCTACTATCATGTCAATACTTCCAAAAGTTAACTCAGCTAGCTCCATGTATTTCAAAATAGAATGTTTAATATAGTCAGGAAGTTGATAGCAAGTAAAATCTAGAGATAAGTTACCAAAGCGCCAATCAGTTTCCGTAGAATTGTATTGTTGAGAATCCACTTTAAATGCTAGCAAATCATGTCCAGTTACAACGATCCTAAGCTCAAATTCTTTGACTATCTCGGGCATCAAAAAAGTAGGCGCAATCGACAGTTCTTCTTGATCTGAATCCAGTAAATGCTCTTGCTCAAGTCTTAGAGTCATAAAATTGTAAGGGATATCAGCTTCGTTGCTTTTTGGTGGGATCTTCCTTCCTGATAAGGTTTTGATAACGCATTGCTGCTGATAACTGAAATCAACTAAATGTGATTTATTATTACTCACTATAGACGGTGCAATATTAAGTCCCGCTTGCTTTGCCAATATGCATTGTTTTATTTTTGAACGGTTTCGAAGAGAAGATACTGAGTTAAATGTCTTTCCTTCATATAAAGCGAGTAGGTTCTGATAGAATCCATTCCATTCATTTTCTAATACTTTTGCAGCCCTTTTATCTTCAATATCAAAGTAAAACCCTGTTCCTTCGAAAATTTTCTTTCGATTCCATATAATACTTCTTTCAGGTATTTTTTTATTGTTGTGGAAAAGACTGAAAAGGCCGTTACTATCTTGTTCAATAGTGTAAAGTTGAGGTTGAAATGGATCGAAAATAACGGTCTCAATACCTTTGTCGTTTAGCTTTCCTACAACTCTTGAGACTGACGGATCTTTTTTTGCACCAATTACTAGTATCATTAAACTTCCTTTTTAATGTGAGTTAAAAGTAAAAAATATAATACAAGCCTATGACTTTTTTTTTGATTGTCAATAAACTGGCTGTGTTGTGCCACTATCATCCCTAAAAGAGGCACGTGATTTAGGTTACATTCTAGCAACTAAAACTGTTGTTAATTCAGTTTTTATCAAGCTGATTTTTTGGCTAATAGCTCTTGGCGCACGAGTTCAGCCCCTGCGCTCAATGCAGCTAGCTTACCTCTTGCCACATCACGAGAAAGTGGTGCCATACCGCAGTTAGTGCATGGGTAGAGTTTGTCGGCGTCAACAAACTCAAGCGCTTTGCGTAGCGTGTTGGCAACTTCTTCTGGCGTTTCGATGGTGTTGGTTGCAACATCAATTGCACCAACCATCACTTTTTTACCACGGATCAACGCTAACAAGTCGATTGGCACGTGAGAGTTATGGCACTCTAAAGAGATAATATCGATATTGGATTTTTGTAGCTTAGGAAACGCCTCTTCATATTGACGCCATTCTGATCCTAAGGTCTTTTTCCAATCGGTGTTGGCTTTAATGCCGTAGCCGTAGCAAATATGCACTGCGGTTTCGCATTTGAGTCCTTCAATAGCCCGTTCAAGCGCCGCAATGCCCCAGTCGTTGACCTCATCAAAAAATACATTAAAAGCAGGTTCGTCGAACTGAATGATATCGACTCCAGCGGCTTCCAGCTCTTTGGCTTCTTGGTTCAGGATCTTCGCAAATTCCCACGCTAGCTTTTCACGGCTTTTGTAGTGGTCATCATACAGCGTATCTATCATCGTCATAGGACCTGGCAACGCCCATTTGATAGGTTTGTCTGTTTGGCTGCGTAAAAATTTGGCATCTTCAACAAAAACTGGCTTTTGGCGAGATACTGGGCCAACCACGGTCGGAACACTGGCATCATAGCGGTCGCGAATTTTTACCGTTTGACGCTTCTCAAAGTCCACACCGCTTAGGTGTTCAATAAAAGTGGTTACAAAGTGTTGACGGGTTTGCTCGCCGTCACTCACGATATCAATCCCTGCAAGTTGTTGCTCTTGCAAAGCAATACGTAGCGCATCGTTTTTGCCATCAATAAGCTCGTCGCCCTCTAGTTTCCAAGGTGACCACAGGGTTTCTGGCTGAGCAAGCCAAGCGGGCTTAGGTAAACTGCCAGCAGTAGACGTTGGTAATAGTGTTTTCATAATAAATGCTGTTCCATATTCCCGTTGATTATAAAGCGTAATTTGCAGACCACTGTTCAAGCACGGTTTGGTAAGGCTTGATAAAATGCTCTTCGGCAAATCGACCTTGTGCAATCGCCAACTGGCTGCGCTCTTCGCGGTCATAAACAATCTGTGTTAATGAGTGATCTAGGTTTTTCAAGTTTGGCTGATAGCACTTGCCCGCAACCGCATTGGCGTTGTAAATCTCAGGGCGGTAGATCTTTTGGAATGTTTCCATGGTGCTGATGGTGCTGATCAACTCCAGATTGGTGTAGTCATTCAGTAAGTCACCAAAGAAGTAAAAAGCCAAAGGTGCAACGCTATTTGGTGGCATAAAGTAGCGCACCTGTAAGCCCATCTTTTTAAAATATTGCTCAGTTAATGATGACTCATTTGGCTGATATTCAAAGCCAAGCACTGGGTGCTGATTTTCAGTGCGGTGATAGGTTTTGTTATCTGATACGCTTAGGCAAATCACCGGTGTCTTACTAAAATGAGTTTTGTAAGTATCTGAATCGACAAAGTATTTAAATAGCTTCCCATGCAAGTCGCCAAAGTTAGCTGGGATGCTGAATTTAGGTTGATCTTTATTATGATCAAGCAATAGCACGCTAAAGTCGTAGTCACGTACGTAAGATGAGAAGTTGTTACCAACAATTCCCTCAATGCGTTCATTAGTTTTGTGGTCAACGATATTGGTTTTTAACACCTCAATTGACGGGAAAGTTTGTCCACTACCGGCAATATCCATATCTACTGAGACTATCTCAAGCTCAACAGAGTAACGGTCGCCTTTTGGGTTATCCCAGTTAGCCAATGCGTTAAAGCGATTATCAATCATCTTTAAGGCATTGCGTAAGTTCTGCTGGCGGCTTTCGCCTCTTGCTAAGTTAGCAAAGTTGGTGGTGATCCGCGTGCTGTTTGACGGATGGTAATTTTCGTCAAGACGAATGCTCTTAATAGTGAAAGTAAACTCGTTATTCATGTTCTTCAGGTATCCAATTCTAATGCTAACGCGCTCGGCAATTACGTTTCACTGCGGTAAACAGGTATCCACGGGGACGCAGTGAGAGTGCCGAACATTAAGTGATGTGAGATTTATACGTGGATCATAAGATGAAGAAAAACGGTTTTATTTCACATAAAACATGAGTCTGATTCATGAGTTACAAAAATAGATGCCGCTTATTGAGTCGCATGTGCAGAAAATATGAGCAATTGCAGAGTAAAACCTGGTGGGAATCTGAAAGTCTAGACTGCTAAATGTCTAGGTTGCATTTGTTTCAAGTAAAACGTGAGGAATATTCAAGGCCTATCTGAGTCAAAAGCACCAATGGCAAAGCGTTATGTTGTTATACTCGCCAGCGCTTAGGTGACAGAAAGGCGAAAAGCAACGCCTATATTACTTACTTAGGTGATTGCGCCTCAATGAAAAGAAGAGATAAGTGGAATGAGTGAGTTGATATTGTTGTTTGTGTATTGTGCACTACTCGGTAGTGTTGTCGGCTTTTTAGCAGGACTGTTGGGTATTGGCGGTGGGCTGGTTATTGTTCCGGTGCTGAGCAGTATTTTACTGAACTTTAACGTGTTACCACCGGAGCAAGTGGTCATAGCCGCTGTAGCGACATCGCTGGCATCCATTTTATTTACTTCTACCTCTTCGGCAATCGCGCATCATAAAAATGGCAATGTACCGTGGGATTTAGCGCCGTGGATAATGACAGGCGTTGCACTGGGTGCGCTTATTAGTGGTTTTTTGGCAGCGCTATTACCCGAAACCGCAGTGCGTATTGTATTTGCAGTAAGCGTAGTATTGATAGCAATAAAAATGTTTTATAGCAGTAAAAATGAGAGCACAACCCAAAGACAGTTACCGAATAAAGGTGTACTCACGGTATTAACGACGATCACCGGTGGTTTATCTGCCATGATAGGCATTGGCGGTGGAGCGCTGTTGGTACCGTTGTTGACGTTTTTCTCTGTCGATATGAAAAAGGCCATTGGCTGCGCTTCTGCATGTGGCATTGTTATCGCACTTTTTGGCTCTGTTGGCTACATTAGCTCGGGTAGTGCGCACTTTGCACTCTCGGATGGTTTCGCCGGATTTGTTTATTTACCTGCCCTTTTTGGGATTGTGTGCACGTCTTGGTTTACCGCTCCGATGGGGGCCAAAGCCACACATCACTTGCCTGTTGCCACGATTAAAAAGGTATTTGCGGTGCTGCTACTAGTGATGGCGGTGAATATGGCGGTGAATTAGAAAGCTAGCGCTGTTAATGCGCTCTTTTTTTGGGTAAATTTGTTCGAGTTTTGTTTTATTAAGCGTTATCGACCTTTGACAAAAATTGAAATTAAAAGGCTTATCAAAGAGATCCAACTCTTATTCCCTGAAGTTGTTCCTTTGATGGCCGAGCATGAAAAGTGCGCAACAAGCTTTCGCATGGAAGCGTTTGCAAACCTGACTACTTACGCCTTTAACAACGGTGAATTAGAGGTCGCAGCGGCATATCTAGACTATATAAACAACAAGCTAACTAACGCAAGTCCGCCACTGTGCAATTTTATTGATGCGTATTATGTGGAGCATCTCTTTTGGCGTGCAACACAACGAGGTATAGATTTAGGGTGGCCGCTGCTCCCAACCAACTTAAAAGCCTTATATCTCGACTTTCATGGAAACATACCTACCCCGAGGACTTAATTCAAAACTGGCGCAAGTTCAATTGAGTGGGTATATTCAATCGTGATCCACATATAGTCGAATACACGGGTAAAGAGATGATAAGAGAGATAACTCGGGGTGATTTTGAGTCGTTTTGGCCAACATTTTCAGAAGTTATCCAAGCGCAAGAAACGTATGCATTTGACTCAACCATGAGTATGGAGCAGGCATTTTTACTTTGGTGCGAAACGCCGCTCAAAGCCTATGTATTTGTTGAACACGGTGAGGTACTTGGCACTTACTATTTAAAACAAAATGCACAGGGCCCGAGCAGTCATATATGTAACTGTGGTTACATGGTGTCGAGTTTGGCTCGTGGTAAAGGAATTGCACGGCTGATGTGTGAACATTCCCAGCAACAAGCGTTAGCGCTGGGGTTCGAAGCCATGCAATTTAATAGCGTGGTATCGACCAATGAACTGGCGATTAAACTTTGGCAAAATCTTGGTTTTACCATTGTGGGCACTATTCCCAAGGCTTACAAGCATCCTAGGCAGGGTTTGGTCGATAGCTATGTTATGTACAAATGGTTGGCTGATTAAAGTGGACAGGCTCTAAACTAACGTGGCGAATGTTTTGCGCAGTCGATCAGTATTTGTTTACTGCGCATAGCCTTAAGTAAAAAGCTGATAAGCCGCTTGACGTTGGGTAAGGATTTTTTTGTTGGATGGGTTAAGATCCATAAATCTGCATAGTGTTCACTCGCTGGTGCAAATTCGATTAAATTAGGAAAATGCCTTGCAATATAATGCGCCCCTCTGATCATACCAAGCCCTTTGGATGCAGCCTGATGACGCAGCACTAAATCTTCGATTGATAGAGAAATTGGGGCGTTTGGATAGGGCGTATCAAGTAGCCAAGTCGGTCTTTCTGTTACGCTGGCGGTTATCCAAGAAACGTTTTCACTCGTGCGTTTATCGAGATAGTCTTTATGCATGAAGTAGCCAAGTGAAATCGGAAATAGCCGGTGACCAACTAAGTGCTCATCCGGAACGTGAGAAGCTCGGATCACAACGTCGGCCTCTGATTTCTCTAGATCGGAAAGTGCATAAGTAGTATTTATCGACAGCGTGAGATAAGGATTGTTTTGCTGAAATTCATGTAATTCGTCTAACAAGACAAACTGCAAAATTGCTGGGGGGATAGATAGGTTTATTTGTTGTTTTAACTGCTTAACCGAAGTGTTAATTTGGCTTAAGTGAGGGGCAAGGCAGGCTTCCATATTTTCAGCGGCACTGAGCAGCTGCAGTCCCAATTCAGAAAACGTGACTTTGCCTTGCGAAAGCATGCATATATCAAGACTAAAGCGTTGATTTAAAACATGTAGCCTACGAGATACTGTCGTGTGGTTTACGCCGAGAACTTTGGCCGCACCTCTGAGTGTATTGGCGCGCTTTAAGGCAAGCAGTAATTGAAAGTCATCCCAGTTTTCCATGCCTACAACACCAAAGTTTAGATGTAATTAAAGTAAAGTGTTTTTCGCATCATGTACAGCGAACGCAGATATTTTCCATTCACCATCAACTAAATAGACGTAGTAGCTTGCGCCTACTTTATTAAAAAGTGCGCCTGATTGGGTGTATCGCTCAGCGATGTTGCTCACTAACGCAATATTTTTATCAAGAAAATGAATACTGACCTTGCTCCATTTTACGTAACTGACACCATCTTCTTTTAGGCGTGTTAAGAATACTTGCACCTGTTTATTCATTTGCGTTTGCGTGATCACGCTCGGTTTTGAACTTGATGACATTAGCATGAGCGTATCTGTGTACAATTGAGGGCTGGTAGGTAAATCACCAGTTTGTAGATAATGGTTGTATTTACTCATGTAGCTGTCGAACAGTATATTGATTTTAGTTGTGTCCGTTTCTGCCAATAACTGGCTACTAAAAGTAAATAAAATAAACAAGATGGCTGCTCTCATAAGATATTGCTCCAAGTCAGTTTTTTATGAGTCTAGCAGGCAATAACCAGTTTTATGTGGATTATTATGTGCTGACGATGTTGCGCTTACGCACCATGAAACTAAAGAATTTTACCTTTAGCCTTTTCAAATACAGGGTTAGCCTAATTGCCGAGTCAGCAAATCACTGATGATATCTGCAACATAGCGATAGTCGAAAATCAGCAACAATGTAGTGCGGGATTTCGGATTGAAATGGATGCTGCAACCCTTACTCTATGGTGTAACTCAAACCGTTAAGGATTGTTATGACTTCACTTGCTAACATGCCATTTTCTTTGCTCGAATTAAGCCCGATGAAAGAGCAAGATACCGTTTCACAAACCCTCGCTAACAGCGTAGCTTATGCGCAAAAAGCGGATGAACTCGGTTTTAAACGCTTTTGGATGGCTGAACATCATAATATGCGTGGCATTGTCTGCGCAGCAACCTCTGTATTGATAGGGCATATTGCCGGACACACTCACAGTATTCGGGTGGGCGCGGGTGGCGTGATGTTGCCAAATCATCCACCGTTAGTTGTCGCTGAGCAGTTTGGCACCTTAGAAAGCCTCTATCCAGGGCGTATTGATTTGGGATTAGGGCGCGCGCCTGGTAGCGATCCTATTACCAGCCGAGCATTGCGTCGCGATGACAGACGTGCAGAACAATTTGATGACGAAGTCGCTGAATTACAAACCTTGCTCGGGCCTTATGATGGTCGCTCCTCGGTGCGTGCCATTCCGGGCGAAAACACTAAGGTACCGATCTGGTTGCTAGGTTCAAGTTTATACAGTGCCCAGCTCGCCGCAAAGCGAGGTTTACCTTATGCATTTGCGGGCCACTTTGCGCCACGATTCGTGCATGATGCTATCGCGCTTTACCGTCGCGATTTTCAACCATCAGAGGTATTAGATAAACCTTATGTAATGCTTGGTTTACCGGTAGTTGCAGCGGATACCGACGAGCAAGCGCAGTATTTAGCTACCACGTCAAAGCAACGTATCCTAGCATTGATGCGAGGTCAGGCGTTATGGTTGAAACCCCCTGTTGACTCGATGGAGGGTCTATGGAATGCCCAAGAGCAAATGCAAGTCGAAAGCTTTTTAGGGCTATCTGTTGTTGGTAGTCCCGCGACGGTTCATCATAAACTCAGCATGATTAAACGTGAGTTAGCGGTCGATGAGTTTATTTTTACCAACGATTTATACGAGCTAAGTGATAGAAAACATGCGCTTGAAATCGTGGCGAGCTTAACGTAAAAGTCGGAGTGTGAAGGTAGTACTTAAGAGAGTACTTAAGAGAAGGTTTGCGGTACACTGTGAGTTAAAAATTTACAAGGAACGAAAGTTGGAAACGATTTGGTTGCGTATCCTTTCTCTACTTATTCTGCCTTTTATGTCGGGCGAAAGAAATAACGCTCCGTCATGAAAATGAAAACACTAAGGTACTAGAAGCTAAACTTGCTGAGCTAGAGGTGTTTAAATCACCCTGAATAATAAGTTTAGCGAGACAATATTTGCAGTAACAACTAGGGCCTGTTGATCTTTGCTGTTTGATTTTTGTTCTTCTGAGTGTGTTTTGGTCGCGACGCTCGACTTGCCGCCTAGTAATCTAGGCAAAAGTTGAGCAACAATGAACAGAGCGCACTCAGGTGAACCCAAAGGGCAGCGCTTGATTAGCATTTCTACTGTGTTCTCGCCTGACTCACATAGAATAACTATGCTACGCAGGCTCTGCCTTGTACAAATACCAATCAAACTGCTGCAAAAACAAACTTGAAAGGTAAACAGGCCCTAAAGGAAAAATGATGGATCAAGTTGTGCGCGTCGGGGTTGGCGTGGTCATAATGCACGATAATAAAATTTTGCTTGGTGAGCGCATCGGTGCTCATGGCGCACATACTTGGGCAACGCCGGGTGGCCATTTAGAGTATGGAGAGGACATTGAGGCATGCGCAATAAGAGAGGTGCATGAAGAAACGGGGCTAGATGTTGTAAACGTTGAAAAGCTGGGTTTTACTAATGATTATTTTGCCGATGAGCAGAAACATTATGTCACTCTGTTTGTCATGGCAAGGTGCGATACTCATAATGCAGAAGTTAAAGAGCCAAATAAATGCAAACAATGGCAGTGGTTTTCGCTTGATAAATTGCCGCAGCCTCTGTTTTTACCTTTGGTGAACTTTTTAGAAGAAAACAACACACTTTATCAGAACTAAAATAACAATTGGGGCATAGCATGGAAGAGATAGTCGTTAGATATATTCACTTTATCGGTATTTTATTTTTGGCATCAACGCTCGCGATTGAAAACATACTACTCTCCAAATCAATGAGTAGTCAGAGCATTAAGCGATTAGCTGTAATTGATGGCTTGTATGGTGTTAGTGCGCTTGTAACCCTTGGCGCAGGATTAACGCTATGGTTTGCAGTTGGCAAGCCCAGTGAATTCTATACTAAAAACCCGATTTTCCATGCCAAAGTGGGACTATTTTTGTTAATCGCTTTGTTATCTATCATTCCGACTGTGTTTTTATTGAAGCACCGTAATACAACAGCAGCTAATTTGTTTGTGCCCCAGCGCATCATCGTCATTAAAAGGCTAGAAATGCTGTTACTTTTAGTTTTACCGCTACTTGCTGCACTCATGGCAAGAGGCTATGGGTTGCCCTCATCATGAAACAAAATATTGTCAATATTGCGCTCGTCGTTAAAGACTACGATGAAGCCATTGACTTCTACGTCAATAAACTAGGTTTTGAATTAATAGAAGACACCTATCAACCCGAGCAAGATAAACGCTGGGTGGTGGTGGCACCGCCTAATTCTCATGGTACCGCGTTACTACTTGCCAGAGCTTCTACGCCAGAGCAGCAGAAGTTTATTGGTGATCAAGCTGGTGGGCGGGTATTTTTATTTTTAAATACCGATGATTTCTGGCGTGATTATGAGCGCATGAAGTCTATTGGCATTCGATTTATTCGCGAGCCACAAGAGCAAGATTATGGCACGGTTGCTGTATTTGAAGATCTCTATGGCAACCGCTGGGACTTATTGCAATTAAACCCTGATCATCCCATGGCGAAGAGATGATCTCAAAGTTACCAAAATGGGTTGAGATCGGCGCTTTTATATTGGCGCTCGTCGCAGGATTTGTGAATGCAATTGGCCTACTTAGCTTCGAGCACCAATCCGTTTCTCATTTATCCGGCACTGCGACTATGCTCGGAACCAGTTTTTTAGGTGGTAATCTTAAAGAAACCCTGCACTTATTTGGTGTGTTACTCGCGTTCTTGCTTGGCTCTGTACTTGCGGGATTTTTGCTGCATGGCACCGCGTTAAGGCTTGGCAAACATTACGATACCGCGTTGGTGATCGAAGCTATATTGCTTACCGTGTCTCTCGTATTACTGATGCAAGGCTCATTTTATGGTCACTTTTTTGCCTCAGCCGCTTGTGGACTACAAAACGCATTAGCCACCACGTACAGTGGAGCTGTGGTGAGGACAACCCATGTAACAGGAATATTCACCGACTTAGGACTAATGATTGGGGCGCTATGTAGAGGCGAGCCACTGGATACCAGAAAAGCAAAACTGTTTGTGTTGATAATCTCAGGGTTTGTGGCAGGTGGCCTGTTGGGCGCTTGGCTTTATAACAAGTTTTACTTTCAGGCGCTGTGGTTGCCTATAACCATTTGTTTGCTGATCGCAGGTGTTTACCGCTTTGCGCTTAGGGATAAGGGATAGTACACCGTTGTGTTGACGTATCTTAGTTTGGATTATTGACTACTTAATCGACATCGTATAAATTGGCGCGCGATTTTAATTTGGATCTTTCCACGATGTTTTACATCCTATTTAAGAATTTTGTTAGAAGGCTTTGCTCCGTGCATTAACACGATGAAGTGTTGCTCGGAGCTTACTTTCTAAATATTCATCAGAGACATTGGTGATTCCCTGAATCAATGTGGATGGCGGCAGTGTATCTGATGATTGGAAAGACGAACCCGGCGATGATACTTCATCGCCGGGTTTTTTGTGCCCGAAATTCAGTGGCACACGTTTTCAAAATTTTTTGAAACGGGAGGTCGGCATAACTGTCGATCTCCCGTTTTTTTATGGATGTAATTTAACCTGAACTTCGGATAATTAACGCCCTTCTAGCAACCAGTTTTAGCGCTAATTGCGTTGAATCCACTTCCAATAGCCAGCTATTGGTGCGTAAATTCGCCTTGCCTACAAGGATGTAGGTAGCAGGGCGGTAGCAGGACGCGAGAGCGGAGTTATCCCCAAAACTCTCTGGCTAGATAAGAAGATAGTTTAAGGTGATTAAAAAACAATGAGTTAGCTCATTCCTTATCCAAAACTCAGGTTACTTAGTTTTAGTTTCAAAGTTTGGAGCTGAGTTAAGCGAGCTGATTAAACAGGCTGGTGTATGCCAGCCTGTTTTCGCGCAGATTATTTTTCTGCTGAAAGTCCAAACGCCTTTGCAACACCAAGGGTTGGTAAAAACATATCTGAAAGCGTGATCTCTGCATCAATCCCATAGGTACTCATTAATTGAGCGTTACTGAGTACTTCCTCTGGGGATCCGGTGGCAACCAATTCGCCCTGTTGCAGTAGATATACCTTATCGGCAAAGCTTGCAGCGAGGGCTAAGTCATGTACCACTGCGACTACGCCCGCTCCCTGTTTAGCTATTTGCTGAGCTAGCTTCATGACTTGATACTGATGATATAAGTCTAGACTTGCGGTAGGCTCGTCAATCATCAGGTAGCAGGGTTTGTTCGCATCTAAGGTAGGTAGCAGCTGGCAAAGCACCCGCGCAAACTGAACCCTTTGCTTTTCTCCCCCTGATAGCTGAGTAAAGCACCGCTTTGCTAAATGCTCGACTGATAAAGTTTGCATCGCTTGCTGTGAATACTCACGAAGCGAGTCCAGTGTACAAATGTGCTGGTGTACATAGTGCGACATATCCACTATCTCTTGCACGCTAAATGGGAACTCGCAATCATATTGCTGCGTGAGTACGGCACGAATATGAGAGAGTGCCAAGGCACTTAAGTCTTGCACTCGTTGTTGATGATAGGTGACATCGCCCTGTGTTAGCGAGATATCGCCGCACAGCGCTTTGAGTAGGGTAGACTTGCCTGCACCGTTGGGGCCAAGAACAACGGCAAACTCCCCCGGGTTGATTGAAAAATCAATGTCTTTGAGCAACAATTTTTGCCCCACTTGGACACTGATGTTATGCGCTTCTAACATACTAAAGCTCCTTTATACGATACGTTTTCACCAGCATGATCAGGAAAAAAGGGCCACCTAGAGCGCTGGTGATAAGGCCTATCGGTAATTCTGATGGGAGAATGAGTATGCGAGCGAGTAAGTCTGCCAAACACAGTAAAATTGCCCCACCCAACATCGAAGCAGGTAACAAATAGCGGTGATCTGGGCCGATTAATAAGCGCACTATATGAGGAACAATAAAGCCAACGAAACCAATAATACCAGTTAGCGCAACCGCCGCACCGGTGCACAATGCCGTATAAACAAATACCTTCTTTTTTAAACCTACGACATCGACCCCGAGGTGTCTAGCTTGTTGCTCGCCAAGTAAATAGAGGTTGAGCGGTTGAGCTAAGCGGCTAAAACCAAAGCAGCATGCCAACATTAAACACAGCGATGGGATGATAGTTGTGAAACTATTGCCTGCAAGTGATCCCATACTCCAAAAGGTTAGGTCGCGTAACTGTTGATCTGAGCTGATCAACGTCAGTATTCCGATGACTGCACCAACAATAGCGTTTACTGCTATGCCTGCTAACAACAAACTGACAATTGTGAAGCGATTTCCTTGGCTGGATAAACGGTAGATTAAACTACACACACCAAGACAGCCCAGAAAAGCACCGATTGGCACGGCGTAAATTCCATAATAATCCGAAAATCCACTGAGTAACGTGGAGCCCAATACGATGGTACTAATCGCCCCAAGTGCGGCGCCACTAGAAATCCCAATTAACCCTGGATCTGCCAGCGGGTTTCTAAAGACTGCTTGCATTGCAGCGCCGCATGCACCAAGTCCAGCACCCACCACAATTGCTAGCACTAATCTTGGTAATCTAATTTGCCAGATCACCGCGTGTTCTAAGTTATTTGATTGGCCTGCAAAGAGAATATCCATCAAGCGAGCGTAGCTAATACTCACTCCGCCGCTGGTAAGGCCAATAAAACTCACCACGATACAGCCGATAATCAGTCCCAACAACATCCATTTTCTGGCAACTTCAGCGGGAATTAGAGATTGCTCGAGTGCTAGCATTATAGAGACTCATTTTTTGGTGCAGACTGGGCTGCTCTAAATCGATAACCCCTGGGCAGCGTGGCGTTTGGGTGGAGTAAGGTTGCGAGCTCAACCACGGCTTGTGGCGTGCGTGGGCCCATGCCAAGCAAATATGTCCCATCGATAAGTATAACTCGGTTGTTTTTGACGGCATTTGAGAATTTAAAGTGGGGAACTTGGCTTAAATCCGTTGCTTTTTGCTCGCCATGGCGGCCCATACTAATGATGACATCAGGGTTCATGGCGATGGCCGCTTCGGTTGCGAGCGGCTTCCAACCGTCAAAATGCTGTGCAGCAACATTAACGCCGCCAGCCGCGTTGATAACCTCATCTGCAGAATTTCCAGCACCCGCAACAATTGGTTGGCCACTACGAAGGCTCAAGACAAATAATACCTTAGGCTTGTCGTCTGCTTGTTTCAGAACATGAGTTAAGGCTTTTCTGTCTGCTTGAATATAATTGATTAGCGCTTGGCCTTTTTCTTTGACTGCCAGTAACTCGGCGATTTTAGTTATTTTATCTTCGACGCCAGCGAGGTTATCGTTGTCGCTGAAAATATAGGTGGGTAATCCGGTCTCTTGAAGCTGTTTTAATACCTTATCAGGGCCTGTATCAGCCTCGCCGAGTAACAAATCAGGATTAAGGGAAAGGATCCCTTCAACGTTGATTTTTCTAACATAACCGATTTGTGGTTTATGTGTGGCAGCAACAGGAAATACGCTAGTACTGTCCACGCCAACAATACGATTTTCCTCCCCAAGTGCATAAATAATTTCGGTAATAGAGCCCCCAGAAACCACGATATTTTTGTCGCCTTGATTAGCATAGGTAGATTGTAGGAGGGAAGTGAGTAGTAGCAAACATGAAGTTAGCAGTGTCGTAATTTGAGCTTTCATTACAAATCCAAACTTGTTAGTATTTATTGCGAATAGTAACAGTTATCATTTGTCTTTATCAATATGAAATTAATTATCTGCATCACTGTCTCCGTTTTGCTACATGGCTTGTGTTGGTTATTTCCTGCAAGCTCTGCGCTGGTGTGGCAATCAGGCGTTGCTGCAAATGAAGTGAGTAAAGTCACCAAACCACTCATGATTTCGTTTGCGGCACAACCCTCCCAAGAGCCGGCTCCAAAAGTGGTAGCAGAGCAAGCGCCATCTGATTTTAATGGCACCACGCACTTACTTAGAAAACCACAAAAGCAAGAGCAGGCAACCAAGCCAGAACCTAACGCTAGACAACAGCCCAATGAACGACCACGACCTAACAAGCTTAACAAAGCAGCTGTGACTGAGAATAAAAAGGAACCAGAAGCGAAAGAACCAGCTTTAAAACGAGAAAATACGTCGCAGCAAGAAGCGACGCAAATGGCCTCAGCGAGGCATCTCAGTGAAGCAAATAGTACCGATGACTCTCCTGTTAAATTAGATGCTTTACCTTTATTCAAAGCACCAAGGCCTGCGCTTAGCTACCCACTGCGTGCCAAGCGAAGAGGGTTTGAAGGCGTGACAATTTTTGAAATTGAGTTGGATCAAAAAGGTGAGATCGTGAATTTAACTTTGGTTAAAAGTAGCGGTCATCAATCTTTGGACATTGCGGCTCGCAAGAACGTTGAGCAATGGCAGTTTCATCCAGTTTTTCGTGACGGTAATGCTGTAAAAGCCTTGTTTACCGTACCCATTAAATTTTCCCTTTCTTAGAGAGTAATACTACGATGCAGTCTTGGTTTTCCCAACTTGGCCCAATGCAATGGCCATTTTTATGTTTGTCGGTTATTGCGCTTGCGGTGATCATTGAGCGGCTTTGGGTGCTTAGCCGCGCTTGGTTTACCGTTCATGAAATCAAGCGTAAACCCCATTTTTTTCGTAGCAAAGCAGTTGGCGCTTTGCGGTTACAAGGGTATGTTTTTGAGTGGCGTAAGCGGTTAGTGATCTTAAGCATTATCGGCACGCTAAGCCCATTAATGGGACTCTTTGGCACCGTCTGGGGGCTGGTCTTGATGTTTAAAACCATTGCCGAAACTCAGCAAGCGGTGACGCCTGCGTTATTAGCGGATGGATTATGGGAAGCCATGTATTCAACCATGGCAGGACTGGCGATAGCCATGCCATGTTTACTTATTTATGGCGTTTTGCAAGCGATGGTTGAGCGGTTTCAAAGCGAGCTTGTGCTTTATATGAATACCCAGTTTGCCTTAGTGGAGACGGATAATGCTTGAGCTGCCGACACCCAAACCTCAACACCTAGGCGCTGATTTAACCGCGTTACTCGATGTACTTTTTATCGTCCTTGTATTTTTGCTGCTCAGTGTGGCGGTTAAACTTAACGTCTTGGAGGTGAACCTACCAACAGTGGGAAAAAATGGCGAGGTTGTGCTTGAGAAAACACCTAAGGTTGTGAGTGTCATGTTCAATCATGGTCAAATAGCCTATGCCTTGGACGAGCAGCCGTTTAGTGCAGAAAATACGCTGATACAAGCGCTTAATCATCTAGACAATTCAGAGGTGATCTACATCGCTGTGGACAAACAAGTACCCAGTGAAGCACTGGTATCACTTTTTGCACAGCTAAGTACACTCAATATTCAAGTGGCTAATTTAATCGTTAAAAGCGAATAAAAATAATTACCATTTAGATTGGTGTGTGTTATATTGCGCCGCGACAATCGCATTTCATCTTGGAGAGCCTGTTTAAATAATACAGGACCAGGGAAGATCAGGGGCAAAGTTGAAATGCGTGTAAAAAATAACGACACTCGGAGTATTCTTATGCGTTTATCTAAATTAACCCTTTTCATCGCGCTTGCCACTTCTGCCACCTGGGTACAAGCCGCCTCTTCTGCCAATGAGGATGTAGCTCAGTCGACAGTGGTAAAAACAGACTTAGATGCAGTGACTGTAACGGCAACGCGTACCGCAAAAACCGCATTGCAATCATCACAAGCAGTGAATGTTATTTCGGCTGAACAAATTGAACGCAAATTAGATAGCAGTGTCTTTGATACCTTAGATACCATTCCTAATGTTTCCGCTAATGGTGGGCCAAGAACGACAGGACATAAGTTCAATATTCGCGGCTTTAGTGATGCAGAAGACGTGATGGTGACGATTGATGGCATGCTACAAACCTTTGAAAAATATCGTATGGGTAGCTTGTTCACTGATCCTGAATTATATCGTTCAATGAGTATTAAACGAGGCACGAGCACCGTACTTCATGGCGGTGGTGCGCTCGGCGGTGTTGTTCAGTTTGAGCTAAAAGACGCCGCTGATTTTTTACAGGATGGTGAAGTCGCTGGCGCTAAAATTAAACTCGGTTATGACAGCAACAATGCTCAAAAAAATGCGTCAGTGATCGCGTTTGCAAGGCCAAACGATTCGCTCGACTTGCTTGCTGGTGTGGTAAAGCGTGACAGCAATGATTGGGAACTTTCTAACGATGAAACTTTGGATAACTCGGCAATCGAAAACAGTTCTATTCTGTTAAAAGGGGAATATTTCTTAAGTGATGATGCCATTGTGGGGGCAAGCTACACCGAAACCACAGATAACCAGCGAACCGAGTTTAATACAACAGATCCGGGTGCATGGGGGACGGTGTACCGTGAGGTAGAGCAGTCCGTTACTAATCTGAGTTATGAACTCAACCCTGCGAATAATCCTTATCTGAACCTAAGCGCTAAGGCCGGTTATACCAGCAGTCAAGTCACTGAATCCGATGGTGTCGGCATGCTTGAGGACTACATCGGTATTGAATCAAACTATGAATACAACATCACCACTCTGGATGTGATGAATACCAGCGTATTGGACTCACATACTTTGACCTATGGTGTGCAATATACCGACAAAGAGCGAATTGGTGAAAAGACAGCATTACCTTGCTTAAAACTTAACTACGAGACCTATGCTTGTGAGCAATACGGCCCGACTCCAACCACCGCTGAGATGACATCCCAACCGGGTGGTACACAAAAGCGCTCCGGTGTGTATATCCAAGATGAATTTACTTGGCAGCAACTTACTGTGGTCGCAGGGCTTCGCTATGAACGCTATAGCACCTCACCAACGGCTAAGTTCCAACAGGCGTTTGCAGCATTAGATAGTAAAGTGACACACAGTGATTGGGCAGGTGCCTTGAGTGTAAATTACCAACTAACACCACAATGGGCGGTGTTTGCAAACCGCCAAGAAGGTTTCCGTGCACCACTCATTGACGAGCTATACGATCAATATGGTGGCAGACAACCGGGATTAGCGTTAGATGTTGAATATAGTAATAACACCGAAGTTGGCGTGACCTATCAGGCAAACAACATACTCACTGACAACGACACATTAACGGCGCGTTTTATCTACTTTGATATCTCGGTAGACGATGAAATCACGTCGGTCACCAGCAATGTGACCAATCCCGTACCTGCACCGCGTTATGCGAATCGCGCTAGCAATGATAGAGATGGCGTTGAGCTGGAAGTAAACTTTGCAACACCACGCTTTTACAGCAACTTTTCTTACAGTGACGTAGACGGTAAAGATCAAGACAACAAGCCTTTATGGTATTTACCTGCAGATAAAATGGCTTTGGATGTAGGCGCCTCGTTATTTGATCAAGCCGTTCAAGTTGGTGCGCAAATAGTAAGGCGTGGCGATCGTGATGTGCAGGTGATGGACAGTGCAACAAGACAATACTCAACGCAAACACAAAAAAGCTACACCCTGACCGATTTATACGCGAGTTGGGATATTAATGCTGCGTTTAATTTAAGAGTTGCTGTCGATAATGTCTTTAACAAAGAATACAAACTGATGGCTGGTACCGGTGGTGGAATAGGCGATTACGGTTTTGGCCGCAACATTAAAACCCAGATCAGCTGGCGTTTTTAAGGAGAGATCATGAAGCAACTAATTCAAGACTATAAAACCTTGCTAGCGGGTGAGCCAAGACTACGACCCGTTGACGCAGCGATGCAGCTGGGTGTGAGTGAAGCCGAATTATTGAATGCTCAACTCGAAGAGGCGGTGACTGCCACAGTAACGCGCTTAGATGAAACGCAGCTTGCCGATATCCTTAAGAGCCTGAAAAAGCTGGGTAAAGTGATGGCGTTGACGCGTAACGGCAGCGTGGTAAATGAAATTAAAGGGTTATACGAAAAGCTCTATGTTTCAGACAATAATGGCAAGCTTAGTGGTATTGCAATCAATCCCGGCGGTATCGACCTACGGCTATTTTTGTATCGTTGGCAAAGCGTATTTTTAGTTGAAACCGAAAGCCACACGAGCTTGCAGTTTTTTGATGAAAATGGCCGTGCGGTACATAAGGTTTATACCACGGCTGAGTCGGACTTTAACGAACTGGTGAATATAAAAGCACGTTACCAACTGACATCACAGCGCCCATTTAGCGTGAAGCCATTTGAACTGGTGGAGCCTACAATAACCCCGCCGAGCGCTGAGCAACTAGATAGCTTTAGGAGTCAGTGGGGTGAGCTTGAAGATGTGCACCATTTTCCAAAGCTATTAGAGACATACAAGCTTGAACGCTTGCAGGCCCTTGAGCTCGTCGGCTCACCATGGAACTTTGAGCTACAGAGCTTTGACCTTGCTGATATTTTTCAGCAAGCAAAAACGTTTAAGCAAGAGATTATGGTATTCGTTGGCAACTCAAGTGCGGTACAGATCTTCTCTGGAAAGGTTGAAAACCTCAAACAAGTTGGTCCTTGGTTTAACGTCTTAGATCCTGAGTTTAACCTACATATAAAAGCAGACGATCTAACCCGTGCGTTTGTGGTCAGAAAGCCAACGGATAATGGCAATACAGTGGTTACCTCTATTGAGTTTTTTGATGCCAATCGCGAAACGGTATTAACATTGTTTGGCCGTCGAATTGAAGGCAAAAAGCAAACCAGCGAATGGCAAGCCCTGTGTGAGCGATTGATCCATAAAGGACACGTTGCGGCGTAATACCTGAGCTATAGAAAAGGGCTCAATCGAAGAGCCCTTTGATTTTCTAGTGCCAAATAGGCGTAACTTCTGAGACCAAGATTATCCGTTTAGAGACGCTATTTTGCTGCGCACTCTCCATTCTCGTCGCCATTGCACTATGGCAAAGTGGGCGGGATGTACCACGTTGACATTCGTCCATAATCACTCCTGACCCCACTGGTAATTCAGTAAAGAGCCGAAGATCTTGGGTACTGACATTATCTATCGGGGTGTTTACCGCGACACCGTTAGCTATCACAAACTCTCCGCCAGATACATTCTCTCTGGCCAGCGTAAGGATTGAGGTAATCGTTTGATGACTTAACCCGTCGAAATGAAGCGTATTTGGAGTTACCAAGCAATCCGCGTAAGGTGTTGGATAATAGCCAATAAACTGGTGCTCAACATGGTACGACGGTGCCGAAATTGAATGTTGGATCAAAAATTCAGTCAATGCTTTGATCACAGGGTGGTTGCAAATCAATGTGCCGTCAGTGCAATGTGTGATTGCTTTGAACCACCTTTGTTTACCTCCTGCGTCAGGGTTTAGTTGTTGAGACAAGCCGTAAACATAGTATTGGCCCCCCTGTCTATTCTCGGGAGAGATAAGGTGTGTGTTAGCGTCCTTGACGGTATAACGCACTATACCTCTTGCATTTTGGCCGGATGGAATATAGGTGTCCAAGCCTAATTCAGGTTCCACTTGTTTAAGTAGCAGCTCAATATCTTTTAGTGAGCCAACGTTGAAATTTGGCAAAGAATATTGGCAGAAACCATTTCTTAACAATGTAGTTTTAGTCATTTTTGATTCTCCTATCTGACTTTCTTGATTTGTTTTCATAAAAATTTCAATAAGCTTTTTCATATTCACCTCATCTGATGTGTTTTGGTGTTTATAGATTTGCATTTAATTTATTGATTTTGAAGGAAATGATAGGAATCTAAAGGGAATGAAAACAGAATTCTATAGTGGGATTTATTGTGAAAGGTCTGTTCGAACGAATGGTTGCTGTACCGTATGCTCCATTCAGTTTTAACTTAGTGGCGATTAATTGAACTGGGTAACTCGAATTAATATCAATCCATGCTTATCTGTGATTCTTAAAGGGCAGTGGACAGTACAAATTGGCTAGCACAACGAGGATTCAGATTTTCTCTTGCGCTATGGGGAAAGGCTATTAGTAAAAGTGAGCAGGAACAAGTAGTCATCGGTAGGAGCTAATTAGCCCACGAAACTACTTGTGTAGAGAGCGATTTTCTCAATTTACACTAGCAATTGAGCGGCTACCTTGTTAATCCTCAAAAAATGCAAGTATATTAGGAATTGTACGGCCATAATCTATTTTCTTACTATTCGAATCATTGAGATACAACTTTAAAGAGCCTCCACTGTCTAGAGTCATCACGTTAGACATATTGAGTCCATACATCTCTAGCACATCCTTTGCGTATCCATAGTTTTGACACTGGCTTACCAGAATAACTAGCTTTTCATGCTTGTTTCCTGGGTTATTATCAGCATCAACTGTGCCGACAAATCCTCTTGGATAACCACCTCCAAAGCTGCAGTTGTACCCTTTAGTGGAGCTCAAATGATTAGTGGTAAAGGCATATGCGTAAGATACTAAATTACTGCGCCGATATGTTGCATTATCAAGGTCAGTCAATGCTGCAAAATAATTTCTTGAATCATTGGGTTGGAAGGAAGTGACATCATCAAATTCATCAACACGCCCTACAAATGCTTTACCGCCACCGATTTCAAGCTTAGCTAAATTACTAAGCGTGTAGCCCCAGCTTTGGTCAATACTATCCTCGTAATATCCAGAATCTTCATGATAAAAGGAATGTTTTAATTCTCCTCCGTCCATCCAAATTGAATGCGAGCGGCTAGGAAATAATATCCCTCTCTTTTCACCTATGTTTGAACTAACAGGCCCAAAGTAACTTAAGTTAGTGAAACCGACATATGATTGAGTCAGATCAGAATCTAAAGCTTTTAAAGTATTATGAAATCCGTTTCCGCTGGCTGCTTTGAAGTAATAATACGGGGTACTATCTTGGTTTGAATTTCCTCCCATCATCCAGGAATTGGTTACAGAATGCTTTTCAGAGCTAATTATTAGTGGGTGTCCGCCTCTATCTAAGTTAACAATTATTACGTAATCGTCTGCCCCGCCGCTATAACTGATTTTATACACATCAACACCGGACCCAATAATGCCATCAGTATTGCTAAAGGTTTGATAATTGACGGCATTAACAGGGGCGCTAGTCATAGCTTCATGAGTAGGTAGTGTGAAGTTAGC
This sequence comes from Pseudoalteromonas piscicida, assembly GCF_002208135.1. Classification (NCBI taxonomy): domain Bacteria; kingdom Pseudomonadati; phylum Pseudomonadota; class Gammaproteobacteria; order Alteromonadales; family Pseudoalteromonadaceae; genus Pseudoalteromonas; species Pseudoalteromonas piscicida. The sequence continues at coordinate 850,630 of NZ_CP021647.1, forward strand.
TTCTGATTTGAGTGAGTAACTAGATAAAGCGATAACACTCAGTATTGGTAGAAATTTCATATTTAACTCCTTTTGTTAATTTTTCTTAACTTTATTGTCTTTTAAAAATTCCGTTAAGGGTGGTTATTTCTACCTTGACGCATCTGTTTGAACTAGGGGTAGTGCAAATTTTTACTCGTTAGATCAGAGCGTTTGATATTTCTTTTTATACTTGCAACCCCTATTTTATTGATTTTAATTACTTTTTTATTTTTATGAGCAAGGCTGTGTGAAGTTCTCAATGATGCAAGTTAGTGAATTATTGTTCGCATCATAATTTATATTTAAGTAACAAAGTAAAATTAGATTTGAAAATTGTGCTCTAATTGTATAGAAATGTAACCTAAATGTTTTTTAGATCTGTCAGTGAGATTTTTTTTGTATGCCTAAGGGTAAGGAGCGCGAAATGGAACAAGTTTATAACTTTGCGGATGAGGTGCAATTAGAGTCTTTAAGGCAGCTGATTGTTGAGAAGATTAATCAGAAAGGACTGTCCGAGCAGCAAGTTACAGACAGTGCTTATATGAGTGATAGAAGTCTTCGCAATTATAAGACGGAAGGCTACTTAGCTAGTTTAGCGCCACTCTCGTCATCGACGGTAAGTAAGCTAAAAAATCTTTTGACAGCGCTTAATATTGAGCCTGAAGAAGCCTTGGAATTCCACCAAAAGCGAATAGAAAATCAACAAAACAACCACCACTCAGATCCTACAAATCAAAATGGCCAGCAAAGCAATACTCAGTTTCAAGGGTGCACCTTTAACGGCGGGGCGAATGGTCCCAATGTTATCACTGGTAATAGGGACATTACGCTTAACTTTGGTGCTAAAGATTAAAGGTAGCACTAAATGCTGTGGTTTGACCCTGTAAATTTAAGCTAGTTAGGAAGCTTGTATCTCTATAACGAAGTGCTCGCTATTTGAAGCTCTTAAGGCTTAATTGTTCCCGTTTTTAAAAATTTAAAAGTGATTTTATATGAGTGCTGATCCAAAGGAAGCAGAAGCTGGTTCAAGCATTGGGATCGAAACCAATGCATATGAGAATGATGTTCCTCAGCAACTTAGCCAGTTTGACAGTAGTACGTTTGAAGAAGCTGTGATCCAAGGGAACAGAGATGTTCAGGTCAATAACTATTTCTCAAACGCTGATAAGAAACCATTGAAGTATGAAGCACTTCAGCTAAGAACGTTTCCAAAAATTGCCAGTAATGAGGTCATTTTAGATGACGTCAAGTTAGCCGAACTTAACAATTTCCTCATTTGTCACAACTGGCTGATTATTGAAAAAAACAACGAGAATGCTTTTTATCTCTCAGAGGCTATTGCAGCTGCTTTACAGCACACCGAAATATCATCTTACTACATACGTCACAACTCATGTCGAATGACTGAGTACTTGGAATCGAGATTTCCTTACATAGAAAGTCAACACGCTTATGTTATTAGGCAACCAATAGAAGATTTAGAAAGTTTCGAGCGCTTTATCGAAACCCGTGAAAACCTAAATGCACTGACGTCTAAACTAAAAGCCCGTAAGGCGACGTTGCTTATGGTATTGGATAGTAAAGGCGATAGTGATTGTCCTAGAAGGATCCAGGAATACCTGCGTTTCAACTCTATAAGTGCTATGCAAGGTTATTGGCAGCCTGCAGTTCACTTTACACATGACCCATTACCTGCGTCGGCAATAGATAACGATGACTGGTTGGGGTGTTTAGTTATTACGCTAACTTGTTGGTTTAACAACATGCCACTGGTGTTATTTCAAAATGCAATTGCTAAGGCATTTGACTGTAAATTAGATCAAGCCAAAGAAATGGGGGAGGGAGTAGAAGCGTTAACTCATGCTTATGCTCGTTGGCAGCAAGATCCTGATGCATTTTTAAAATTAGCTGGGCTTGAGCTCACATCACCGTCAGGCTTAGGTATTTGTTGTATCAGGCTAAGTTCGATTAAGCAGGCAAGCGTATATCGAGAAAAGTTGCTTACAAACAATCCATTCCAACTAGCTGTACTCTCAGCAATTATTGAGGAAGTCATTTTTGATCAGGATATAACAAATGAACTCATTGACATAGATGCGCTTTTTTCAGACCTCGCCTACTTCTACTTAAAACTTTCTGAAGTCGGGGTAGTTAGCATTAACAGTGATTACCTATTAACGGTATTTGAACGTTATCGTCTGTGTCCAAATTCAAAAATAATTCATTTTATTTCATTTGTTAGGGCGCTCTCTTATCAAGATAGGTTCAAAATAGCCATTGATGAATTTATTTATCAACTGCTAGGGCAAGTGGAAAAAAAAGAGAAAGATTTAATATCTATTTCAGACTTAGAAATTCATATTGAAAACTGGGTGCCAGCATTTAAATCAACCTATGAAAACAAGCTTAAAGAGATGGTGTGTGATTTCAAAAATCACCTCTATTTTTTGTTTAATACTCTAGCCTATTCAATTGAATTTGAAAGTGAGTCAGAAGTTTTGTCATTGGAGTATATATTTTCTAAAAGCTATGAGCTTGGGTTGGATAAGAGTAAGAAGTGTCCTAGCTTTGCGGTGCTTCGCTACTATTTTTCTGGGTATTTATATAGCGATGCCTCTCACTTATTAAAAATACTAAAAAGCATACCTTCCGATAGTGAGAAGTGTGTTTTAACTTTAATGATTGTGAGGATTTTTGTTTTTAGTCTTATGCACCGTGTATTAGAGGGAAATAATCAACTTGATGATAAGGCAACCTCTTACTTGATTACGTTAATGTTTGAAGAGGGAGCGGAAGAGTTAATTTACCAACTGCTAGCGATGCCTAGTTTGAATGAAAGTCTTAAGAAGAGAAATATCACTGCATTTTTAACCGCATCGATTTATATAAAACAGACGCTGATCCAAGCGCAATATGTCACTGATGAAAGCGAATATGAGCATTACGACATGATGCTTACGGAGTTAGATGAAAAATTCAAACGATTAAATCAATTGTTTGCCATTGCTTGCACTAGAAAACAGTATGAGCAAATTAAAGCGGATTTAAGATTTCAGCGAGATCAGGCGTTAGAGCAGTACAGAAATTGTAGATCAGATAAAGAGCTGAGGATGCTACTAAAGCTAAAAAAAGGCGTGTTAAGCGAAGCTATTAAACAATTTAAAAAACCAAGAAGAGAATCCTACCATGCATGAAAGCATCTCTAATTTGAGCAACTTAATCAGAAAAGTCGATACTAACTTTCACAATCCGAGAGTTCATGGAGAAGGGTTTGTTGTCACCTGGAATAAGAAAACCAACCAGATCGTGACCAAGCAAGGGTTGCTATCTGATTTATTTAATAAGAAACATTATGAATATTTCTTTGTTAAATCTCATACAAAACCAATTGTCATTAGCAAAATTCCATTTGAATGGCATGAAGGTGCAAGTGAGATTGCACTAGAGTTTTACGCTACCTTTCAGCTTAAAATTACCGATCAAACTGAAGCGCATAAGTTAGTCGAAATCTTAAGTATGTCGGGCACGCCGGAAAAAGGATTATTTAATTTAATAGATAAGCACCTACATCACTGCATGTCGAAAATGTATAAGAAATGCTTGGACTCACAAAATAGCAACTTATTGGATGAGTTTTATCAGCAAGAGCTACAGCGTGGAGAAAGCAGTGAATTAAACACTTCGGTGTGCGAGCAAATGCAGCAAGAATTAAAAGGAATGGATTTTAATATTGGCTTTACGCTGCGTAACGCACCAGAGCGATATGCCGAATTTAAATATAGTACCAAGATTAAAGAAACGGGTTTAGAAGTAACGTCCGAATGTCAAATGACATTGAATAACTACCAAGCCTATCGCAAGTCGGAAATTAGCGATATCGAGGGGGTGGTAGCACACATGAAGGCGGGTATTGATAGAGCAATCCGCCAGCATATTTTGGGCAAATCTGAAATGGATTTGCTGAGCAATTTCAAAACGGCAACAAGTCAAGACGTCTCTATCTCCGATCAGGTTAAAAATAGTGTTAAGCAACAAGCTACTGCAATCGGTTATGAACTTAACTCATTTCATACATTGCCAAACATTGCTCCGCTGAGGTTATTAAATGGGTTGATGCTCACGTTTGATAAAGAAGATGGCGCATTTAAAACGGGGATGTTTGGTAGCCGTGTACGGTTAAATATTCGCATGGAAGTTAAGGCGAAAGAAGGAGAGTTTGAAAAATACCGTCACTTATTTGCAAGTAGTGAAAACGACAATCAGATAGATTTGTTAGCGATAACGCAAGCGCAAATTCTCGACAGAATAAAAGTACTAATACACGACATTTGCAAAGAAGTCATGCTGAACGACAAGTTTAATCATTACAAAGCATTAAGTCAGTTTGAAGAATTAATCCGGCCTCAACTTGAAGCTGAAATTAGCAAACGATTAAGTGAACAACATGGTTTGGTGGTAAGTATTAAGTCACTTATGGCAGTTGAATCTGAAGATGCCATGAGGCTTGAGGAGCTGAGAGGTAAAAAAATACCAATCCAATTTAAGCATTTTTTTGGTGGACAAGACGGGATTGGTGCCGAGTATTCATTCAGTGGTGCATTTGAAGTGCTCGGTCTAGTTGTCAGTGACGCCGGTGGTGAACATAGTTGGGAAACGTTTGAAAAATGGGATTTTGGTTACCGAATTGATTCTCCTGAGCGCCATACCAACACAGCTCTGAAAGGGAATGACGATAGAGTCTGTAAAAAATTGGCGATTGAGAATGAACTAGAAGATATAAAACAAGAAGTTATTAGGCTTTTCAAAGCATCAACATTACTTATCCCTTCCATTACGCTTTGGGTAAACAAACGCGAATATAACGCAAAGTTACAAGATGAATTACTCAGTGAGGTATCGGCTCTGTTGAGGCGCAGCCGAGGAATGGAGCTACTGATTGAGAGACTAGAAATTAAAGACGAAAGCCTGATCCAAGCGCAGCTTGATAGTCGAGATCGTAAGCTCAAATCAATTGCCGATGTCGATAGCATGCGTTTAGAGCAGCGTTTAGTTGATTTAAAACAAAGCAAAGACGAAAAGCAAAAGCTGGCAGACGAAGTGACTGAAAGAAGGTTGAGCTTCCTTCGCGACAGCGATGATTTTGAAGACTTACTAGACGAAAAAGAGCGTATCGAAAATGATTACCGTCATTTAAATACTAAAGAGTCGACCATAGAAGAATTACTGCCTGCCCCTAACAGCCATTCCTCGAGCGATATCGAAGAATTAGCTGATGTACTTACTAAATCCAATAAATAATGGGAAACGAACGATGAAAAGTAGAAAAAACCTTGTTGCTGCTTCAATCATGACTGCTTTGCTATCCGGGTGTGCAATGACTGACGACACTAAAACTAGAGCTGAGGGAGCATCTACAGGTGCGCTAATTGGTGGTGCGCTTGGTTTGGTGTTAGGTGACAATAAGCAAGCCGCTATGATTGGTGCATTGATTGGTGCTGTTGCCGGAGATCTTTATGCCAAGAGTGTGGTTAAGAAGAAGCAGGATTACGCCAATACTGAGTTATATATGCAAGATGTGATTAAAGGGGCGCAAGACAAACTTATCGCAGCCAAAAATGAAAGAGAAAAAATTCATTTGGAAATAGAAAGTTATACTGCTCAGTTAGAAAGCATTGAGGCAGAGTCTCAAAAACGCAGTGCTGAGTATAGTGGCTTAGAAGTGCAAAAAGATAGCCTGTCCAAAGCGGTTTCCAAGTCAGCTAAGTTAGTCGAGATATTGACTGAAGAAATTCAGTACCAAAAGGACGTGCTGGCACAAGAAAGAGCAGCAGTTTCTGTTCAATTAGCCTCGCATAGTGAAACGGTAATTCAACAACTTCTTGCTGAAAAGAAAGAGCTAGAACTCATGCAAGCCCAGTTAGCTTCATTAGATAGACGGAAATTATACTAATGCTGAAGCGAGTTATGTGTTGCTTGTTTTTATCTTTGCTAGCCGGTTGTGAGACGACAGGTGATCCAACGACTGGTGGGTTGTATGGATGGAGCGAAGAAAAAGCAAAGCAACGACAGGCACAGCTAAACCGAAGGGTGATGGATATCGAAGCTCAAATGAATGCAATTGAAAAAGAAAATCAAGAGCTTGAAAGTGATAAGCTACAACTAACACAGTTGATAGCAATACAAAGTGAGAAGTTAAACGCTTTAATTACAAGCCACGATGCATTGCTGGATAAGATAGAAACATACAAAGGTCTTGAGCGTATCAATCAGACAAAAATTAGCCAGCTGAAAACGCGTTACCCATGGCTCGGCCTGAGCCGAGAGGAGGTATTGAGACAATTTCACGAAGCGGCAAGCGAGTCACGACAGCAGCAAATGCTAAACCGCCTAGAGAGTGAGCTTGAATCACTAGCACAAGAAATAGATATGATACTTTGAGTGATGTAGATGTCGATTAAACCTATAAAAGCACAATATTATTGCAACAATATAGAACACTGTAGTAATGCTCGGGCGCATAAGTTATTTACTAAATCATATGCCAACAAGTGTGGTGTTTGTGCTCAGCCGTTATTGTTTGCGCGTTGGCATTTTTCGTTTGTTACTTCCTTTAGTTGGGTACTTTGTTTATCAACATTAGCTGCGCTGTCTTATCCATATTTTTTTCCTAAAGAATATGAAAATATTACTTTTTCTAGTGTGAAGACTGAAGTTCAAGAGTCTAATGCTGTCGTGGAAGTTACTCTTCATCGAACAACCAACATTGATTTAGTACAACAGATAGAGTTGATAACAGAGGATGGTACTGCAAAAGCAGCTGAGGACTATCGGGCCCTTGATATTGCTTTACAGTTCCAGCCAGGTGAAGTGCAAAAATCAATAAATATTCCTATTATTCCGGACTCTGATGTCTATGAAAACAATGAAATGTTTTACATTAAGCTGAAAAATGTGAAAGGACAGCCGTCACATATCGTGATGATTGTCGAAGCTGGAGTAAACAAAGACTTAGTGGAAAAAAGCAGCCTGTTGGTAAGTAACCTTTCAGCACTTGCAGCGGATCTGTCGAATGACTTGAAGCAGCTAGAGATCCTTGGTAACTATTTGTCAACCAAAGAAAATCCAAAGGCTAACTTGGTCAAAAATTACCGTGATACTCAAGATAATATTCAAAGAGCGAGAGAAAAATACATTGTTCTGTTTAATGAAGCTTTAGATTTGGACCCTAATGTTTTGAGAAATACATTGGATTCCCACCTTGAAGCGCTGAAAAAACAACAGTTTCATACTCAATATGAAGCAACGACAGTGATGAAAGCTCAGTTACTTGACTACTTGAGTTCCAGAGTTTCTAACTCGCCTAAGTGGCTTGAGGAGTTAGGTGAGGTAGTAAAACTTGAAGTGAAAGCAAATAACAATGGAAGTGTTATTTAATCTAAGTTGCTTGTGTATTGGTCTAATTTTCAGCTAAGCCAATGGGCTGCTCACTTAGCACTACTGCATACTTCCTATCAACAGAAGTGAAAATCGAGAAAACTTTTGTTCATTATTCGATGAGTTAGCGATAGCTCATCCAAGCACCCTCAAATACCGCGAACCTTCGGCTTATGGTGTTAAAGTTCAGCCATCACATCGAACTACAATATTTACCTGCAAAACTTTCAAACAAAACGATTGCTGACTAAAGAGCTGGCAGAGTGGGTTGTCTGTAACTGACGTTTGTAAAAATACAGAGCTAGTTTGAAATCGTTTTATATCAAATGCTACAAGTAGCACCTTACTTTACTTCCAATCTATTTCCTATTTCTTTCCGATGCTTTTAACTTGTTGATATTAAATAGCTTATTGGTTTGTGAATTTTCCAAATATTGGCCTCTGGCATCTGCCATTATCGCCTTAACCTTATTTCTATCGGGCAAACAAGCAAACGCCTGATGCAAGGTGAACTCTGGCTGCAGACAGATTTTACCTCTCCTTTAAAAACAGAATGAGAGGAATTTACTATGTCTTTTAAAATTGAAGCATGTAATTTAAATAATATTGATGTCGCAGTTAAAACGTTGAAAGAAAACTATGTGGAAAACTTTCCAGCTATCAGAGTTACTAAAGATAAAATATTAGGTAAAGGTATTTCTCTATACCTACTTAGTGATATAAGCCAAGTTCCACATAATCCAATAGCCACTTTTGGACTGAGCAGCGCGTATGAAGATGAAGATGTTTGGAAAGAAGTAAGGGCATCATTAAGCGATGACTTTGACCCTAAAAAGGATGCCGTTGTCGGCCAGCTTAGTATATCGAGTAAAGATGTCGCAATTACCAGAGTAGTTTATGGCCTGTTATTAGATAAAGCACAACAGATGGGTTATGAGCGGTTGTTTTTTATCCTAAGAGGAAATGTTGATTTTTATAAAAAGTTATTTAACGCTATACTGATTAAGAGTGATTGCAACTATGATATTGGTGTTGATAGAAAAATATCTGCTCTAGTTGTTGAAACGAAAGAAATAAAAAAAAGGGGACTTCGCTTCCTAAATCGAAACTTATCATCTTGCTTTAATAAGAGCGATAGTCTAATTAAAAGGGAAATTATGAATAAATCTCATTGGGATGAATATAGTAGTGCATTTGACTCTATTATTACTCCACCACAGGTTGAACTTTATAATACAATTGCTCCGCTGTTGTCAGGAGCTGTACTGGATGCAGGATGTGGAAATGGAAACTTAGCCGCTTTTGTTAATGGTGAGGTTTCTACTTATCACGGCGTCGATACGTCTCTTGATATGGTGCAAAAAGCCAACGCCAATCTGCAGAGACTGAAAGAACCACAGCGGTTTCAAGCATTTCATGTTCAACTCGAAGAATTTGTAAATACACATCAATACGACGTGATTACATTAATAAACAGTGTTTATGCGATGGATAATCCTTCTTTAGTTTTTAAACACTGCTATAACTTACTTGCTCCGGGTGGCCTGTTAATTATCGCAAACCCCAATGAAAACATGACAAAATCTCACATGGAAATGATGATTGAGCTGTATGAAGCGCAATTTAGTGACAATCCTGCTGTTGCAGACTTTAAGAGATTGAATTTACAATTTGTCACACAATACCAACATTCGTTTTATACTTTAGATAAAATCGAAGGTTGGCTAGAACAAGCTGGGCTGTCTGTAACAAACCGAGACTGCACTCACTTTCATGGTGCAATGAATTTAATCGTAGCTAAAAAGTAGGAAAATAAAAATGCGCTATCAAGATCTAGTCGATTTGTTGAATGCCTCGAATCAAGCAGAATACACTGCAAGTTTTTATCGTGCCATCTCACATATCGGATTTGATAGCGCAATTTATGGTTTTTTGCCAAGCCATGAATTTGTTAAACACTTGAACCAAATGCCTATCATACTAGCCACCGAAAACGCCCCACTGGAGTATTTAAAGTACTATCAAGAAAATGAAATTTTTAAGCCAGAGACAGATATCTTCGTAGCTAAAATACTGGCAGGGCATCGAGATCCAATAAACTGGTGGCGGGACCTACATGGTTTCAACCCCACTGAGTTACAGGTTGCTACCTTGACCCATGCAAAAAACGAATTTAGTCTCAATAACGGTTTTGTCGTCCCGCTCATGTGCGACCACCGAGGCTACGCTTGTGTTACTTTGTATAGCAATTTAAGTGATAAAGACTTTAATTCCCTTGTACAGGAAAATGAAGAACAAATCGGGTTATTTTGCTCAGCGTTGAACAGCAAAATCTTCTCAGATCCAAACTTAGTCGCTGAGTTATACGACAATTATATAAAAATGAGTGATACAGAGCGCCAAGTGATGCGATATTTGGTTTCGGGGAAACCGATGAAGCAAATTGAAGATCATATTGGAATAACCTATCGCTACGCTGCAAAAGTAATTGATAAATTTAGAAAAAAGCATGGAAATGTGCCAAAAGACAAATTGCTCTATTCGTTAGGGCACTACTTTAGTTGATTTAACGCTAGTATTTCATATCTGATTTATCGTACTAACGGACGAGTTTATCTTCAATATGGCAGGCTACTTTGAGCGAGGAGTGGATATTAATGCTAACTTATTTTTGGACAGGAACGCTTTAGAGCTAAAGCTAAAGCTCCGTGCCAAAAAACATCTTGGTGTAATTCGCTTTTAGCTCTTCGTGCAATAAGTCATTCGAGTTTCCTGAATAGCTTCATTCTCTTTCACAATTACAATAGCAATAGCAATAGCAATAGCAATAGCACTCTTATAACTTTGAGTACTGTATAGTATTTTAGTTAAAAACCTCCAAGGCTGGTGAGTATTACAATGACACATATTTTGAAGGCAAAAATCAAAAACTTTAAGAAATTCCGAGAGTATGAGATCTATTTTGATCGAAAAAGAAACATTCTGGTTGGGGATAATGAAGCAGGAAAGAGCACTATATTAACGGCTATTGAGCTTGTATTGAGTGGCAGTAGAAGCAAGATAGAAAGCTTGGGGATTGAAGCTTTGCTTAATGCCAGTGCTGTTTCAGAATTTCTAGCGGGTGAGAAAAATATAAACAGCCTTCCAAGTTTTCATATTGAATTATTTCTAAACGACGCAGGTAACCCAGACCTCAACGGTAGAAACAACAGTGATGGAGCTTATGCTGACGGGCTTCAATTGATCTGTGAGCCGAACGAAGAGTTAAGCACGGAGATACGGCAAGTTTTGGATACTGAAGGTGATAACTTTCCATTCGAATTTTACATCGCCAAGTTTATTACGTTCAATGGGGACGCATACTCCAGTTATGGGAAGTTTTTGCGCTTTTTGTCTATTGACAGCACTCAAATAAACAACGAGTACGCAAACAGTCAGTATGTAAAAGCCATGTATGAAGCGACCGTGGATCAACCTGTCCGTTACAGTCTAATGAATGAATATAGACAGCAAAAAAATGCTTTCAGGGATACTCAACTAAATGTGATTAATGATGATTTAGAAGGGTACGATTTTGCTATCCGCTCCGGCTCAAAGTTTAATTTGGAAACTGACCTCACCCTCACAGAAGAAGGGATACCCATTGAAAACCGTGGTAAGGGAAAACAATGCTTTATTAAGACCGCATTCGCATTGAGAGAGCGTGATGAAGGCAAGACAATAGATGTCTTATTACTAGAAGAACCTGAGAACCACCTTAGCCACACCAGCATGTATAAACTAATTGGTCAGGTAGAGAAGGCTCATGATAATCAGGTAATAATTGCTACCCATAGCAGCCTAATCAGCTCAAGGTTAGACTTAAGAAAGTCGATCTTACTGAATAGTGCAGCAACCAAACCTGCTACCCTGACAGACCTCACTAGGGACACTGCTAAGTTTTTTGCTAAAGCCCCTAATCATAACATCCTAGAGCATGTCCTTTCTGAAAAAGTCATTCTTGTTGAGGGTGATGCGGAATATATTCTAATGGAGTGCTTATACGAGCGTACTAAAGGTCATCCACCAAGCGAAGATGGCGTCCATATCATCTCAGTCGGTGGTACTAGCTTTAAACGATATATGGAAGTTTCTAAGCTGCTGAGCATTAGGACAGCGGTGATCCGTGATAATGACAGTGACTATCAGAAAAACTGTATAGATAATTACCATGATTATCAGGCAGACTGCATAGCTGTATTCGCTGACACAGATAACACAAGAACAACTTTTGAAATATGCATGTATCAAGATAATAAAAAAATCTGCGACGACTTGTTCTCAGGAGGAAAGATTCAATTAAAACCGGAAGAGTATATGCTGAAGAACAAAACTACCGCAGCATTTAGGTTACTTGACGAGAAGGCGAATGAAATCACGGTGCCTCCTTACATTAGAGAGGCTATTGAATGGATAAGCGAGTAGTACTAGCTGTCGCAGGATCGGGCAAAACACAACATATAATTGATAAATTGGACATAAATAGTCGTGCGCTGATTGTTACTTACACAGTTAATAATACTGCTAATCTTAAGAAACGAATTTTAAACAAGTTTGGGGTTATGCCTAAAGGTGTACGTGTTTATACCTATTTCTCATTCCTCTTGTCATTTTGCGTGCGACCAATAGTTGGTAACGACATGAAGATAAAGGGGGTTATCTATAGTGAACCACCTAGATTTGCGAAACGCAACACTCATGGGCATTACGCTAGTCAAGGAGACCGACTTTATCATAATCGTATTGCGAAGATGATGATTGATTATGATCGTGTGTCTGACATTACTAGGCGTATTGAAAAGTACTTTGATTTCTTCTGCGTAGATGAAATTCAAGATTTCGCAGCTAGTGATTTCAACTTACTTTGTCAGTTATCGAAAATGGATGTGGAGGTATTATTCGTTGGTGACTTTTTCCAACATACTTTTGATACTAGCCGAGATGGTAATATTCAAAAAAATCTACATAACAACTATGAAGCGTATCTTACCAAGCTCAAAGATGCAGGATATACAATCGACTTAGATACACTTTCCCACAGTCATAGGTGTAGCCCAACAGTTTGCAGATTTGTTACCGAGCAAATTGGCATCACAATAAGCTCCCATCGACAAGATGAGGTCAATATTGCCCTAATTGACGATACTGAACAAATTGAGAGGTTATTCTCGGACGATTCCATCGTTAAATTGTTTTTTAAAGAAAGCTACAAGTACGTTGGAAGGACTGACAATTGGGGAAATACAAAAGGCTTGGATGACTTCGCTGACATCTGCATAGTTCTAAACCCGACCACATTCACAGCCTATACAAAAGGGCGATTGGCTACTTTGGCACCATCGACGTTAAATAAGCTATACGTAGCTTGTACAAGAGCTAAAGGTAGTGTGTATTTTGTCTCACAGCGATTACTAGACGGGCACAAGAAATAAGTTAGACTTTATATCCGCTTTTCGCTTAAAGCCAACCTATAGAGTATTTACGTTAGCTTATAATGGGGCAAATGCGAGTTAGTACCAAGCATTCGCTTTTTGACACACATACAACAGCCAAGTTTAATTTAGCCCTGTTATTCTGGTTTATTAACGTCAGGTGGTTTAGCTGTGGTCTCTAATTAAGTCAACTCGGGCTAGAGTTTATGGCCCACTCATCAAATTGTGCATGAGTGGGCCTGCTTTATTTTTAGTTTGTTGAGCGATCACTTACGATAGGTGATGGCGGGTTTTTGGGCTTATTACTCTGGTGTAGCATAAAGTAATATGGTTGGCGTTCATTGGGTTGATTATTGATATCAATACGTGCAACTCCTGCTATTACGTCTAAACCATCGGCACTTTTCACCAAAGGGTAGTCGTTTGGACCGAGAGAGAGTAGTGATACCCTGTTGAACACTAAAGTTTCTACATTCTGTACCGTTTGATGTTGGTTATCTTCATTGACATCAAAATAATGGTCTCCGCGGTATACATCCTTTCCAATGTTACGCATAAATGCCCCCATACTGATTAGGAAGTTGTTTTCAACTTCAATGCCTTTTAGCCCATAGAAAAGCTCGTGCTCACCGACAAATACAATTCTTCCCCCTTGCGCAGCAAATTGTTTTAAGCGGCTAACTTTATCCGGAGAATATGAGTTAAGTGGAGTCCAGAGTACGATAAGTTTTACTTGTGGGTCATCAAGGTCCCAATCTTCTAGAGATTGATATGTGATAACTTCAAAGCCTAAATCTTCCCAAGTACTGTACAGGTAATTAATAGGTCGGCATGACCAACTGCAGCGAGAATCATGAGATCGATCTAGGACTATTTTAGAACCTTGAGCACGGAGGCTGTTTCCTGAAAAACTGGCTAGGTTTTTCGCAAACTGTGTGTTATCAGCTTTGTAAATCCGCTCATTATCTAGAATGTTGACATCATTGAATACGATTAAATCTCCGCCAGCTGCCGGTGCGACGTTACTGTCAAACGTAAAGCCAATAATTGAATTTGCTCGGCTCCCCATACTATCTGTCGCATAGAGTATTATGTTGTTTTCACCTTGAACAAAAGACTCCGCAGGTTGAGTGAGTGCGAAACTGCCACTATTAAGCGCAAAGCTAATGTCTCTTTTAGCCTCTCCATTTATAGAAATAAATAATTTGGCGATACTTGATTGAACTGTTTCAATCTTGCCTTCTATTAAGATGTTACTACTCAAAATTGCGCCAGGTGTTGGTGATAATATTGTGATTTGTGGTGGAACTTTTAATATTAACTCAGATGTTGGCTCCGAAATTGCGCGATAAGCGCTTAAATCGCTTTCGTTTCCTGTTAAAGCAACATCTATGATGCATGCTTCAAGCCTGCTTTTTATGCTTACATACTTTTGGCACAATTCTTTAACCCGTTGATATTCCGCACTACCAATTTGTGCCTCTAACCTCGCTTGAGTTAACAATGTTCGTGGAAAGTTGAGATCAACGAAGCTTTCAGGAGTCTCATCATTGAAGTAGTCGAACAAAGAGGATTCGGATGTTACACGCCAACTATTGCCGTAAATATCATAAAGTTGATTGAAGTTACCTTTGTCTTCAATTTGCTTGCCGTTAGCATCCGTTAAGTCATTGTCGACGTTGCCATCAAAGTATCCAAGTAACCCATTAACGCTGCCCGCACGGGAGTTTGGTAAAAGCACTTCTGTCTCGACAAACTCACCCCGTCGATACACTTTTAGTAATGAGGTGTCTGGCCAAGTTATTTCGTAATGACGATTATTTTGTTTAAAAATACTTGCTTGATTAGAAAGCTCACGAGCACCGTTATTCAATGTTTGTAATTGACCATCAATAAGCATGGCAAGGCCTTCATCATTGGGGTAAAAAGTGACTCTTGTCCCTGCTACATTTGCGGCGACAGCGGCATTGAAAGACACGTGTTGATTGCCGGGAACTGCGACATAACGGCCCTGAATCTCAAAAGAGTCGATATTTGACTTGGCTAAAATATATTCACCAACGCCGTTAAATCCATAGTTTAGGCCGTCAAATGTACGTAAATTTGGGTCTCCTGTGACACGAGCCTGTTTGCGTGGGTTGCCTAGGTTGTCGTCAATTGGATTGTTATCATCTACAGGCTCACCACTGAGCAGAATTAATTGAACTGGTTGATTGGTGTCCTCGGTTACGGTGACAGCAATACGCTCTGGTTGAAAACCCGATTTAGAAGCGATCACATGATAGTCACCAACCGCGAGTGATGAAGAACTAAAAGTGCCACTGGTATCGGATGATAATTGTTGAGAAAGCCCAGTGCTTACGCTTGTTAGTGAAACATGAGCACCCGATATGGGATTGCCGTCAACGTCGGAGATAGCACCTGTAAGCGTATTGAATTGAGTCTCAAATGGGCAAACTTCAGAGCTCCAAATTGGTCGATTAAAATCGTAAAGAGGGATATTTTTGTTTTTTTCTTCGTTGCTTAAGCCAAGAATATCTCCAACAAAGCCATAATCTAAATTTGCATCAACACCTAAACCTAATGATAGAGCTAAGCTGCATTCGACTGTCTGTTGTGTATTGTTAAGTTCTGCTGTTGCAATATATTCGGCATATGGCCCCATTGCTAACCCTGCTCCAGGGCCATCTAACTCTATTTTATTTCCAAAAGGTAATGCGACAGATAACTCATAAGCAGAAAGCATAAACTGTAGTTCGGCTTCTACTTTTGCTGATGTTTCACCTGATAGTTGGTATTCAGGTCCAATTTGAGAGATGACAGGCACAAAGCTGTTAACTGGGCTCAGTTTGTCGTTTTGATATTTGAATCCGGTTTTGTACTCTCCTGAAGCACTAATCCCCATTTTTAGATGGGCTTCACCTGCGACGCCCAAATAAGCGCCTAGTTGCGGATGTAGTTTAACGTTCAAGAATAAAGGTATTGGTCCGACGAACAGCTTCACGTTCTTGTTGACTATAGGGTTGAATACTTTGCTTTTGCTCAGACTGCCTTGATACTCATAGTCAGCATTAAGGTAGGTCTTGGTTAGATAATCTGCTCGAGCAATTGTAGAAAAGTGAGTTACCTCACCACGAATAATTGAAAACTCTATCCCAATTGTAGCGCTTGAGTTCATCTTTAGTTCTACAACAGACGTGACCTCAGGGCTTAGCTTTTGTTGCAGTGTGCGTGAGAACGTTAAGATAGGAACATCTACACTCGACTGTACCGTATTATTAGCAGTTGAAACCGACTGATTAAGTGTCGCTGCTTGGTTCGTTATGACAAGGTCTAGTTTAACGTCAGCATCTGGAAAAGCTTTGTGCAATGGTGCGTGCGAGGTAGTTAAAATATTACCATTAATATCAAGAACCTCACGCATAAACCCGGTGTCACCATCAGCGGTGACACCGACTATAATATCACCGACTTGTATGTCGCTTAACGCACCTGTAGTGATTGTGAGTCTCCCCATCTCTGGGGTAATTTCTACTCCCGATTGGCCATCAACGATGAAGGTTGTGTAACCGTCAACGGCTCTTGTTGCTGGCTTCAATTCGCTGCTCGGGTCTAATGTAGCGATGACTTCAGCATCTTCAAGCGGTTGCTCGTCATGGTCACCTGTGTAGTCAATAAAATCCATTGCTTCAGCAACTGCCACATTGGCGCTTGCTGAGGTAGAGTAGCCTGATTTATCTGAGACTGTGACCGTAAACTCAAGGTTATCTCCAGTGTAGTCTTCAGGGATTTTTAGTGAAGCAAAATCAGGTTTATCGTTATCAATGTTAAGCTCTATATCTGTTGATTCTTCCCATACGATGCTGTCAATTTCAACGGCACTCGATATATCTGCTTTTAATTGTGCCCATGATCCTTTCGCGATGCTCTGAGGTACTTGCAATTGAATCGTTATGTTGTTCAGGTTATTTACGGTGACAACCACCTGATCAGTAGCACTTCCTCCTTCATCATCAATAACTGTTAATTCGAAGCTTAATTCTTCGTTCTCTGTGACATCCGGCGCCACAAATGACGAAATTGCGTTGCTTTGGTCCGATAACAAAACAGGGGGGCCTGAAAGTTGCTGCCACTGGTAGCTTTGAATCACCCCATCGTTATCCGTGCCACTACCGTGTAACGTGACGGTTACCTTTTCATCGACCGTTTGATGTTCTCCTGCTTGAGCAATCGGTAGGCTGTTCGTTGGCTTATTTATATTGTTATCTGAGTCCCCACCGCATGCGGCTAAAGCGCCTGCTAACAACGTAATTAGGGTTGTGCGTAGAGGAATGTATTTATGCAAATCCATAACCATCCTTATGTATTTGAGCGAGAGCAAGTTGGATTGAAAAAATAAGAATGCGCGAAAAAAGCAGCATGAAACAGGGTCGAAATTTCCACCTTGTTCAGCATTAATTCATTGAATAAATTAGTTGAGTGTTAACAAAATTGAAGGGTTTATGGACATGGAACACGGAGCTATATCACAACATTTTATATCGACACCTAAATTCGGTGCTTGGAAATTTGTTTTTACGCTATGCTCACTTTTTCTAGTGATGCAACTAATTGGTTGTAATGCGATGCACACTGCGGTGAAAAAGCGAGATTTAAGGGTAGAAACAAAAATGAGTGACTCGATATTTCTTGACCCTGTCAGTCAGGACAAGCGCACAGTGTTTTTACAACTAAGGAACACATCGGATAAGCAGGATTTGGTCATCGCTAACGAGATACAAACTGCATTACTTTCAAAAGGCTACAAGGTTGTAAATGACCCAGATGCAGCGCACTTTTGGATCCAAGCGAATATTCTCAAAGCAGGCAGAACAACCGCTGATGAGAATCGAGGAATTTTAGCCCAAGGCTATGGTGGTGCAGTAGCGGGTGCTATTGTTGGTGTTCAGTTTGGTAGTGGTCGAGGACAAGCTGCTGCAGGCTTACTTGGTGCAGCTGCAGGCTTTGTTGCCGATGCAATGGTTGAAGATGTTTATTTTAATATTGTTACTGACTTACAGGTTTCTGAGCGCGCGAAATCGGGTGTCGAAGTACAAGAAGGAAATAGAGCTAAACTAAAGCAAGGTAACTCAGGCTATAAATCAGTAACTTCAAACGAGGTGACCGATCGTAAAAAGTATCAAACACGGATCGTTTCTACAGCGAATAAAGTAAATCTGGAGTTCGTTGAGGCTCGACCTAAGCTAGTCCAAGGTTTAGTAAATTCTATTTCGGGCCTGTTGTAGCGAGGTGTGCGGTAATATTGGAATATAGTATTAGCATGGAAGTGAGGCGCTAATACTATATTTTCAGCTAGTTATAAGTGTTATCAGTCGCTTTTTACAAATACTGCAACCAAGGCGATGGATTAGCGTGTTTTTAGTGGCTAAATCATTTTTTAGGCCAATATAATACCCCAACCAAAGTGGTCAACGCCTAAATATTCTCCATGATTTGTGCTCACTAATAATTTTGCTAGTGTGTATAGTAAAAGTAGCGCATACAAATGCAGAAAATAAAAGAGCTCTGGGGACAGATCCAGATTCTCGCAGTGTACGGATTACGTTATTGCGTGCCTTTTCTAGCATAGTCAAACTTAAGCTCACTGCAGCGAGTATAATGAGAATAAAGTGAAGTAAAGGAGGGGGTTGTCATATTAAATACTGACCTTTCTTTTAGCATCGTTGAGTCAAAGTTTCGCCATTCCACCGTGTCACCATAAATATTACCGCCTTGTAATAGCGTAAATAGCACGATGCAAATACTACCAAGTATTAGTGCTGCCCGCTCTCAAGCCAGTGAAAGCTTTTCGACCAAATACACAAAAAAAGCGTTAATTGACAATTTATCAAATAACAATAATACGTGGTGATATGTTATAGTGTATCGAAATTTAAATTCCAGAAAATAGAGATGCCAGTGAACAAAAAATTACTACTCTCACTTATTTTGGTGGCTAATGGCACCACTGCGCAAGAATCAGCTTCAAATCATAGCCCAAGCGGGGAAATCGAACGTATAGAGATTAAACAGTTTCGGCAGCCCTATCGTGGTAATGTACCCTTAGTTCAAACGCCTCAAGCAGTCGATACCATTAGCTCAGAACTGCTTGAAAGCGAAAGTATTACTCGCTTTATGGAAGCGTTAGAACTCACCCCGAGTGTTGTTAGGCAAAATAACTCTGGAGGCATGTTTGATAGCTTTGCTATCCGTGGTTTCTCTGGTGATGAAAATAATCCATCAGGTTATCTTGTCAATGGCTTTAATTCTCGAGGCTACAACGGCAATAGAAGTACAGTCAATATCGAAAGCATTGAAGTCATGAAAGGCCCTGGCTCTGCGTTATATGGGCAAGGGGAGCCTGGTGGCACTATCAATATCATTACCAAAAAGCCTCAGTTCGAAGAGCAAGGCTATATTCAAGCAACGTTTGGTAATTACAGTAAAAAACAGTTTGAATTTGATTACACAAACTCAGTGACCAAAGAAGCTGCCTATCGACTAAATGGCGCATATGAAGATTCAGACACACATAGAGATCATGTTTCAATCAAAAGCTTGCACTTATCGCCGTCGATACTATGGAATATTTCTGATGACACGAGTCTGAGCTATGAAATGGAAGTACTCGATCAGAAAAAGCCGCTGGATAGAGGTGTGTATATTCTAAATAATGACTTTGATGACGTTAACACGGACGCTTTTTACGGTGATATTCGTGATGGTGCGCACCAAGTTGAAGCCTTAGGGCATCAGTTAGTGTTAAATCATAGGTTAAGCGATGATTGGCACATACTCACCGGGTTTGCTTACCGAGATTCTTCATTTGAAGGTGTATCTTCAGATACCGAATTATCAGATGGTCGACAGCTGATATACACAGACGCGAGCCTACTTTCTCGTCAAAGACGTGCTAGAGACTATCAAGCTTTGGATATTTCTGCGCGTATTGAACTCAGTGGTGAAATTGAATTTGGCAGTGTAAAGCACAACATTCTAGTGGGCATCGATCACTATAATTTTGATATTGATACTGACTATAAAGTATGGCGTACGGCATGGGGGGCGGGTGATACCACCTATAGCATTAAGCCAAATAACCCAGACTACACGCAAACACAACCAGAACCTGTATTAAAAACGTTGACCGAAGAAAACCAAAAAGGTCTCGGTATTTATGCTCAAAACTTGATCGAACTGACCGAAAAATCGAGAGTATTAGTGGGTGTCCGTGTTGATAAATTTGAGCAAGACATTCTTAACCTTCGTAGTGATGAAGCGCAAAGCCAAGAGCAAACCGAGTTTACGCCACGCTTGGGTTTTATTTATAACGCGAATGACAAAGTTAATCTGTACACAAGTTACGCAGAAGGGTTTAGGCCAAACCCAGGTTTAGATTCTAATCGTAATGCGTTTGAACCAGAGGAAACTAAATCTTTTGAAATCGGCGCTAAATGGCAAGGTGTTGCGGATCGTTTCTCGGGTAGCATTGCACTTTTTGATGCGCAAAAAACCAATATGCTTACCGCTGAACCTGATACCGGCTTATCGGCAACCTTGGGCGAAGTAGAAAGCCAAGGTATTGAATTTCAATTAACGACTGAGTTAACAGACGAGACTGTACTCGCGCTTGCTTATACTTATACCGACGCAAAAACCGCAAATGATGTGATTAATGCAGACTGGGGCGTGCCTATTCCCAAGGGCTCACGTTTGATCAATATTGCAGATCATATTGGTCATGTTTCACTAAAGCATTACACCACTTTTTTAGGAAAAGAATCCTATCTTGGGGCAACCGTGAATTATGTGGGTGATCGTCTGGGCGAAACAACAGACGCAAACTTCATTTTGCCATCCTATACGCTAGTTAATTTATCGGCATCGGTTGAATTAAATGACAAGGTAAGTGTGAAACTGGACATCAACAACCTGTTTGATAAGACTTATTTTGAAAACTCCTATCACAAACTATGGACCATGCCGGGATCACCTACAACATACAGCGCAAGTGTGAAGTATCAGTTTTGATCCCTAATACGAGCGTAAAGTCTTAGCATATTTTAAGTCTTCTGCTTGTCGAGAGAGTAACAGTCTGAGTCATTTTACTTGGACTGTTTTTTCGCTTTTAACACGAGAAAGAGTGTAATGAATAATCTGCAAAACAGTAAAACACGGTTGTCTTCTATCGATATACTGCGTGGCATCGTGATGTTATTTATGTTGGTTGACCATGTGAGAGAGCGTTTTTTCTTGCATGTACCAGTTCTTGATCCAATGGACATTCATACTACGAGTCCAGATCTGTATTTTACCCGTTTAAGTGCCCATTTTTGTGCGCCTATTTTTGTCTTTTTGACAGGTTTATCGGCTTGGTTGTATGAAAACCCCGCAAATGGCGCGAAGCGATCGGCCCAGTCATTTCTTTTAAAGCGTGGCCTATTTTTAATTTTACTTGAAATGACACTGGTTAATTTTTCTTGGTTTGGCGCGTATCAAACACTGTACTTGCAAGTTATTTGGGCAATTGGCGTCAGTATGGTGGTATTGGCACTGATGGTCGCTTTACCTCGTAGTGTGATAGCAATATTGGGTGTAAGTATTGTGGCTGGTCATAATTTATTGTCGCCCATCGAGTTTGCACCGAATGAAATAGGCTATACCGTTTGGACGATTCTGCATGACCGAGGTTATTTAGTCGCAGATGCTGTTGTTAACGTAAAAGCGTCTTATCCGGTTTTACCTTGGATTGGCGTTATCTTGTGCGGCTATGCGGTAGGGCCTTTATTTTCAGGCTCAGTGTCATCGCAGGCACGTAAAACCATTTTATTGCAAAGTGGCACAGCTCTGTTAATTGGTTTAGTGATCCTAAGAGGATTAAATCTATACGGAGAAACGCTTGATTGGTCTCAACAGGCAACAATACTTCTCACCACAATGGACTTTTTTAACTTTACCAAATATCCACCATCTCTCGACTTTATTTTACTTACCTTGGGAGTTGGTGCATTCGTATTAGCGTTTTTAGAGACTAATGCGCTCAGAGTATTAGAGCCGGTTCGAGTACTAGGGTCAGCACCGATGTTTTTCTACATTACGCACCTATACGCGCTACTTGTCCTTAGTATATTGGCACAATGGCTATTTGGTGCGAATCAACACTATGGTAGCAGCAAAACAGCATATTTTGGCTTTTACCATGTTTGGCAGATATGGCTATTCGCAATGGTTTTAAGCGTGCTTTTATACCCATTATGTAAATGGTTTGCAGGTTATAAACGGAAAACATCAGCGCGATGGGTAAAGTATTTTTAAATATCAAAATACTGTTTAAGTTGTTGTTTTTAAAATGAAAAACATTTAAGGCGGAGCTGGTAAGCAAATGGCAGACACTCACCATAACATGGATGCGAATTATGGTGGGTGTTTGTATTAGCCTCGAGCGCATGCCTTATCCAAACCTCAGGTTAAATAGTATAATTAACACTCAGCGTTTTGATTTATAGAAGCTTTCTAACTTATCTAAAAAGTCGTGCAGTTTTTGGTTCATTTCGTCATAGTTATGACTCAGTAAAACGTCTGGCTCATCTACAAATCGATACTGTAACGCGTCACTGAGGTCGTCATTTTCAATCAGTAATGCGACGATATCTTTGGTAAATTCCATATGGCACTGAAAACCATATACGAGATCGCGATAGGCGACAATTTGCCTTGGGCACCCCGCGCTATATGCAATCACTTGTGATCCATTGGTGAGCCCCGGCATATCATTATGCCAATGACCGACATCCAACACTTTTCCAAAATGACTAAATAGTGGGTGTGTCATCCCGGCTTCCGTCAAGGTTATCGGGTATTTTCCTATTTCACGTTCAGGGCTAGGTTGAAATGCTGCACCTAACGCTTCACCGATTAGTTGCGACCCAAGGCATATACCAAGCACAACTTTTCCGGCGGTAATCGAGTTCAAGATGACTTCTTGCTCACCTGTTGCATCGAAGTGCGGGCATTGCTCAATTGTTGTTGATGGATCTTGAGGTCCTCCCATTACAATCAAAAAATCTAAGTCATCGATATTTTTTGGGAGCGGTTCTCCTTGATAAACTCGCGAGTAGGTAATGGTATGGTCGCGTTTATTTGCCCACGATTCATAGGCACCGGGCGCTTCAAAATGTTCATGAACGATAAAGTGAATATGCATCTTTGTGCCTTTTAATTAACGATAGGCTGTAGATGGTATATTAAATTTGGATGGCGTAATTTATACTAGCAGACGTTTAATGTTGATAAGTCGCCAAGATGCAAGCTAATGACCTCATCAAAGGTTCTCCTAATAAACAAATCATAACTAAAACGACGAATATGGCTTCTGGCTATGTTGATGACTTTCACTCACATTTGTGGCATCAAATTGTGTTTCCTTTGCAGGGGCTGCTGCAATCGAGTATCGGCGATAAAAGCGGGATCGTACCTCACAATGGCATGCTCTTCATACCCGCAAATACAGTGCATAAATCCATAGCGATTACAGACACACAGTTTTTGGCGATTTACCTTAATCCCGACAAATATGTTCAGTATGGAGACCAACCAAAATCCTGTCTGGTAACGCCATTTATTAAAGCGTTAATACTGCTGTTATTTGAAAACGAGACGCTCACTCAAGCAGAGTCCAATATCACACATTTGCTAACGGTATTGCGAGATCAAATTGAGATCGCAAACCGTTATGAAATACCTTTGCTCATACCTACCGATAAACGTCTTTTATCCATTTTCTTACAGCTTAAAGAGCAACCGGATTTACCATTTACGTTAAAGGAATGGGCAACAAAAGTGGGCGCTTCTGAGCGTACTTTGTCGCGATTGTGCTCAAGGGAGTTTTCTCAATCATTTTCACGGTGGAGACAAAATGTGAGGTTAGTTTTATCTTTGCAATTGTTAGAGTCGCAAAAGAGCATACAGGAAATTGCTATCGAGTTGGGATACGCTTCTGACTCTGCATTTGTACAAGCGTTTAAGAAATTGTTTAACCAAACACCGAGAAAGTACCGTATTGCCAACCTACAGCATAACGTAAATTCATTTTGAGCAACTTCTGCTACTTGCACGTGACTCGCGCTATAGGCGCAAATATCTTATCGCGAATGCTTTTAAGTTCTTCTGGGTTTATGTAGTCTATTCTAGTTTTGATTATTGGAGGCATTTCGCGATGTTGCGAATTCTTTTATGTGCTAGCTTAGGATTAGCACCAAGTTTTGGATTAGTTGCCAAAGAGGTAATGACCCCAGACAAGCTTTGGCAAGTAAAGCGCGTGAGTGCGCTTGGGTTATCTAAAGACAACACCCATGTAATTTATCGAGTTACAACGCCTAGTGTTGAAAACAATGACTTTGATAGCAAAGTTTATCAAGTGCCGTTAAAGGGTGGGGCGTCTCAACTTTTAAGCGCGTATCAAGGGATATTATCAGACGATAATATTTCGCCTGATGGCAGCAAAAAACTATTTCATGACACCGTCAATGTTGAAGCTGTGCTGGCCACAGATAGACATAAAGCACTTACGCAAGCAGATGCTTACGTGTTTGACGACTTAAACTACCGCCATTGGGATACCTGGAAAGACGGCAGTGTTAAACATGTGTTCTATCAGGATCTAATCACAGAAGAAAAAGTCGACATCATGAAAGGTATGCCTTTTGATAGCCCGACGTCACCATTTGGTGGTTCAAGCGACTATGTTTGGGGTCCAAAAGGTGAAAATATCTACTACGTCAGTAAAAAGTTGACTGGCGCAGAATATGCGAGCAGCACCAACACAGATATTTATCGTTATAACTTAGCGAGCAAGAAAACCACCAATCTAACCGAGCAAAACTTGGGTTATGATAAAAGCCCAGAGTTCTCATCCACAGGGCTGCTGGCTTTCTTACGTATGGATGAAGCGGGTAACGAGGCGGATAAAAATGACATTATCGTTAAGCAGGGTGACAGAGAAATCAATCTAACTGCGCACTGGGACGGCACGGTAAGCAGTTTTGAGTGGAGTTATGATGGTAAGCATATTTATTTTATTGCACCAATTGACGGGACAATCCAGCTATTTCAAGTTGCGGTGAACACCAAAACCAAAGCCAATCCAAAAATTAAGCAGCTGACTAAGGGCATGTTTGATGTAAATAGCATTGTTGCCGCCCTAGACGACCAGTTAGTTGTTACTCGTAATAGCATGAATCAAGCAAAAGAGATCTTCCGCTTTGATCTGAATAGTAAAAAGCTTGTTGCGCTGACAAATGTTAACGAGGCGTTTTATGCTGATTTGGATTTACCGAACGTTGAAAAGCGAATGGTGAAGACAAAAGACGGCGAAGACATGCTAACGTGGGTTATCTACCCACCTAATTTTGATAAGCGTAAGCAATACCCAACGCTGTTATACCTTCAAGGTGGCCCACAGTCGCCGTTATCACAGTTTTACTCCTTCCGCTGGAACTTCCAAGTGATGGCTTCACAAGGGTACATTGTGGTTGCGCCAAATCGTCGTGGTATGCCTGGACACGGTGTGAAATGGAACAAAGACATCAGCCAAGATTGGGGTGGTAAGGTAATGCAAGATTACCTAGACGCAATCGACGATGTTGCGAAAGAGTCATACGTTGACAACAAACGTATCGCAGCAGTTGGTGCGAGCTTTGGTGGTTACTCTGCGTTTTACTTAGCTGGCAACCACGATGGTCGTTTCAAAACTTTTATCGCGCACTGTGGCATTTTTGATTTGCGTAGTATGTACGGCACAACCGAAGAAATGTTCTTTGTGAACAACGAATTGGGTGGCGCGTACTGGGAGCAAAACAATGCGGCCATCAGCAAGGCATACAATCAGTTTAACCCAATCAGCTATGTCGATAAGTGGGATGCGCCGATGTTCGTGATCCATGGTGGTAAAGACTACCGTGTACCACTGAGCCAAGGGATGCAAGCTTTTCAAGCTGCTAAACTACGTGGCTTAAAGAGCCGTTTCCTTTATTTCCCTGAAGAAAACCACTGGGTACTGACACCGCAAAACGGGATAGTATGGCAGCGTGAATTCTTCAAGTGGTTAGAAGAAACTCTATAATTGATGTCACTACTATCAGCAATGAGTAGTTAACCTGAACTCGGGATAACAACTTGTTCTCTAGCAGCTGTTATCCCTTACTACTGCGTTAAATTTGCTTGCAATAGGCCAGCTATTGACGCACAAATTTGCCTTGTATTAAGAAATAACTTCTGGCTAGAGTGATATTACGCTTTTGAACTTAGGTATTTTAGTGAATTAACTAACTTCTTATCCCGAGTTCAGGTTAGTTAAGAAAATGCCAGATCGCACAGTATGTTGTCTGGCATTTTTGTTTTGTAGTGTAGCCTTGGTACTGCGCAAGTATTGTTTGGCCCGAAAATTGGCGCCATACTAAATTAGTCAAAGGAAACTAGAGGGAAAATTAAATGATTAAAAGGATAATAAGTGGTTTTTGGTTACTTATGTTGGCTGTCAATACACAGGCAGCTGAAGAAGCGTTAACGATTGATAGTGTAGTGCCTAACAGTATTGAGCTGGCTTTTCCTAATGATGCCAATATTTACCCAGATATCAGTGACTTCAAAGTACTTAACGCGGTGTTGATGAGTAATGAAAGCGGTGAGCGCTGGGCAATGATCACGATTAAAAACCAATCGAGTGGCCGCCGTACGTTAACACAAAAACATCTGTTGGCACTAACGGCGAACGGTCAAAGGATCGCGCCGATGAAGCTTTCTGAAAGTTTTGATGGCGGTGAAACGCTTTCCCTCACATTGGCTTTCGGTGAGAATAAGTTTCCGTTGCTTAACGTGTATACGCGTAATTAATCTAACATTCGACCCAAAAGAACACTTATGCTTTCTGTAACGTAAACAGCCCCCTGTTAATCGCGCTTGGCAGCCAAACTGCTAACTGCGATCTCAATACTTGAGTCTCCATATTCATGCGCTTAGCACAGTAGGTTATTGCTTCTTGATAGCGTAGCGGCTTTTCTCTCAAATGAAGCAATAAATCTGCTTGCCAGTCATTTAAGACACTCATTTTGATGCGATATTGTTGGCGCGATATTGCAATATACGTTTGCTCAGGCGTTGGCAAGGTGTACGGCTTTGCTTGTTCAAGCTGGGTTATAAGCGGCAGCAAAGGGTAATCGGTTTGAATCAGTTGTACGGATTCTGGCACCGACATGACAAAGTTTTCTGCGACACCACAAAGGAGCTCAATCTCGTTTATTGCCGCGGTTGATTGCTGTGCTTCAGGCCCAGGCTTTAACAGTGCAAGCGCTTTGGCTCTTTCAAACTTAGCGAGCTCTGAAGGCAAACTAAACATCGTTTGCTGGTGGGCATTAAAATCGCCGGTAGGTTTAGTGTTTGCTAAAAAGTCAGCGAAGCGCGAGCCTAGTTGATGTAGTGTCCAAGACTCTGAGGGTAAGGTGACGATAAAGGCTTTGGCGAAGGTGTCGAATACTTCGTCGCCCATAAACTGGCAAAGTAATGCAAACTCTCCCCGAAGACATTCTACTAAACGCATCACATAGCCTGCAGCATAGATGTCTACTCTTCTCATGGCTCCGAGTGTTTTACTACTTTTTACACAGTCATGCAGCGTTAAACCATGGGGATTTGCAGCGGTATTGAGTTTTTGTGGTAGGTCGCCTCGTACCATTAAAACGGTGCTAAGCCACTGCTGAGTTTGCGTTAAGTCTGGCGTTTTCATTATGTTAATTCTGCTCGCTCTTTAACGATTGGAGTTGACAGCGCGTTGGTGCTAGTAACTGTATCTTGCTTTGGAATATGCCCTGTCAGTACCAGTTTTGCTTTGCTTAACTCATCAACGAGTTCAGGAAAACTGGGGATATTGGCATCCCATTCAAGTAGGGTAGACACGCCACCCGTTAACTGCTGCGCCAGTTGGTAAAGTTGCCAAACTTTGGCGGGCACCGGTTGGTCATGGGTGTCTATCAAACAATCACCGCAGTCGCTAGGACCGGCTAGATGTATTTGAACGATGTGTTTATGGGGGAGTTGGCGAATAAATGCCTCGGCGTCAAAACCATGGTTAAAGCTACTGACAAAAACATTGTTTACATCCAACAGCATACCGCAGCCTGTTGCGGTGACTAATTCACTAAAGAACTCGCTTTCGGTGAGAGTTGAATGTTGAAACTCAAGATAAGTTGAAGGATTCTCAAGCACTAAAGGCCGTTCTAAAAAATCCTGCACTTGATCAACACGGTTGATAACGTGCTGTAGGCTTTCGTCGGTTAACGGCATAGGTAGGAGATCGTGACTATTCAAACCAGCAACGCCTGTCCAACACAAATGATCAGAAATAAGCTGTGGTTTAACGAATTCACTTAACTCCTTGAGCTTGCCTAAGTATTCAAAGTTAAGTGGGTCACTGCTACCAATATTCATTGACACACCATGCATCACTAGCGGGTATTGTTCCTTTAACTGAGCGAGCATATGCCGGCCATATCCGTGATTATCTATATAGTTTTCACTGATGATTTCAAACCAGTCGACACCAAGTGATGTACCGCGCTCTAAATGGGACATAATAAAGGGATAGTGCTGGCTTCTTAGGCCAATACCAAACCCCAAGTCGGTTAGTTTTTCGATAGCGGACGCAGCAAGCTGCTGCGTCCGAATTGGATTTGTCATGCTATCTTTCCTATCAAGTTGATGGAGGAAGAGCTAGACGAATATCTGAAGGTTTTGGCTTCTCTTTAGGTTTGCCTTCTTCGTTCAATAAACCATTGGCGTTGCAGTATGCTTGCCAAGCAATATTGTATACGGCATCTCCTGTTTCATAAGGCATGAGCACGTGATCTGTAGGTTCGTCTGTTTGAACTTCTTGATCTTTCGGATAAGTGTAATCAATAGCAGAGAAGCTGTTATCTTTAAGATTAAACTTAAATAATTGCATAAAGCATTTTTTGTCTTCACCGGAAAGTTTTGGGAAGAGTTGAGAGGCTGAGATAGGCACTGCACACCCACCCAAGTTATTACACTTATTATCAGCAGGGGCACTCTTTGGCCCTGTTGATACACTACCACCACAGCTACCACCTGGCGTTGTACTATGAACAAAACCACAGCCACCTTGTGCTTTACAGTCGTTACTACCCTTACAGCTGTGATAGACCTCAGGAGGTGGTAAGTCATCCGAGCCGATGTTGGTATAGCTCATTCCTTGGCAGGCATGATAAAGGGTGTTCGGATTTTGTGGGGCGATACCCGTTACTAAATCTGGCGCAATTCCCGTAGTTGCCCAGCAAATCGAGATCCTATCGCCAGAGCCACCCATTGCAGGGCCCGGAAATTCAGTGGTTTTACCTGACCAGTAACGATCAAGTGCTGAAGTTAGACCTTTAATTGTGCCTACTGCAGATTGACTAAATAGCTTGTTTGTTTCCTGCGTTTTTTTGTCTGTTTCCCTAAGATTATTGAGTGCGTGCACTACGCTATCCACTGGTGGAAGTTGTGGGTGACGTCCGTGTGCTTCATCACCGCCGTTGGGATCCAATAATGCCTCAGTCCAACTATTACCCTCAGCAAACCAAGTTGGCCAAGTCAGGTAGCGTTCTTTATGAGCCGTTGTTGGTTTTTCATAACTAACAATGAGCTTCATCGTATCGGTGAAAATTTGAAAGTGGTCTTTATATTTGTTGGCTATTCGGGCACAGGCTGAACCGGATAACGGTTTGTCATCTGTGCTCGGATAGTCATGCTCTAAGGCAGGTTCATCTGGTTGAAAACGTGCATCTACAGTGCTCGGGTGAGCAGGCTTAGCCGCACTTTGTAATTTACCCAAGACACTTTGGGCCCAAGGCTCTTCTGCCCAGCGTAAACATATCATTTTTGCAACGCCGTCACCTTCACCTTGATCTGTGATTGCATTGACATTATTTATGAGTGCTTTTTTTAACAAATTATGTTCATTATATTTCTCAAGAGAACCTTTTATTTTAGGAAATTGGGCATCATATGAAGTATCACCGGGACGTTCATTAAAGTAGTTTCTTTGCGCTCTAGCATCGTTTGCTTCAGCCTTTGAGAGCGCATAGTCTAGTAGACTCGTGTTATCATCGTATTCAATTTGAATATAGTCCCAATAACTCAAGTACATATGTCCAATTGAGCCAAATAGTGGCAAATCACTTTCGGTGTAATCCGGTTTCCACCAGTCGTATGGGGCTTGTTCAAAATATTTTGGCTGTTTTGTTTTTGCGTCTGGCTCTAAAAACTGCGGCTGAATAATTTTTTTAGCGTTTTCTTCAGTCTCTTCTATTAGCATAAAGAGTAAAGTCTGTTCTTTATTTAGCTCTGTCGCATTAACGCGCAGGTCTTGTAATGTTTTACCAGGAAAAATTTGTTCGAAATAAGCTTGAACTTCTGGGCTTAGCTTAGATAAGTCTGTAGTACAGTCTGCAAAGTCTAAAATATGTGGAATACCACTTTGATTGTTGTAGCACTTCCAACCAAATTTTTCGTCAATTAACGCCTGACTGGTAAAGCTCGGTGTGAGCCCTAGTTTACTCGCCATATTTGAAGCGAGTTGCAGATGCAGCATCTCTTCAATAAATACGCTATAAACGCCGTTAAAAACCTGTTCATTGACATTAAGTTCAGAATTACTAATACCAATAAACCTGTCTTTTAAATCGTTGTCGTAAGGAGACAGTCGTTCTGAAGGAATGTATCCCGCAGTCGGACCAAGCCCTGGCCAGTAACGGCCAGGATAGAGATTTGAAGAGTCCGCAATCTGGTGTGTGCCTTGAATTGAGTAGAGGCCGGTCATATAAAGTGGGATTGTGAATAACTCCACGTTAATCGCAGCTTGTGCAATTGCTTTCAGACAAGATAAATCAGCAGCCTTATACTCGCTACTGCGCGCTTTAATTTGTTGTTTTTGTGCACTGCTTAAGAGGATGTTGGCATCAATCTCTTTATCTACTTCTACCGATGGGCCTGTTTTGTTCTGCACATTCATGGTTTGCTCCTTTGTGACGGTGAACGTTATGCAATACCACTGGCTTAAATAAAAATAAGTTAGGATTTAGGTTATTTATCCAAGGCAACTCAAAATTTAAGCAAGTTGATGTAGGTGAGCGATGAACACTCGTTATACAAAGTAGTCGTAAAAAGAGATAAGATCGATTACGAGATATTACATGCTGGTAACTTTTTTATAACCTATTTAAGGGGCACAAAGCGAATAAGCTGAAAGGATAAAAGAAGTGGTTTAAAGTCCAGAGCCTTAAACCACTTTGAGGAGCTAGTTACGCGCTCAGAACTTAGATGGTGCAGGAGGCACAGTCAGTGTTTTCTTCGGGCTATCTTTTAACTCTTGCAATAGCTCTTGCACCGCACGCTCGACTGAAGGATCTTTACCTGCATGAACAAGCTCAGGTCTATCGATCACTTCGATATCAGGGCTTACGCCTTCGTTCTCGATTATCCAATTACCATCGTTATCTAGAATTCGGAAGGTCGCTGCGATCACCTGACCACCGTCAACTAGACTCGGGTTACCTGAGATACCAATTAGACCACCCCAAGTGCGAGTACCAATCAGTTTGCCAAGACCCGCCTGACGGAAGTAGTAAGGTAGAGCATCACCACCGGAACTTGAATAACCATTGATAAGCATGGCTTTTGGACCATCGTGTGCAAACGAAGGTGTTTTTGTTGGTTCAACACCACGGCGTTTCCAATAGTTAAGTGGCTTACGAGCAAGCCAAGTGATCATGTGCTCAGGGATAAAGCCGCCGCCGTTATAACGGTCGTCGATGATCAGCGCATCTTTGCTCGTTTGTGGCATAAAGTTCTTAAATAATGAACGGTTACCATCATAATGAGTATTTGGCAGGTGAACATAGCCAATCTTACCGTTTGATAGTTTATCCACGTAGTCTGCGCGTGATTGAACCCATGCCATGTAACGTAAGCCTTGCTCGCTGGCGACAGGTTTTACCGTGGTTTTCCAGCTATCATCAGCGCTTGGTGATTTACTCAATACCAGCTCAACTTGCTCGCCTAGGGTGTTTTCAAGTAGCTCGTAAAAGTTAACCACGTCTTTTACCGAGCGGCCATTTACCGAGATGATGTAATCACCCGCATTGGCATTCACGCCAGTTTCATCGAGTGGTGAACGGTAGTCTTCATGCCAGTTCTCACCTTTGTAGATACGCTCAATTTTTACGTAGCCAGACTGATGAGCGCTTATTTCTGCGCCAAGTAAACCATGCTTTTTGCGCTCGGCTGTTGGGGCATCACCAGATTGTACGTAAATGTGACCTGCGTTGATTTCACCTGCAATTTCGCTAAGTACATAGTCTAAGTCGCTACGGTGTGCGACAGCGCTGGCAAGTGGTTGATACTTCTCCAAGATAGCATCCCAATCTTGACCGTGGTGATGCTCGTCGTAGAACCAGTCGCGTAAGGTACGCCAGCCTTCTACATACATTTGTTGCCACTCAACTTGCGGGTCGATTTTCAGTGTCATCTTAGATAAATCAAGCTGACTGGCTTTTAAATCTTGCTTTGGCTTTGGTGCAATGACACTGAAGTTGTTACCAGCGCGAGCGATCAGGTGTTTACCGCCTGCGGCAACTTTATAGCTGCTTACGCCTTCGGCGACGGTTTCTAGTTTGCTATCTGGCTCGGTGCCGAGGAGCTTTAACGCACCGCCAGTTAAGGTCAGTACGCCGCCTTCAACACCTGTGAGTGAACTGTAGTTACCAGCTGGGGCTGAGAGTGATACAACCCGTGACATAAAGCCGTTGGCCTCAATGTGATTTTCTTGTTTGTCGCTGTCCTTTTTCGTTTCTTCGTCTGATTGAATGCTTAACTCATCACTTTCAAAGGCATTAAGCGGCTTGATCTGACTATTCACCGCAACGCTATAAATGCGCGTGGCATTATTAAACATATAATCAAATTCATAGCTGCTAAAGGTAAGGTTATAGTCGCGCTCAGAAGTGAAATAAATGTAGTTACCGTCAGGAGAGAAAGTCGGGTTACGCTCACTGGTCATGTTGTCAGTCAGTCGAGTGACCTTTTTATCCTCAGTGTTATAGTGCCAAAGCGAGGCGTAGCGGTTTTCATTGTTTTTAACAAAAACAATATCTTCACTGTTTGGCGACCAAGTATATTCAGTTAGACCATCTTCGTCGTATTTGGCGGTGTCAATTTTATGCATATCGCCAGATTTCGCATCAACCCACCATAGCGTGTGGTTTTTATCTGCGAAGAGTAGTTTGCTGTTATCAGCGGACCAAATTGGTGTAAAGCGCCAGATGGTACCATTGTCGGTTAACTGGATGGTTTTGTTGTTATTTGCTCTATCTTTGAGATAGATCTCATATTCACCTGTTTTATCGCTCATGTAGGCAATATAACGGCCATTCGGTGACCAGCTAGCTTCAATTTCACGGCCTTCTGGCGTGTAAGAAAGGTTGCGAGTTGGGCCCTGTTTTACTGGGACTGAGAATAACTCACCACGGGCAGTAAACAATGCACGCTTACCATCGTGTGATATATCCATAGAATCAATAAAGTCGCTAACGTTTTTACTATATGGCATGGCATATTGACGCACACCTGCTACATCGATTTGTAGCTTCTTAGCGGTCTTTGTCGCTTCCTCAAAGCGATATAAGTAACCGCCATTTTCGTAGACAATGGCATCTGGCCCAGCTGATGGCCAAAGCACGTCAAAGTCTTTGTGGTCAGTCATTTTTATCGGTGACTTACCATCGCGATATTTATAAAGGTTGAGCGTGTATTCACGGTCAGACACAAAGTAAATACTGTCATTCACCCAAGTTGGTTGTTGATCGGTGGCTTTGTCAGTGGTGAGTTGTTTGGACGTATTGTTTTTAAGGTCGTAAATCCAAACATCCTGTGCTCGACCACCACGGGAGCGCTTCCAGGTTCTAAACTCTCTGTCGATTGGCGTGTAAACATACTTGCTACCATCAGGGGAAAGCATACCACCGCCAGTTTCAGGGATAGCCATCGGCTGTTCAAGTCCACCTTCTACCGGTACCATATATGGACGACCCATACGTTTACCCCATGGTGTGCGATTTGCTCTAAACACGATATGTTTACCGTCTGGTGTCCAGTCCATCACTCGATAGTCGAACCCACCACGTGGTGGCATTTGCCCAACATCGTTGTAATAAGTGAGTTGCTTTAATCCCGAGCCGTCAGCATTGATCACATAGATTTGGCGGCTGCCATTATACTCGGCGGCAAAAGCGATTTTGCTGCCATCTGGAGAGAACTTAGGGAAGGTCTCAAAACCAATATGGTCAGTCAGACGCTGACTTTTACCTGTGTTGGTATTGGCAATATAAATGTCGCCAGCATACACAAAAGTGACTTTATCTTTGTGAATATCTGGAAAGCGGAGTAGGCGAGTATCTTCTGTCTGATACGCTGAAACAAAAGGCGCGGCCGCCGCAGCAATGGCGAGCACGAGTGTTTTTATCTTCATCATAATATAGGTATTTCCGTTATTATTTTGATACATAATAACGATTGATAAGTGAAATGCACCCAATTTAGATGAGTAGCTTGTTTCAAAATGTGAAAAAACACCCCAACGCGGAGTGTGGTCGCGAAGAGGTGTTGAGTAGTTGGGGGAGGTACAGATGTACCTCAATCATGTGTTGATTTAGAACTGAGCAACAAAAGTTAGGTTGCTTGTTTCACCGCCGTCTGTGTCAACTACACTGCCTTTAAGGTAGTAAGTGTCGTTGAAGAAGTATTTAGCTTCTACCGCTAAGTCTGAATCATATGAACCTAGACCAAGCGCAAAGTTGCGAGTGAAATAGTAATTTGCAAGCACGTTTGTTACAGAGTCGTCTGCAAAATCTGTATCAATGCGGTTGTGCTCTACATCGATTGTGAAGTAGCTTTCACCACCTACATGCATGAAGTAACGTGCACTTAGGTTTAGGTAATCAAATTCGTCTTCAGTTTCAACTGTGAAACCGATGTAATCTGTAGAATTGAGTTCGTGGTTGTACTCAGCTTTGAACCAAGTAGTATCACCGTTTTCAAACTCTTCTTGGCGAATGCTTAGCTTTAGATTGTCGTTGTAAAGGTAACCAAAACCGAAAGAGTAATGGTCGTCAGCTTCGCCAAGATCTGCGATGCTAGCAGTTACAAACCATTCTTTAGTGATAAAGCCTTCACCACGAGCTGAGAAAGCATTTGAATAATCATCGTTAAAGTAACTTACGCCTACATTGCTGTCCGTATCAAGGTAGCCAAAGTCATCCCATACGCCTACTGATTCTTGAGGTGCGAAGAAATAGCGAGAAGAAAGCATCAGTGCGCGGTTGTCAGAGCCATCATAGTCATAATCTGTGTAACTA
Source organism: Pseudoalteromonas piscicida (assembly GCF_002208135.1). Classification (NCBI taxonomy): domain Bacteria; kingdom Pseudomonadati; phylum Pseudomonadota; class Gammaproteobacteria; order Alteromonadales; family Pseudoalteromonadaceae; genus Pseudoalteromonas; species Pseudoalteromonas piscicida. The sequence goes on from NZ_CP021647.1 coordinate 886,055, forward strand.
GCGGTGTTGAACCACTCTTTTTGTACGTTACCAGTGTTAGCCTGAGCTGCTGCTGAAACAAGTAGTGAAACAGCTGCGATAGATAGTAGTTTTTTCATAGTCATCCCTTTAATTTCCATATATTGAGCTACATCGACTCAACGGCGCGCATGGTAGTATTAGAAATCTGAACGGAAGCTGACAATAATGAAAAAAGTTTGGATATTGGCAAAAAAGCTGAGACTTAATTATGCTTTTTGTCTATGAGATAAACATAAAGGAAGAGAACATGACGAATTCATTCCATGGTATATCAATAGGCACTGAGCGCTTTGGAGATGATATTTATCTCACACTTAAGCCTACAGGTAAACTCACTCATGAAGATTATGTTGTTATTACACCAATAATCGAGAGTGCACTGAAAGCCGTAACAACGCCTAAAATCTATGCATTTCTTGATGCGACTGATTTTGAAGGCTGGGAGCCAAGGGCCATGTGGGATGACTTCCGACTCGCCTTTGAGCATAGCACTGAATTTGCCAAAGTAGCAATATATGGTGGCAAAAATTGGCATCGACTTGCTGCAACAATAGGTAATTGGTTTGTTACTGGGAAAGTGAAGTATTTTGATGATAAAGGAGATGCGCTGAATTGGCTTAATGAACGAGATTGATCAAAGTTGAATTAAATTCATGACCTATGCTGTATGGCTTAAAGCGCTAGCTACGTGTGCAAAAAGTGGATTATTCAACCTATCATCAGTATAGTGAAGTAACACCATTGGCTTTTGTCATAACGGCTTAGGAGCTCCAACTGTGAAAAAAATACTGATCACTGGTGCAAACCGCGGTATTGGACTTGCGTTAACTAAAACCTATCTGCAGGCTGGTTGGCACGTGTTAGCAACGTGTCGAGACCCGCTTATTGCTTCAGAATTAAATTCTCTTGCGCCAACTTTTCCTGAGCTCCAAGTATTTGCCCTAGATGTGACCAATTACGACCAGATGGAAGAATTAAGCGAGAAGCTGGCCCCTGTTGCCATCGATATTGTTATCAACAATGCGGGTATTTATGGGCCGAAAGACTATGCATTTGGTGAAACCGATATAGAAGCGTGGCGAGAAGTGATGGAGGTTAATGTATTTTCCACCATGCGACTCGCAGAGCTGTTTTACACCCACCTTTGTAATGGCAACGAAAAGATTTTTGCGGCCATTTCCTCTAAGGTAGGCAGCCACACCATGAATACCAAAGGTGGCGGTTATATCTATCGCAGCTCCAAGGCAGCGCTAAACTCAGTGGTAAAAAGCCTATCAAATGATTTACTGGGTGAAGGGATCCGCACCGTTGCGCTTCACCCTGGCTGGGTTCAAACGGAAATGGGTGGCCCTAACGCCTTAATTTCCCCAGATGAGTCTGCAAGTGGGATCTATTCCGTGTTATCTCATTTCGTGGATGCACAAAGCGGAGGCTTTTACGACTATAGCGGCGATGCTATTCCATGGTAATAAACAGATAGCTAATCTGCGCTGACACGAGAAATAAGATACTCTGGCTACTTAATGAAACTGATAAATTGAGTAGCGCCCACATAGGAATGTGCATACAGTGGTAGAAGTTCAAAACTTGGTCTTCACGCGTCGTGATGGTGAGGTGAATCGAGCTGTATTAGATAAGCTTAGTCTCAGTATTGCTGCTAAAGAGCAGGTCGCGATTGTTGGAGATAGTGGATCGGGTAAAACCACATTGATCCATCTTATTGGTGGTTTGTTAAAGCCCGATAGCGGCAGCATTGTTATTGATGGCCAAAACATTACGCAATTTAATGATACCGAGCTGGCGCTCTATCGTCGCGGTTTGGGGATGATATTTCAGCACTATCAATTACTTGCACCTCTATCTGTCTACGACAATATTGTCTTTCAAGCACAGCTAAATCAAATGAATCCCAAGCAAAGCGACGTCAATGCGCTGGCAGAACGCTTGGGGATTTTGCATAAATTAACAGCCTTGCCTCAGCAATTGTCAGGTGGTGAGCAGCAGCGAGTTGGTATCGCACGTGCCATGATCAACAAGCCTAAGTTATTGCTGGCCGATGAGCCGACGGGCAACTTAGATGCTGCGAAAAGCGAAGAAGTGGTATCGCTTCTGCGTGAGCTGTGCGAAGAGCAAGGCGTTAACTTGCTTATGGTTACGCACAGCCAACACCTTGCTGACAGCCTCGATAGAAAAATCACCATTCAAAATAACCGTGCCTATGGCTAAAGCAATGGAACGGCTGAGCGCGTTATCAGAAATTAGGCTGATACTTACTGTTTTTATCCAGTTCTACAAAAGGCATCTTTGGTTGTTTTTGCTATTCGTTTTTGGCTTGTCCTTGGGTAGCGCTTTGCTTGGCTCAATTCGAGGACTAAATCAAGAAGCAACAGATCGCTATCAGCAAACCAGCGCGCTTATTAACAATCCAATTAGTCATTTTGTTCGGCCAAGCGTAGGCCGCGAGATGTTAACTGCCGATGTGTGGACTGCGCTTCGAAGCGCAGGAGTGGTATCAGCAGAGCCGGTTTTGGAAGGCGTGCTGACCCTGCCGAGCGGGAATAGTCTTCGCATCAAAGGGGTTAATACTTTGCAATGGCTGTCTGTGCCTAAAGTGCAATCACAGGGTGACAAGTCAGGCAACCAAACTGCATCATTACAATTTGGATTTAGCACAATTTACGTATCAGACACGATGGCTCAACAGTTGTCGCTCAGAAGGCATGAAGTGACCAAGCTTCTAGATACGGATGTACACTTCGTTGTTTTATCGGAACTGACTGGTGATACCGCATTAGCAGATATTGCATTAGTTGACCATTTACTGAATTCAGTGGGTCGAATAAGTTATATAGAGATCTCAAATGCAGCATTAGACGAGGCAAAAGTTAGGCAGATTATTGGTGACAACGGACAGTTGCAAAGTGCACAAGCGCAGTCATTCGACTCGTTGTCGAAAGCGTTTTTCTTCAACCTGCAAGCACTCGCATTTCTAGGCTACGTGGTTGGCGCTTTTTTAAGTTTTAATGCCATAAAGCTTTGTCTGCATGCGAGAACAAAACTACATCAGCAACTTACACTACTTGGATGTATTCAAGCAAATGTGATCGCAGCGGTAATTATTGAGGTGCTCGTCTTAAGCTTGATTGCTGCACTGGTGGGCGCAGGTGTGGCTTTCTTGGGGGCGAACTTATTGGTGAGCGAGATCTCTATGGCGTTAGAGAGCTTGTTCGCGTTAGATAGGCGTTTACCGGTTCATTTCAGTTGGTTGGTCGTGCTGCAAGCATTTGTGTTAAACCTTTTGGTACTTGCCAGTGTGGCCTATTGCCAAGTAAAGCCTCTTACTTTTTATAAATCTTGGCAGAGTAAAATAGTGAGTGGAAGTCTACTGGCTGTGGCCGCTGGGTATTTTTATCTTGGTAGCGAAGCGCCATTTCATGCGCTTGGGTTGTGCGTTTGCTTACTGTTGCTCTTTTTTATGATAACACCAGTGGTACTACGAGCCGCGTTTAAAGGTATTCCAACTCAGCATCCATTAGTTAAATGGATGAAAGCAGATAGTGGCGAGCAGATCAGAGTACTTGCAATCAGTGTTTATGCCGTATTGCTTGCGGTTGGTACTTCCGTAGGGTTACAAATTATGGTGAGTAGTTTTAGTTCAGCTTTGCAGATCCATTTAGATGGCCGCCTTAGCGCAGATCTATATGTGAGGCCTAGTGAAGTTTCTGATGTGCAATATCAATGGCTTTTAAGCCAACAGGATATCGACAAGGTCGGTGTATTCTGGCGTGCAGAGATAAGTTACGGTCTGAGCTCACATCAACGAGATCCCCAACCTGCGAGTTTGATTAGCTTCGGTCGCTCTGGTGAACATCACTACAATCTTACGCTACTTTCGAGATCGCCTCCTAATAATGAAGTGCTTTACTATGATGTGAATAAGAACGTGATTGGGTGCCTTGCAAACGAGCCAAGCAAATTATTGTATGGCGTAAAGTTGGGTCAGCGTATTCGGTTGCAGCAAGGCAAAAAGCATATTAACTGTGAGATAACGGGTTTTTATTACGATTATGGCGAGCAGCGTGCGGTATTCGTCGCCGTGAATGACGCAATTGAAAACGCTGGGTTTAACTATGAAGCATATGGTTTTTCAATTGTTTTGAAGCCAGATATTGATACCGCTTTATTTAAGCAAAAGGTCATGCAGCAATTCCATTTAAACGACTCTCAAGTGGTTCAAAATCAGCGTTTTAAACAATACGCTACGCGTTTGTTTGAACATACGTTTTACGCAACACACGCGTTAAATTTAATGATAGTTGCTATCGCGTTATTTGGGCTATGGGTATCATTACTGACACTCGGCGCTAAGCAAATTCAACCATTGGCCATCTTAAAAACACTAGGCGTTACAACTTGGCAAGCATTTGCCATTAAATTAGGGCAAAGCGCCGTTATTCTGCTTGTGAGTTTAGTGCTGGCGACAATACTTGGGGGAATGCTCGGGTGGATCTTGCTTAAATTTGTGATGCCAATTGGCTTCGGTTGGACGATCCCTTTTCTATTACCTTATCTTGAGATCGCAGTCTTTATCACCCTAATTTTTGGTTTAGCTTTGCTGGTTAGTGTACTTCCTCTACTCAAACTGAGTCGTTACGATACTGCGGATCTGTTGTATGAAGACTAATTATTTTATCGTTTTATTACTATTAATTGTGGGAGTCGGCTGCACACCGGAGCTATCAGAAGTCCCTAATTCAAAAAATGATTTTTTCAACCTTCAGTTGGGCGATCCGGTCTCTCCCTCATATCAGTTAAGTTTTCCACTTGATCACGGCAGTCATCCGGACCAAGGTATTGAATGGTGGTATGTTACTGCAAACTTAAAAAGTGATTCGGGACAAGAGTTTGGTGTTCAATGGACGTTATTTAGAACCTCAGTTGTCAGCGGTCAATATGCCAGTCCATGGTGGGATGGTGAGTTATACTTTGCGCATTTTGCAATTCAAGATAATACAAGGCACCAAGCCTTCGAACGTTATGGCAGAGCAGGGCAAGTAAAAATTCAAGCTGACCCATTTGTCACGCAATTAGATAATTGGTATTTGCGCAGTGAGACGGAAACATTTTTTCCGTTAACGCTTCATGCTGAGGAAGAAAACAGCCGTGTTAGTTTAGCATTTAACACAAGCCCAATGGTGCTACATGGGAAGAATGGCTACAGTGAAAAAACGTCCGACGGCCATGCCTCCATGTACTACAGCTATCCTTTTTTAAGCGTCTCGGGTGAGCTTACTTTTCAAGGTGCAACACATCAAGTCAGCGGTGACGCGTGGCTCGATAGAGAATGGTCTTCGTCGTTTATCAGTAAATCACAACGCGGCTGGGACTGGTTTAGCATTCGGGGTCAAGACAGGTCGAATGGTGCACTAATGGTATTTTGCATTCGTGATAGCCAACAAGTCTACAAAGATTGCCGAGGCACTGAGATTACAGCTGAGGGTAGAGCGACAGAAATAGCGCATAAAGATATTCAATTAAGTGTTTTGGAGCAGGTTTCGTTAGACGGAGTAAGCTATCCATTTAAATGGCAACTACGACTAAAGCACAATCCTGTTATTCTGATAGAAAGTATCAATCGTGATGCGAGAAATCAGCTGATGCTCCCGTATTGGGAAGGAAGAGTAAAAGTGTCCGGCGGCTATACCGGTGAAGGGTACGCTGAGCTAGTCGGATATGAATAGCCCGCATTGGCTATACCGATTAACTTGTACCTATATTGTCTTTAAACTTCCTAGTGAGATAGTACTAGCCCACAATAAACATGAATTTATCCTGAAATCTTGTTTTGACAGCGCTTTTTTCTGTCAAACTCAGTCCTAGAAAGCTAGACTCTAAGAATATCTTACTATCTGTGTTGCTATGTTAAATACGTTTTTTGTAACCGATCCCGCACCAGAGTTACTACTCAACGGAACTTATGATGCTACGCTTGTGGCGTTATCTGTGCTTGTGGCTGTTATTGCCTCATTTTTTACGCTTATCCAGATCGACTTTGCTGAGCAAAATCAAAATAGCCGTATAAATCGACTCGCAAAATTTGGCGGTGCTGTGGCCATGGCTGGTGGTATTTGGAGTATGCACTTTATTGGCATGCTGGCGTTCTCACTCTGTGTAGAGGTGGATTACGATCCTTGGCTTACTGCGGCGTCCATCTTCCCCGCTTTCTTAGGCTGTTGGGCTGCATTTGATTTGATAACTCGAGCAAATGCCACACTCGCAGTCAAGGGACTCGCTGCCGTCATTTTGGGTGCGGGCATTGGCACCATGCACTATAGCGGTATGGAAGCCATGCAGCTTGGCCCTATGCTGGGTTATGACCCTGCACTTTTTGGTTTATCAATTGTTGTTGCAGTGTCACTCGCCTTCATTGCAATTCAAACGAGAAGTAAACTACGCGATTATGTCAGCGACAACAATATCAGTGTCGTTAGGTGGCTAGGTGCTTTGGCGCTCGGGGCATCAGTGTCGGGAATGCATTACACGGGCATGCAGGCAGCAAAATTTGTATCTGACTCACCCGTTATCAGCCAAGAAATGCAAGATCAGCACACACAGTCACTCGCATTGTTTATTGCTGCTGTCAGTATGATCATTAGCGCTTTATCTGCGCTTATTCATACCGCGAGCAAGTACCGTTCGGTAGCAGCAGATAAAGCCGCGAATGAATCTAGGCTGGCGGCAATTCTAGAAACAGCCGTTGATGGGATCATCACTATCAATGGTGACGGTATTATCAAGAGCTGTAACCCGTTAGTTGAACGAATTTTAGGATGGCCTGAGCGAGAGACACTTGGTCGCAATGTAGCTGTGTTTTTACCTAAAGAAACGCAAACGAAAGTATCATTCGACAGCGCTTACCTTGAACAATTTAAAGGGGTTGGCCGTGAAATCAAGGCGCTACACAAGCAAGGGCACTTGGTGCCTATCCGGTTGGGAATAGGAGAGGTTGAGTTAAAAGATCAAAGTGGGTTTTATGTGGGTTTTATTACTGATTTAACTGCCCAAAAGCAAATGGAAAAAGCGCTGATTGAGCAGGAAACGCGTTATCGGACACTATTAAATAACATGCCTGGCGTGGCGTTTCGTTGCCGGATTGATAGCGAATGGACAATGTCGTTCGTAAGCCCCATTGTCGAGCAGCTTACTGGCTATCGAGCAGAAGAATTTATGTCTGGGCAAGTTCATTTTGCCAGCTTGATTATTGAAGATGACAAAAGCTTAACGCACGATGTGGTTGAACAAGCACTGCAATGCGGCAAAGCGAGTTATTCACAGGAATATCGAATATTACACAAATCTGGGCATACCAAGTGGGTACTCGATAAAGGCTCATTTGAATACGATCAAGCGGGTAAAGTTGAGGGCATTGCAGGCGTATTACTCGATATTAGCGAACGCAAGAACATGGAAGACGAACTACGTACCGCGAAAAGCGTTGCTGAGAGTGCGGCGGCTTCCAAGCAGGCGTTTTTGGCGAACATGAGTCATGAAATTCGTACCCCGATGAATGCCATTTTAGGATTTAGTGAAGTACTTAGAGAGTCTGAGCTGAAGCAAGATCAAAGTAAGCATGTAAATACTATACTTACCAGTGCAAAGGCGCTGCTGCACTTACTTAACGATATTTTAGACTCGGCTAAGCTAGACCAAGGCAAGCTCGACCTAATTGAAAATGATTTCTGTATTTCTGAGTTACTCGACAATGTGGTATCGACGTTTTGGTATCAAGCAAAGAAAAAGGGCTTAAAACTTGAGCTCACGATGAGCCACAGTTTGCATCAAACTTATCATGGTGCTTCTGATCGGTTACGGCAGGTATTAGTTAATTTATTGGGTAATGCCATTAAGTTTACGGCGCAGGGCGGTGTGGAGCTTAGCGTTGAGTCATATCAAGACGATTATGTACTGTTTAAAATTGCGGACACAGGGATAGGGATTGCCAACGATAGACTAGACTCTATTTTCAACCCCTTTGAGCAGGCCGATGAGAGTATGAGTCGCCGCTTTGGTGGCACAGGCCTTGGGACGACCATTAGTCGCCAGTTAGTCGAGTTAATGGGTGGAAAAATATGGGCTCACAGTGAGCTTGGAAAAGGGTCTACTTTCTACTTTACTGTGCCACTTAAGAAAATAGCGGCATTCACAATAGCGCAAGATGTTCATGTCGAGCTTCCCCCGTTAAATATCTTGGTTGCTGATGATATTCAACAAAATACCGAATTGTTGAGCTTATTACTTGAAAAGCAAGGTCATAGTATAGAGGTCGCGGGAGATGGGCTTGAGGCCATCGAAAAAGCAAAAGCGCAACAATACGATCTTATTCTAATGGATATTCATATGCCGGGTTGTGATGGACTTGAGGCGACGCGCGCTATCAAAGCATATGAACGAGAAAATAGGCAACAAGAGACACCGGTAATAGCACTCACCGCGAGTGTGTTAGGCGAGGATAGAGCGGCTGCAAAAGCAGCTGGAATGGCTGCATTTGCCTCAAAACCGGTGGTGATAGAAGACTTAACCCGCACTATTGCTGAAACACTCAATATCAATATTACTCATACGGCGATTGAAGTAAGGCAAACCAGCAACAAACAGCTTATAAATAGAGCTAGAGCAATCAACCTGTGGGGCAGTGAGGCTCGGTTTTTAAAAGAGTTGGCGCGTTTTTGGGATGGTAAAAGAGAGGAAGTGGTAGCGCTCTTTGCTCACGAAGGTCAGTTTACGAATGATGTGCTACAGAGTATTCATACTATCAAAGGCGTTGCCGGAAACTTGGCGTTAGAGACGCTATTTGCTCTGCTAGAGCAAATAGAGCGTAAAAAGGAAGTTGACGAGCGGCTGAGAGCCAAAATGGCGCTCATTATTGAAAAACTAGACGACGTGGTTGGACTGAGTGATGAAGAAGTCGTGACCAACGCGTTGAGTGAGGGCGACGTTTTTTTGTTTAAGCAAAACTTGCCACAAGTAAAAGAAATGATAGATGAGGCGCAAGTCGAGGATGATGTGCTTGACGCATTGTTAGAGAGTGCGCCCCTTACTTACCGAAGCCAGGTAGAGGCGTTGAAACATGCATTGGATGATTTTGAATTTGAACGTGCGGAGGAAATTCTCGCACAATTAATGAGTACTGATGTGTAATGATAAATGACCACAAGCCTCTGATCCTAGCTGTTGACGATGAAGCGACAAATTTGCAAATTCTAAAGCAAACGCTGGGCAATCAATATCGTATGAAGTTTGCAAAGTCAGGAAAGTTGGCGCTGGAGCTAGTAGATAAAGAACTACCTAACTTAATTTTACTCGATGTTATGATGCCAGAAATGACAGGTTTTGAAGTCTGCTCCAAATTAAAAGAAGACCCTACCACGGCGAGGATCCCGGTGATTTTTGTGACCGCCTTGAGTGAAGAGTTTGACGAAGCTCGAGGCTTTGAGTTAGGTGGTGTTGATTACATCACAAAGCCTATCAGCCCTGCGATAACTAGAGCCCGAGTGAAGACGCACTTGTCTTTAGTTAGTGCTACTGAGCTTAAAAGTGCATACGTTGAATTGATGCAGCGGCTCGGTCAGGCAGCGGAATACAAAGACAATGAAACAGGCCAACATATTGCAAGAATGAGCCGCTACTGCTTTGTGCTTGCTAAAGCTTGTAGTTTACCGGAAGCGTATGCGGAAGATTTGATGCTCGCCGCCCGATGCATGATATTGGTAAGGTTGGTATTGCCGACAGCATTTTGCTGAAACCCGGCCGTTTAGATGCCGAAGAGTATGAGGTGATGAAACAACACGCTGAGCTGGGTGCAAATATACTCGCGGACTCTGATTCAAAACTCGTCAAGCTTGCATATTTAATGGCCATGGAGCACCACGAAAAATTTGATGGAAGCGGTTATCCAAAAGGATTAAAGGGGGAAGAAATCTCACTTGAAGGGAGGATCTGTGCGCTTGCGGACGTGTTTGATGCACTTACTTCAAAGCGCCCATACAAAGAGGCTTGGCCTATTGAAAAGGCATTAGCCTTCATTCATTCTGAAAGTGGTAAGCACTTTGACCCAAAATTAGTTGAATTACTCGATGAAAACCTACCAGAAATCCTAAAGATTAAAGCGCAGTATGACTGAGGGAGTTGATCTTCGCTGGCTAATTGAAGATTAATGCTTGTGAGCGTAGAGAGAGGGAGTAGTAAGGCATTTTTAAGTTCTCATATTGTAAAGCATTTGCTATACGAATAATTTGTATCTATATTGGGTTCTAACCATGGAACTATCAACAAGGATACGATTGTGAATTCAGTTTCAACTATGGCAATAAGTCTTACCGCCATGTTAGCGTCACTACCTAGCATCGCCAGCTCAACAAATTTTATGGAGCTTGGATTTGGTCGGTTAGCGTTCGATAGAGTTAGTGAAATTGAGCCTAAAGGCTTTGTCATTACAGCAAATATAGAGTTCGGTGGGCTTTACCTAGAAGGTTCTTCTGCTCTGATGGCTGATGACGTCGCGGTTACCGGAGTAGTTTATGGTGCAGAAGAAGACGTATTAACTACATTAGATTTCGATGTTGACTCTAGAGCTTATACCCTATTGGCCGGTAAGCAGTTTGATTTGAATGATAATAGCCTTATTGATATTTATGGCGGTTATTCTAGGCATAGATTGGAGGTAGCTTATTCAGGCTTAGTCAATACGACGTACTATGATGGTTACACCAATAAAGAGCTTATATTATTTCTTGACCAAGGGGAAAATGAGTCAAGTGATCATTATCATTTAGAAGCTGCTTATGACTATACACATGTAGACCTTAATTTTAGGGTAGGTGTTGGCTTTGAGCGGATCCAGGATGATGAAAGTGAGAATAATTTAGTGTATCTGGCTGAGGTTGGATATCGTTTTACCAATAATATTTCCGCAAATGTGAGCTATAGAAATGCTGAGGTCTACAATACCCTCAGTCTGAATTTGAGGTATAGCTTCTGATATCACAGTTGCTAAGGTCGGCAGGCCCTAGGCAAGATACGATTTCTTAAAATAGAAATCGTATCTACAACGGAATGTATACCTACCTGATTTTTAAACTAAACTTTGCTCTACATACTCAAGTAACAGTTCTTCTGGCATTCGTGTTCACCTCTTTGAACTTTCCTGCCAAATTGAGTTTTCTGTATCGCATCCGAAATTTAATTGTTAATTAAACAAACTGATATTAAAAGTGTTTTTATTCTAGAAACACTTAAACGTGTAACAAAACCTTGTTATGCTTTCACCTTCAATATGTAGATGGATAAGGAGATGATCATGGATTCTACAGTTAAGTTAGCTGCTTGCCTTTCAGTAGCTTTGGTAAGCTCAAGTTGCTGCGCACAATCAAAAGACTATGTTGAGATAGGTTATGGGAAAATCTCAATCAAAGAGCTGAGCGAAATAAAACCAACTGGGGTGGCGCTGAGCGCAAAAAAATCCTTCGAGCAATTTTACCTGCAAGGTACCTATATAATATCGAGTGATAAAAACAGTCAGCAAAATGATATCGCTAGTGGCGTTGGCGCCCGAATCATTGAAACGAAAGTTGATACGGACTGGAAACAATTTACTGTGCTAGTGGGTCACGAATTTCAACTATCAGAGCAATCATGGCTAGATCTATATGGTGGTTACTCTCGACTCAAGTTGCAAATGGATGCAATTGCGGAAGTGGAATATATTATCAATGGCAAATATCGTTATAGAAATGAAGTTGACGTCTCAGCTAATAATGATGCCGATCTTTATCATCTCGAATTGGCTTATGCATTCTCGGTAGACTCATTTGATGCGAGGGCGGGTATAGGTTTTGAACGCATCAATGGTGAGGAAGGAGAAAGTAGTTTTGTGTACCTGGCTGAGATTGGCTATCATTTTACTGATCATATTTCGGCAAATCTAAATTATAGAAATGCTGATGTGTACAACAACGTTGGTTTTAATCTGCGCTATAGCTATTAGTCGTTGAAAAAAGGTGCTTGATGGGCGCACCTTTTTATTTACCCAAGGGTAAGAGCTAACCTTTCTGATAGAAAGGCGTTAATTCTCAGATGCTTAGTTTGTTTGCTAAGCGTATTTATCCATCAACTGCGCATATTGGTAATAAGCTAGTTGCCCCATTCTTCTTAATTGTGGCATTGGAAATTTGGGCAGTGGCTTGGTATAGATGGGTAAATCAGGCACTTTAAAGCCCATTAATTTTTCAGCAAGTCGGATACTTGCCTGTGCACTAAACGCCACTCCCGAGCCACAATATCCAAGCACATATCCGATGTTGTTTTCACTGTAGATATGGGGAAGGTCATCAAGCGCGGCAGCAATATAGCCACTCCAAAAGTAATCAACTTTAACATCGAGGTTAAAAAAGCAATCGTTAAGCGCTGAGCGTAGGTTTTGTTGATATTTTGGATTGTCTTGATCGTATCCAAACACTGCGCCTCGCCCACCAAACAGAATGCGATTATCGGGAAGACGACGATAGTAATACTTAAGCCGCCTAGTATCCATGACGACTTGCTCCGTCATTAAGCCACTGACAGCAAGTTGTTCATCGCTGAGTGGCTCAGTTACGATGATACTACTTAAAATCGGTAGATAACGCCCTTGAGTTAACGGAGAAAATTGTCGTTGGCTGTAGGCATTTGCTGCGATCACGACTTTGTTCGCCGAGACTTTGTGGCCATTCACTTCTAGCTGGTGGTTGCCATTTTGATTCTGGTGGTGGGTGACCAAACTGTTTTCATAAATTTGTACGCCAGCTTGCTGAGCTAATGCCTTGTAACCTAGCAACAGCTTCAAAGGGTGAACACCAAACGCGTTGTCAAATCGCAATGCGCCAAACCCTTGCTGATTGTGCATATAGGTTTCGGTTAGTTGTTGCTGAGATAGTAACTGATGGCTCTTGCTACCCATGGTTGCAGTGAGAAATTCTGACTGTGCCTTTAGTTGCGAAAATGCTTGCTGATTGTGTGCAACTTTTAAATACCCGGATCCCTGCACGTTGCAGTCAATGTAATTAGCGTCAATATGTTCTCGTACTAAAGCAACGGCGTTATTGTACTCTTGATATATGGCTTTACTGACATCCAAACCATACTTTTTAGCCAGTTGCGCATAACCAAGCCGGCCCGTACTTGGTAGCACAAAACCCGCATTTCTCGCGCTCGCGCCAAAGCCAACTTGATTTGCTTCAAATAGGGCAACGCTTTGATGATGAGTGGCTGCCAAATGGTAGGCGGTAAGTAAGCCCGTAAAGCCACCACCGATCACTGCGATATCTACCTGTAATGGTTTATCTAGAGAAGGGTTAGGGGACCTAAAGGGCAGGTTGCAGCCCAGTAGCTGTTGGCAAAAGCTTGGCCTTGGCAATGTGGCTGAGTGAGTGGATCAAACCCTGACATCTTAAAACTCCAATACCATTTCTGCTGCTTGGCAGTGGCATTCAGACCCACAAATAGTACAAACATAGCCGTGATAGATACAGTCATCTAGCCACTTATCATCATGGACTTTGATCAGTTTGCCACCGGCTTTGGTGAAGTATTTAACGGCACCGTTACCTGGGCTTTGTTTCCAAAGATGAGCAACGCCAGCTCTTGCGCCTTGTTGTTTTAGTGCTGTTATTGCGTGTTTTAGTAATTGGGGCCCAATACCTTGGCCCTGTGCGTTCGGTGACACCGCGATACATTTAAAATAGGCCATGTCATTTTGATCGACAGGCCACAAAGACGGTGAACTCCACTTATCTATAGCCCATTGTCCGGCACTATATGATGTTCTAAAACCGAGTAACTCATCGTCATCGCTTAAGGCAACAAAGGAAGCATTTATACCATCTTTACAGCCTTTTTGGCGCATTTGTTCAATGCCTGCGTAATCAAGATAATTATCACCATGAACGAGATTGCCAAGTGCGATAACACGTTCGAAATGTTCTGGTTGTAAAGGAATAATTTTCATAGGCTCTCTGTTGTTGTTATTTACTGTGAGGCATTTTGACTAGCATACCACGTTGGATCATGTACTAAAAACGCTAAGACTCATCGATTTTGGAGGACGTTACTACATATGTTGTAAGAATAAAAAGTGAACAAAATTTGACAGCGATGTCATTTTGTTAATAATTGTTGAATTGATGGGTTTTACTATTAACAACAACATGTAAAGGAAAAGTATGAACAGTCTAAAATTAGCGACCGCAGTTTCGCTTGCCATAACTGCAAGTCAGGTGATGGCCATGAGTCCGCAACCCGATCCACAAAACCCCAATGGTTATATTGTTTCTCGAATAGAATTGAATAATGCCGAAAGCGCGAAAACCAACAACCCGATGTATGCTATTTGGTCTAAAGCACTCGAAACAAGAGACAATACAGTTGTAGAAGCAATTGCGCCGGGCCTTGCCAGTAATCCTGATAATGTAAAAAGAGCTGAACGGGTATTTGGTCAAACCCAGTGGCAATTTCTGACGCAAATGGCGGCACCTGAATACACCTATACGCGCTTTTTGCGTGCTATTGGCAAGTTTCCCGCATTTTGTGGCGACTATACTGATGGCAGAGACGCCGACGCAATCTGTAAACGCTCAATCGTGACTGCATTTGCGCATTTTGCTCAAGAAACGGGGGGCATATTGCCAAAGACAATACTTCTGATAACCCTCTCGGGTTAGAAGAATGGCAACAAGCCTTGGTTCATGTGCGCGAAATGGATTGGTCAGAAGGGCAAGTTGGCTATACCACGGGGTGTGGACAAAATGACTGGCAGAATCGCCGTTGGCCATGTGGAACTGGACAAGGATATTTTGGCCGAGGCGCTAAGCAGCTCTCATATCACTTCAACTATGGCGCATTTAGTGAAGTCATGTTTAATGGTGATGCAACGGTGCTATTAAATAACCCTGGTTTAGTGGCAGACTCTTGGCTAAATTTAGCGTCTGCAATTTGGTTTTTCTTAACTCCGCAAGCGCCAAAACCTGCAATGTTACACGTTATTGATAGGACTTGGACGCCGTCACAACGTGAGAGTGAGGCAGGGATTGGTTATGGCTTTGGTACCACCATTAATATTATTAACGGTGGGATTGAGTGTGGCGCGCAAAATAAAGACAAAGGTCAGCCCGTTAACCGCATTCGTTATTGGGAAGGGCTCTCGCATTATTACAACATCACCATTGAAGCTGATGAAGAAAATACCTGTTGGCAGCAAACACCATACGGTAGCTTAAACCTCGATGGGGCGACTGACGTCCTTTACACCAACTGGGAAGGGGATTGGGCTTATTATGCAGATCGTCCCGGAGGGTATTCATTTGAGTGTAAACTCGTGGGGTATCAAACAGCTTATTCAGCGCTGGTTCCGGGAGATTACGAGAAATGCGTGACAAACTTTTATCAATCACACGCAAGTTGGCCCGAAGTTCGAGTCGTTGATGACTTACCAACCAACCCTACTGAACCGCCAGTGGATGGAGTGCCTGCTTGGGATGCGGACAAGGTTTACCTAAAGGGTGATAGAGCGAGTTATAACGGCGTGATCTACGAAGCAAAATGGTGGACCAAAGGTAATATACCTACTGCCGATGGCTCCAGTCCTTGGTTGGCTGTTAACTAAATAGTGTTGGCGGGTTTCCCGCCTCTATTCTTATTAGATTTATTTTCTCCTAAAACTCGCCTTGTATTACTTTTAGTTCTATTGATTTTTTCAAAATACCCCACTTTATTACAATTGTAATCTTATTTTATAGTTATTTATTTAAGGGTTTTAAACGCTTGTTTATCATTTTTATGGTGGTTTTTAGTTTATTTTTATTTTTTTAATATTTAAAAAAGCTGCTTGTTGTGTTTTTTATTTTGTTTTGTTTTCCGATGGTTTTGGGAGAGGTTTTTTTAACTTAATGAAAATATTGCTAATTTGTATTTTTTTGTTTCGTTTTCTTGAATTTTTCATCTGATTTTTGCTTTGTTGTTTTTTTGTTTTTTATGTGTAAATTTGCTGTGTCTAAAATGTGTTTATATGTATATCTGTAGTTTAAGTTGTAGTTTGCATTACTTTTTTAGTCGGTATAAATCAGAATTTACTTTGATTTTTAAAATAAAAAAGGAAAAATCATGAAAAAAAGGAAAATAACTCCCTTGTTATTGAGCCTTATGCTTGGGTCTACAGTTCAAGCAGCTGAGTTTTACAGTAACTCGTCGGGATCACAGGCGATTAAAGACAGCTATATTATTGTGTACAACACACCGGCTGCTCTAATTAATGCGGATATCACCACCAAAGCGGCATTTACGGAATCGTTAACGACGAAGTTAAGCGCTGAGTTTGGCTTAGATGTTGAGTATCAATATGATAACTTAGCCGGTGTTGCTGTTAAAGCAAGCTCCGAGCAATTATTGAAGCTGCTCTCTCATCCAGATATTAAGTTCATTGAGCAAAATGCGACTTTTAGCATTGATCCACAGTTCTCTGATTTCCACGCGTTACAAAATAACCCTACATGGGGTTTGGATCGCATCGATCAAAGAGATCGTCCATTAGATAAGAAATATGTAGGTGCGAACAACGGTCAAGGTGTAACTGCTTACATAATCGATACTGGGGTGTTAAACAGCCATAATGATTTCGGTGGCCGTGCAAGAAATGGATATGATTTCGTTGATAACGACGCTGTTTCTCAGGATTGTAATGGTCACGGTACACACGTTGCAGGTACGATCGGTGGTTCGCAATATGGGGTTGCCAAAGCCGTAGATTTAGTTGGTGTGCGAGTTCTTAACTGTAGTGGTTCGGGATCGTATGCTGGCGTAATCGCAGGGATCGACTGGGTAGCAGGTAATGCTTCTGGACCATCTGTTGCAAATATGAGTTTGGGAGGCGGTAAATCTCAAGCTGTTAATAACGCAGTAGCAAATGCGGTAAATCGTGGCATTACTTTTGTTGTGGCTGCGGGCAATGACCGTGGTGATGCTTGTTCTAAATCACCAGCAAGCGAGCCTTCTGCAATCACAGTTGCCTCTTCGGATATTAATGACGCAAGATCGGGTTTTTCTAACTACGGGAAGTGTGTCGACGTATTCGCACCTGGATCTTCAATAACGTCTGCATGGATTGGTTCTAATAGTGCAACGAAAACGATTAGCGGTACATCAATGGCATCGCCTCACGTTGCTGGTGTAGCTGCGCTACATTTGTCTAAATCACCAAACCTAAATCCAGCTCAGGTGACTACGGCAATGAGTAATAACGCCTCAAAAAACAAAATTTCGGATGTCGTTGGTTCGCCAAACAAATTGGTCTATGCCAAATTTGAAGACCAACCAGGGGATGGCTTAGTTGAAATAGTCAGTGGTAACAAAGGCCAATCTAAAGTATTCCCTTTCAATGTTGCTTCAGGTACGACCAAATTGGTAGTTAGTTTATCCGGTGGAACGGGTGATGCTGATCTTTATATCAAGCATGGTCAAGAACCTTATCCTATCGATAACGACTGCGCTTCAGAAAATCCAGATACTTCAAACGAATCATGTGTCATCACTAACCCTGCAAATGGCACTTGGTACCTATCAGCCTATGGGTATAGCGCTTTTAATAATGTCACCCTTAAAGCTGAAGCTGTGAAATAAACTTCAATTTACATTAATTACAAGGAAATTTTTCTATGAGATCTTTGATGATTTTATTCACTACGTTGTTTGCACTTGTCGCATTCAAATCAGAAGCAACAATGGATATTGCTGCTTACCAAAGTCAAGCGACTACCGATAATGCCGCTCATGGACGCTGTGCGAAAAAGGCTATTTCAGCGACTGAGTGTGTTAAACGTATAGATTGGGCTGTTCGTGAAGGCTATATCACTGCTAGAGCTGGTGAGTGGGGTAAAGCAAATGGTTTCTATCCAGTTGTTGACTTTTATGACAGAACGGTTGGTGCAGTATGTAAGTGTGGTTGTTTTGAAGCCAATACATTAATCCGTGTCACCAAAGGTGGTGATATTGTCGATGTAGCAGCAAAACATATAGATGATAGCTATGGTTTGGTTGGCCTGGCAAAGGATGCTTCTTTGAGCTTGCTATCGACAAACACGTTTGAAATGAGAGCGCGTACTAAAGGTGCTGAAGAATCAGATCTTTACGTGTTTACTTTAGAAGATGGCTCTGAACTTAAAGTGACTCAGCACCACGGTATGCTTTTAGGCAATGGCGCGATGGTTGCTGCTAAAGATGTTGAGTTAGGCCAAACGATGTTGCGTGCAGATGGCGTTGAGCTTTCAGTTGCTTCAATCACTCGTGAGGCTACCGAGCTGGATGTATACAACTTTGAAACCAATGGTGCGGAAGTAGTAAATCACATCATTATTGCAAACGACATTTTAGTTGGTGATTTGACTTGGCAGAATCAGCTACAAGCTGAATTAGGCCAAGTTGTAGTACGCCAGTAAATAATTCTTCAATCGGGAAGGTTATTCCTTCCCTTTTTCTATCTGTTTGATTTGAAGTTGGGTTGTTATTTGAGACAGCAGTCTTTACTCGTGATTGTATTTTAATCAGTTGAGTCGTTCAGTCGCAAACGCTGCAAATATCGGTGGTGTTTATAGGATGCTTGAAGCGCTGGGGTAGCAATGAGTAAAGTTGCCATTATGAGTAGCGCAGCCCTGATACTGCATAGGCTTTTGAAAAGCTGCTGTAACTATTTTTTATAATGAAGTTGGCACTATTTTCCAGTTCGAACACGAGCAGGTTTTTATCTTCAAATTATCTATCGGTTTAATTTTTAGGTTTTATTTTTATGAAAAAAAGTATTTTGATCACAGTTGTGGTCGCTGTGATAGCACTGGCAGCTTTTAAGTTTAACTTGTTTTCTGTTGCAGAAGTTGGGGCGGGAAATGAGGTAGGAAATAATTCAACAACAGCGCTCACTAAAAGTGAGGAAGTGGAATTAAGTAAACTCGATGAGTTAGATAAAAAGCTTATCAATGAAATCAATACTAAGTTACCTAAAGCCGATCCTAAACTTGCCACCCCTGAGGTTCGATTATTAACGGCTTTTGAGAGAATGCAATTGTCAGTGGGTAAGTTTAATTCTGCCTCTTTTATTAGCGAAGAGATGCAAGACTTATTGCATGACGCCAAGATGATTGAAATTGCAAAACAAAGCCTTGTGGATTATGAGCACGCTGAAAAAACATTTGGGGAACAACAAGCGCTGGTTAGAGTGTTTTCAATTCGTTTGTTAGACGAACTTGCCAAAGCGGGAGAGCCGGGGCCTTTGTATGAGGCTACTGGCCAAGTTGCACACGCATTAAATGCGAAATTGGTAAACGGTGAGACGATTGAAAAGCGCAGAGACCTAGATCTTGAAGATTTGGTTTATGCTTCCATTGCTACCTATGGAGATAAACAAGTGATTGACTCTCCAGAGACTGTAATGATGGAACTCGGATATTATGACGACTTTCATACTGACATCAGGAAGATTTATGCCAATCAATTTGGTGCAATTATCAATCGTAAGAAAAGCGTAGATGAAACAATATTAATAGTACAGAAGTTATTTAAAAAGCAGTCATAAAAATAGTGTTTTAACTTACATCATCAAAAATCAAGAGATTTAAAAGAAGGACTTTGTAATGGGTAACTCCACAAAAGCTGTTTTTTTATTGAGTGCTTTATATGTAGCATCAAGTCATGCCAGTATGCACCCTGTTAAACCATTTGCTCAGCAATATATTTCAGATTCAATTAACTGGATGACGGAGCAAAATATTGCCTGTGATTTGGCCGAACAATCACACCCGATGTGTGATTCTGTCACTGTTCATTTTAATGACGGTAATTATGATCCGCAAAGGACTAAATCGCAGCAGACTGTATTGGTATTAGATTACGGTATGGATTTGCAAACGGTATTGCGTTATCGAAGCCGAGTCATCGCGACGTATAAATATGATCATCAGAGCCAGTCTTTTGTGGCTGATAATCCATCGGTGACTATCTCAAAATTAGGGAAAAAGTTGTTAACTGAGCTTGACGGATTTACTTATCTCAATGGCGAGACAGGGTATACCGAAAGTGGCTTTTTGCCTGCGGCTTGGCTTGGAGAATTAGCGGCTAAATATGTTTCGATAGCGAAACACGATAAATACGATCATATAACTGGAAAGCCGCACTTTAGTCATGGAACTAAGGTTTTTGGTTACTTAGCACAACACAATCCCGATGCCGAGTTTGTCATTGTTGATACTGAGAGCTTTTCTCCATTTATCAACCATAAAGATGCACTTTGTAGCCGTAATATAGAAGAGCTACATACCAAAATGCAAAAGGCTGCAAATTCCTTACGGGCCGATGTTATTGAGCAGCATGGTGTTGAGTATATAAACTATTCAGGCGGTTTTGAAAGAACCGATGTCCGTAATGCTTGGTCTGCTAGCTCATGTAATGGTCAATTGAGCAATAGTACCGCTACCGAATTTGTTAAGAGTATCCAGCCTATTTATGATGTTCTGTTTAACACCCACGGAGTACTAGGCCTTCATGCCGGTGCGATTGGTGCTAGTAGCAGTGAGAACCCCTTAGATGTAACTGATTACCCTAACCGGGTACGTGTAATGTCCTACACCACCGGCTCGGTGGACACCAATATAACGGCTACAGGCGATTTAAATTGGCAAAAGGTGTTTGTAGATCACACTTCTGAGTTTAATGGAGATAAGTATATCGATCTGTATATAAACTTTGGCTATGGTAGAAGCGACTTCTGGGAACAAAATAGTACGCCGAAAATGGCTTCCGATGTTTATGGAATGCGCTACGGAGCTGATTGGGAGTTTCCATCATCCTCTTGGGCTGCGCCGATTGCCACTTCTTATGCGATTTCGACACAAACTCAACTTGAGCATGATAGGCAAATAACTTGGTTTGACCCTGTGCTGTTAAAACAGACTTTGTTACCAACTCAGTGTTTTGACAATGGTGGCTACTTCATCAACTTTAAGTTATCTCAATTCATTCAAAATGGTGAAGGAGTGTGTAGAATTCAAGATCCGTTGAAGCATCGTATTGATGAACTTAATCGTCAAAAGTATCTAAACTAGTAGCTAATTAGGACTTTGTACTAATTTGTTACTTTATGGTGCCTGTTTGACAATCCATGATATAGTCTCTAAGAAAATTTTTTGTTAATTTGTTGTGTTTGAATATTTTGCTTAGTAGGCAAAATATAATGTATCGAGCACCATTCTAAGGATAGGTTTTATGGTTAAAATAACAGGTACTTTATTTGCCGTTTCGTCTTTGTTATTTGTTTCTGGTTGCGGTGGTGGGAGTGATTCAAATGACCCTGTACCGGATCCGATTAAACCGCCGCCAGATCCAGTTATAGTTGAGCCCGATCCCAGCGTGTTTATGGACGCAATTGAGCTGCAGGGAAAGCAGTATGTCGCTGATGCAATTGAAGTAATAACGTCGGAAGGCATAAACTGTGCAAATACGACAGCGACTCATGAGATGTGCGATATCGTTAACGTAAAGTTTAACGATGGGGTGTTTGACCAATCTCGGACAAAACCATCGCAAACATTGCTAGTTTTAGATTACGGAATGGACTTTCATACGGCGCTTAGATACCGATCTCGAGTTAAAGCTGCGTTTAAATATGACCCTCAATCCAAAACTTTTATCGCGGATAACCCAGAGGTAAACCTTTCAAAGCTGGGAGTTAAACTTTTAACAGAGGTCAATCAGTTTACCTTTACGAATGAAAAATTTGACTCTCCGCAGCCAGCATTTCTACCCGCCGCGTGGTTATCTGATCTCGCTATTAAATATAGGGCGGTAGTGCCTGCTGATAAAGCAGATAGAGTCACGAAGCGCAATTTTAATAGTCATGGCACTAAGGTATTTGGTTATCTTGCTCAGCATAACCCTGAGGCAGAGTTTGTTGCTATTGATACTGAGTCTTTCTCACCTTTTATTCAGCATAAAAACGCGCTCTGTGCGCAAGATGTCAGTGAATTTTCTCGTTTCATGACAAGTGCAGCAAGCTCGTTAACTGCAGATATTATTGAAGCGAACGAAGTTGAATTTATTAACTATTCGGGCGGCTTTACGCTACAAGATGTGTATATCGCATGGGAGCAAAATGCGTGTGCGGGAGAGCTGAATAACGCAAAAGCTACTGAATTTTTATATGCTTTAAAGCCTGTTTATGAGGCAATATTTGGCTCACCCAGAGCGCTTGCATTTCATGCAGGCAATATTGATGCTGTGACAAGCAATGATGAATTGGATCTCATGCCATTTAGCAATCGAGTTCGGGTTTATCAGTATTCTACTTCAGCAAAAAACACGACAATTCAGCCATTTGGAAAGTCTGAGTGGCAACAGGTTTATGTCGAGCAGCCAGACAGTTTTGTCGGCAATGAAAGCATCGATTTGTATATTAATGTTGGTTATGACCCATACGACAGCACGGAAAAAAATAGTACGCCTAAAATGGAACCTGATGTGCTTGGTATGCGCTATGGTGTAGAGCAAGCCTTGTATGGCTCCTCTTGGACAACACCAGTTGCAACATCATACGCGATAAATGAGCAGGTAAAGCTTGCTACTGAAACGGGTGTGAGTACCTTTAACCCTCAGGTGTTAAAAACAAGACTACTACCAGACTCTTGTAATGATTCTGGCGGCTATCAAGGAAATGAGGCGCTCGCTAAGTTTATTGAGCAAGGGCAGGGGATGTGTCGTATTCAGGACCCATTGCGTCACCGAGCTGATGAGCTGAATCGTATCGGATATTTGAGCCGGTAATCGACCCGCTGTAATAATGTAAAAATGAATCGAAGTCGCATGTTGTTGTGTGCTTCGATTCATTACCTTATTTCCGCTGAAGATCATAAACTTCAATTGATGCTCTTCTATATGCGCGCTAAAATAGTGTTTTAGCAATAATCGAGACCATATTGTGTCTGTAACTCGCTCGTTAGTCCAAACTCTGTCTGAGTGCATTGAACATGTGCTAGATACTTCTCTTCATGCCGATAAAGCATTAACTCAACTGCTCCAGAATAACCCTCAGTGGAACCTTGATGAAAGGCAGTATGTGGTGAGCAACTATTATCATATTTTCCGTTTTAAACGGTTACTGGCTTACCTACTTGAGCATGAAGAAATGCCGCTAGATGGTTTTGGCTACTGGTTAACTTGCCAAGTTGTTACAGGGCAGCCGCTGCCGGAGTGGGTGGATACTGAGCGTTATAATCAGGAACAGCTACAAAGCTTAATTGAGCAGGCACCTCAGGCCGTTCGTCTATCTTTACCTGATTGGTTGCATGAGGTTGCATCTGAACAACTGGGCGAGCAGTGGCCTGCGGTTGCATCCGCGCTAAATCAGAGTGCTCAGCAATATTTGCGAGTCAATAGCCTAAAAAGCGATATTGCGACAGTGACAGAGTCTCTGGCAAAAGAAGGGATCAAGGTTTCACACGTTGCGCTTGATTCTCATATCGCGCTAAAAGTTGAGTCCAATAGCCATCTGTTCCGCTCTCAAGCATTTCAGTCTGGTTGGTTTGAAATGCAAGATGCAGGCTCTCAGCAAATCGTGCCTTTTTTAGAAATACAGCCTGGTCATAAGGTGGTTGATGCCTGTGCAGGCGCCGGTGGCAAGAGTTTGCATATTGCTGCGCTGATGGAGAATAAAGGGCGCTTGTTATCTATGGATATCCATGAACATAAGCTTGAAACACTGAAACAACGAGCGAAACGTGCGGGCGTGCATGTGGCTGAAACACGCGTTATTCAAAACAATAAAACTATTAAGCGCCAAAAAGAGAAGTTTGATCGGGTGCTACTGGATGTGCCGTGCTCAGGTCTTGGCGTATTAAAGCGTAATCCAGATGCAAAGTGGCACTTGAATTCGCAAAATTTGGACACACTTATTGCTTTGCAAACCGATGTGCTAGCGCGTTACAGCCAAATGTGTAAGGTGGGCGGCAAACTGGTGTATGCAACTTGCTCAATTCTACCTTCTGAAAATGAGCAGCAGGTTGAACGCTTTTTGGCAAATAACCCCAATTGGCAGTTAGAAGATTCTCTACGTTTACTTCCAGGAGTAAATTCGGAATTTGACGGTTTTTATGCCGCACGATTAGTAAAAAATAGTTAGGAAACAAGATGAATCCAATCATTGCATTACTTAAAGAGCACAATATTTCGGATGAACAGATCCAAGCGGTATTTACCCAGCTGACTGAAAATCCAATGATGGCGATGGCGACTATTCAGCAACTAGGTATTCCACCCGAAAAGCTTCAACAGTTGATGGCTTTGGTAATGCAAAATCCTGCATTGATCAAAGAAGCAGTTAACGAATTAGGTCTTGATTTTGAAAAGGTTGAGGCTGCAAAAGCACAGCTAAAACAGTAGCATTAATGGCTAGGCCCTAGACAAGCTCAGCCTTGTCTAGGGTCTAGCTAAATAGCTCACATACAGATCAAATTTTGTGAGTAAAACCACTGTATACCCCAAACAAAAATGCGAAAATAACAGAAAATAGTGACGAGCCTATCGCGTAGGCAAGTGCTGCCTTACCCCAATTTTTCCACTTTACAAGCCCATGTTCCGCCATTTTATAGTTAAGTACTATGCTGTACAAACCAGAAAATAAGAGCGAAAGAATTGCGAACAGCTGCTCGCCGAATATACCCAACATTAGTGGAATTGAGAATAGCAGGACGCTTAGGGTTAAAATGAGTAGGTGTCCTATCGTGTACTCCAGCATTGTGTAGGGCGCAGAACGATATACTAGCTTAGAGGCTAATCCGAGTAAAAATGCCAGAATAAAGACGCGATAAACATGAGTTGCCTCATAAAGTGCGATTTCAGATTGCCATTTGAGCTGATCTTTCGATTCCAAAAGTTGACTGCTGGGCATGAAACTGATTTCAAGTAGATGCGAGGCAAGCACGATCACTGTGAGTAGAATAAAACTAAACTTGAAGGGATTACCAAAGCGACTTCTCTGTCCATTCAGATATCCAAGAATGGTCTTAAAAGGTCGAAGCAATAATCCAAAAAGTAATTTAAAAAAAGGGGATTCGAGTTCAAGCAGTGCGCTTTGAAGCAAAATGCGTAAGTGTTTAAAGGTCAATCTCGACGCTTTTTTCTGTCCGCAACCTGAGCAGTACTCGCCAACAAGTTGAGTGTGACAATTTAAACAGTGCGATTGATTGTCAAAATTTGCGTGATCCATAGATGCATTTATTATTTTTTAATATCGATGAATGCTACCTTTTTTTGTCTCTAATAATCAAACAAAATAGCTGTTAAGGCCCACTTTTCCAGTACCCCATCTGAACTTATCGTAGTGAGCACATTGTTATCGGAGATGTGCACATCATAAACGGTGCTGCCCAAATTCAGTTGTGCAATTGGCCAACTGACAATCTCTTTTCCCGACGTTAATTCCCATAGCGAAATATATTCCTTGGAAGAGGTGGTTAGCAGAAACTTGTCGTCAGCTACGAATTGTGCACTTCGGAAAAACTTGAAGCGCTGAGGATAGGATAGAGATAACACTGCTTGACCTGTGCGCGTATCAATGAATTTTTGGTCTTGCAGGGCGTCAGATACGAACAGCCAGTTTTCATTTTGTGATAATGCCAAACTGGTAATACGATGAGGCAGCTCATAGTCTACAGTGACTTCTTTACTAGTTAACTCAAGCCTTTTAGCGTGGCCATCTAAAGAGGCCGAGTAGAGCGAGGTCAAGTTACGATTAAAAATCAAATGTGTAATGCTACTTTCGTGAAGGTTTATTGTGGTGATGATTTGCTCATCTAAACTCAAAAGTAGTACGCTGCCGTCATTGTAGCCAAGGGCGATAAACTGCTCGTCGCTGGACCACTGGGCCTTGGTAACGCGGATAAACGAGTCAAACTCAGGTAATGGATAACTGACAACTTCGTTTGAGTGCAATTGCCAGATGTTGAGTTGGGTGTCCGAAATACTCAGAATACTGCGCTTGCTCGGCGCTATTAAAGCGTCACGAAAAGTAAGTTGGTATTTACTTCCTTCGATTTGTTTAATGAGCTGTTGGCTTTGGTTATCCCATACTTGTAGTAAATGATCGTCAATGAGTAACAAGGTTAGCGCCGCGTCACTAGAAAGTTGGGCGAGGCTAACCGGCAACTGAGTCAATTGTATTTGCTCTGTTGGCTCTAGAGTTTGCCTTTTGCTACATCCTGTGAGGATAAGCAAAGCGACTATCATTGCGTAAAAAGCGAGTCTCATTCTATACCTTAAGTTTTAGCCTTTCCCTCTTTCTTAAAGAAAGTTAAACACATTCTAATGACAGTACCAAAAATGGCTTGTGCTGTATTTATATATCGGCGTAAGGTAAAGCTCCATTAATATTAACCTTGGAGTAGGGAATGAAAGGGTTTCTTGGTTTAATGTTACTTGCCGCAATTTGGGGTGGCTCATTTTTATTTATGAAGGTGGCTGCCGGTGTCCTTGGCCCAGCTGTACTCATTGAATTTAGAGTCTTATTTGGTGCGCTAACGCTCGCCGCGGTTGCTTTAGTATTAAAGCGCAATTTACATTTTTGGCAATATAAAAAGCACTTTTTAATCCTTGGACTGTTTAACTCAGCGTTACCTTTTATGCTATTCGCTTATGCCGTGCAAACGCTTGATGCTTCTATGCTCTCAATTTTAAATTCAACTGCACCATTTTGGGGTGTGCTAATCAGTGTGTTTTGGCTAAAAGTGCCGACTCAAAAGTCGGTGTGGCTAGGTTGTGGGTTTGGGATTGCAGGTGTTATCACGCTAGTCGGGTTGGATAGCACCGTACTGGATGAGGGCGTATGGCTGCCTATTATTGCAACCTTGTGTGCGACTTTGAGCTATGCGGTGGCCTCTCATTACACCAAAACGGCACCAAAAATGAGCGCATTTAATCATGCCCATGGTAACTTATGGGCTCTGCGCTATTGGTGTTGCCGTTTATTTGGTTTATGCCAATGAGGGAAATGCCTGACTCTACAGTGATAAGTGCGGTAGTCGGTCTTGGCGTATTATGCACGGGCGTTGCCTATATTCTCTATTTTAAGTTAGTTGAAGATCTTGGCGCTGCGTCTGCTTTATCCGTTACCTTTTTAATTCCCGTGTTTGGGATTTTATGGGGACATCTCTTTTTACAAGAGCAAATAGGTGCTAACACAATCCTTGGCAGTATTTTAGTCTTGCTTGGAGTCAGCCTAGTAACTGGACTACATGAAAAGATATTCCCGCCAAAAGCGATAAAGAAATTGTAGGTGAGAAAAGTGGTGGCCCTTTAACATGGTGCGGCCAAAAAAGCGCTCCTCAGAAACGATAAAAGGGCCTAAAGGCCCTTTGGTGAAGTATCGTTCAAGTTAGTGTGGTCACTTTAACCCCTTAAAGCAACCAACCAATTGTTTTGCAACTGCGGCTTATCTCAATAAGTTTCTAAGCTAGCGAGAGGAAGAAACCTGCAATTGCTGCACTCATGAGGTTAGCCATAGACCCTGCTAACACTGCTCTGAGCCCTAGGCGAGCGATATCCTTTCTACGACTTGGGGCCATACCACCAAGTCCGCCTAGTAAGATGGCAATCGACGATAAGTTAGCAAATCCACATAAAGCAAATGTGACAATCGCTTGAGTGTGCGTGCTCAACGTATCGCGATAATTCATATAATCTAGGTAGGCAACAAACTCGTTAACTACCAATTTTTGGCCGATAAAACTACCTGCCGTCACGGCTTCCGACCAAGGTACCCCAAGTAGCCAAGCAACAGGGGCAAAGACGTAGCCTAAAATTTCTTGTAGCGTCAGTGTTGGGTAATCAAAAATTCCACCAATACTGCCTAGTAAACCGTTTAGTAGCGCAATAAGTGCCACAAACGCAAGTAGCATCGCACCTACGTTCAGTGCTAAGTGCATACCGCTTGATGCACCTGATGCTGCTGCGTCAATTACGTTTACTGGTTTATCATCACCACTATCTACATCAGATAGGTTTTCGTGTGGCTTCTCGGTTTCTGGCACAATCATTTTTGCCATTAAGAAACCACCAGGAGCTGCCATAAAGCTCGCGGCAATGAGGTATTTAAGCTCAACACCAATCGCCACATAGCCCGCCATAACGGAACCTGCTACCGTCGCCAAACCGCCCACCATAACTGCAAACAACTCTGATTGCGTCATTTTTGGAATAAACGGTTTTACGATCAAAGGGGCTTCCGTTTGGCCGACAAAAATATTTGCCGTAGCTGAAAGCGACTCTGGTCGTGACGTTTGCAGCAGCTTTTGCAAGCCACCACCTAAAATTTTAATGATCCAGTTCATGATACCAAGGTGATACAACACAGCAACGAGTGCCGAGAAGAACACGATCACTGGTAATACCTGAATCGCAAAGATAAACCCTAGCGAGTCTTGTTTGGCTAATGGCCCGAACAAGAAACCGATACCGTCATTAGCATAGCTAATCACTTTGGCAACCGCGCTAGACATTGAAGCTAATACATTTTTGCCTGCTTCAATAAAGAGTACAAAGCCACCAATAAGGACTTGCAATAAAAATGCAACGCCTACGGTACGCTTATTAATAGCACTGCGATTTGTCGAACACGCAAATGCTACGCCTAGGAGCATCATCATGCCCACTAAGCTCATAATTGTTGTCATGCCAATTTCCCGTTATTCTTGTAGCAAATATTTTATTTTACTTTTAATAATATCAATCGCAACGCGATTCATACCGCCACGGGTCACAACCAAGTCGGCATTATGCTTGGATGGCTCGATAAACTGATAAAACATCGGTCTTACCGTCGCCTGATATTGTTCTACCACAGATGACAGACTTCTTCCTCTGTGCTCTATATCTCTTTGCATGCGACGCAGCAAACAAATATCCAAAGGTGTATCAATAAACACCTTGATATCAAACTCTTCACTTAATGCAGGATCGCTCAGTAGTAATATACCCTCGACGATTAGTATCTTAGCAGGATTTACTATTCGGGTTTTATCACTACGTGTATGCTGTCCGTAATCGTAGGTAGGAACCTCTACGGATTCACCTAGGCGAAGCTTAGTTAAATGCTCGCGTAACAGCTCGTGTTCAAACGCATCAGGATGATCATAATTCGTTTGAGTACGATGCTCTATAGGTAAATGCGATTGATCTTTATAATAGGCGTCCTCTTCGATTACCGCGATAGTGCCTGAGGCAAGCTCATTCACTAATTCGTTGTAGATCGTTTGACTAAAAAGAGACTTACCAGACGCAGATGCGCCAGCTATGGCTATAATAGTTCGTGTCACTAAAGTTCACACCCAGCAGTTGTTTATGTTGGAAGATCACAATAGCAAAAAAGACACGATTAATCTCTTTTGCCTCGCTTAATGAGCAAATTTAACGGGTTTGGCGGACTCAAAACAGGACTTATGTCCGCTTGAGTGCGACAGAGCTAAATTAGCAAGATCGCAGCTTTTCGTGAATTTTGTGACTATTTTATGACAGCGGACTTATGTCCTGTACGATTTTTTTAACCAAACATAAAGTAACCATCGCTTCAGGTAACCATGTATTTAAGAATAAATAACAGCCTGAGCAGTATAGAGAGGTATCTATGGCAAGAGCAATCATTTTAATGGCGGATAGCCTAGGCATTGGCGCAGCACCGGACGCAGAAAAGTTTGGTGATGTTGGCGCTAATACTCTCGCACACTTATTGCAGGCGTATAAAGAAGAAAAAGGGCAAGCGTTAGACTTACCGAATCTTTCTAAACTAGGCCTTATTGCAGCATGTGAAGCTGCAGGTAAAGAAACTTGCGCCGTGGCGCAAACTATAGAACCAAGTGCTGCTTGGGGATTTGCAAAAGAATTATCGAGTGGTAAAGACACGCCGTCTGGCCACTGGGAAATGGCAGGGGTGCCAGTATTGTTTGATTGGGGTTACTTCCCAAATACAACCCCCTGTTTCCCACAAGAATTTATAGATGAATTGTGCAAACGTGCAGACATACCTGGCATTTTGGGTAACTGTTATGCGTCGGGCACAACGATTTTAGAACAGCTGGGTGAAGAACACGTACAAAGCGGTAAGCCGATTTGCTACACCTCAGTTGATAGCGTCTTTCAAATAGCCGCTCATGAACAATCGTTTGGACTTGACAAGCTTTATCAAGTATGTGAAATCGCACGGGCACTGCTTGATGAAATGAATATAGGACGAGTGATTGCGCGGCCATTTATAGGCACTTCAAGTGCCGACTTTATTCGTACAGGTAATCGCCGAGACTATTCGGTATTACCGCCTTCGCCGACTGTGCTAGATAAGCTAGCCAATGACGGTGGCGAAGTAATTAGTATTGGTAAAATTGCAGATATCTATGCGCATCAAGGGATCACACAAAAGCACAAAGCACCGGGTCTTTTGAATCTGCTAGCGAAGACAAGCGAAGTGATGGACACAGCGCCGGACCACAGCCTTATCTTCACCAACTTAGTCGACTTCGACGAAAAGTTTGGTCACCGCAGAAATGCAGTGGGATATGCAGAAGCACTTGCTGAGTTTGACGCATTTTTGCCGGAAATTATTGCCAAACTAAAAGCTGATGACTTACTTTTAGTGACTGCCGACCATGGTTGTGACCCAACCGCAGAAGGTACAGATCATACGCGAGAGTACGTGCCCGTATTGGCATATACACCGGGTATGAACAATACTCCGTTAGGAGAAAGACAAAGTTTTGCTGACATAGGTCAAACGCTTGCCCAGTGGTTTGATTTAGATGCAACGCAGTACGGTGAAGGCTTTAAGGCCGAGATAAAAGCCTAACTAAAGGAAACAATATGAGCACTCCACACATTAGCGCAAAGCCAGGTGATTTTGCAGAAACGGTATTAATGCCGGGCGATCCACTAAGAGCAAAATACATTGCAGAAAACTTTCTGGAAGATGCTCGTCAAGTAACTGACGTTCGCAACATGTTTGGTTTCACTGGTACTTACAATGGTAACCCAGTTAGCATCATGGGTTCAGGCATGGGTATTCCATCTATGTCAATCTACGCTCGTGAGCTTATTGTTAGCTTTGGCGTTAAGAACCTGATCCGCATCGGTACATGTGGAGGCATCAGCCAAGACATCAAGATCCGCGATGTGATCTTTGCCCAAGGCGCAAGCACAGACTCAAATGTTAATCGTGCTCGTGTACGTGGTTATGACTTCGCTGCGATTGCTGATTTTGGTTTATTAGAAAGCGGCGTAAACGCTGCTCGCCGTCTAGGCATTGATGCAAAAGTTGGTAATGTTTTCACGACAGATACTTTCTATCAAGCCGATGGCGAATTTTATAAAGAATTAGACAAGCTAGGCGTAATGGCTGTTGATATGGAAACAGCAGGTTTATACGGCGTAGCGGCTGAGTATGGTGCAAAAGCGATGGCATTATTCACAGTAAGTGACCATGTTATTACTGGTGAAGCAACACCACCAGAAGAGCGTCAAAGCACGTTTAATGAGATGGTTAAAATTGCACTAGAGTCAATTTAATACGATTTAAAAAGTTCCTTGGTAACGTAATCGCAGAGTTTTGGAGACACGCCTAAAACAACGCGAATCACACCCAAAAAAGCCGCTTTAAGCGGCTTTTTTTTTGATCTGGCCCCGTCTTAAATAACCTTGACTAGTTTAAACTGCATAAAGGTGGTAGAGTTTTTCTAATAGTAAAGTGCTGGTGTTGGGTGATGACGATTCTTGTTATAGGCTTTTTAGCGTTGATGGCGAATGCTGAAGTTGACTTAGATGCGTTTGAGTCACTGGTCAAAAACGCGCCTGACGAAGCACTTAAGGTATATCAATACGAGATTGCTAGGCAGGACCTTTCGGTTCGAGATTTATATCAACTCCACTATCAAGCGATTAAAGCAAGTGCTAGCACATTCAATAATGCCATTTTTATTAAGGCACTAGATACGCTTAAAGAACCACGCTTTCAGGCGCTAGCAGATGAAGATAAAGCAAAAATCTTGACTAATATAGGTGTTGGTTATCGTCGTCGTAACCAAAATGAGCAAGCGATTTGGCACTATCGATGTGCAATGAACGCTTCGGTCAGCTCCCAACATAAGTCCGCATTAAAAGTGAATATAGCAATTGCCTATACCCAGCTTGGTCAGCCCGCTGTCGGATACAATCTTTTAAAAAGTGTTGATAAAGGACGGCTGCCAAATTTTATGCAAGCAGGGCTGTTAACCGCACTTGGCAATGTAACATTTGCAAAAGGGGAGGCTGATGAGGCACTTAACTATTTTATTAAGGCGGCGACACAGTACGAAAAAGACGAAAACTATAGAGCCGTGAAGCAAGTCTCAATCAATAGCCTTGGGATATACGTACTCAACTCAGATTTTTCTAGCTATCGTAAAGCGCTTGCTGAAATCGCAACAGAGCCCTCTTTGCTAGATGATAATCAGCATTATCTTGGTTGGCTGCGAGCACTGGTGCAACAGCTAGAGCAGGGCAAACAAGCTGTAACTGTTTCTACAACTATGAAAGCGTATTCACTTGGTGCTGCTAAAACAGGATATGCGTCCATGGTGAATGCCCATATCGATAAATTTAATTTGTCGCTGCCAAAGGTAGCGCCACAGATCGCCGTTAGAGATCCACTCCCTGTTGAATTGGGTAAAATCTGGTGCCCGAAACTTTGACAAAGCCGAGTTTTTTGCCATGTTTATGTTATCGTAAAATAAATACGGCTTGTGAGTTTCGGAGAAATAATGTCGCAGTGGGTAAAAGGAGAGATCGTCGAAATAACACATTGGACGCCAACATTATTCAGTATCAAATTTAATGCGGACATCGCACCTTTCAAGGCTGGCCAATATACTAAATTGAGTTTGCAACAAGGGGATAAGCGTATTGCGCGAGCATATTCCTTTGTAAACCCGCCATCAGAGCCAATTCATGAAGTCTTGTTAGTCGAGGTACCCGACGGCAACCTTTCTGTGCCCTTACATCAGCTACAAGTCGGTGATGAGTTTGATGTTACTTACCAAGCAAACGGATTTTTTGTATTAGATGAACTACCACCCTGCGATACGCTTTGGATGATAAGTACAGGTACAGCGATAGGCCCATTTTTGTCTATGCTCAAAGAAGGCAAAGTGTGGCAACAGGTTAAACAGGTGAT
Source organism: Pseudoalteromonas piscicida (assembly GCF_002208135.1). Lineage (NCBI taxonomy): Bacteria > Pseudomonadati > Pseudomonadota > Gammaproteobacteria > Alteromonadales > Pseudoalteromonadaceae > Pseudoalteromonas > Pseudoalteromonas piscicida. The sequence continues at coordinate 919,383 of NZ_CP021647.1, forward strand.
CCTTATTCATGGTGTGCGACTAAATGCAGATTTGTGTTATCGCGAAATGCTTGAACAGTTGCAACAGCAAAGAGACGACTTTACCTATGTACCGCTCGTAACACGTGAAAAGCCAGAGCTGGGTTGCCAAGGGCGAGTTACTGAATTGATAGAAAACAAGCAGTTATTAATTCACCTTGGCTATGAGCAGTTACCGGATAATAGCCATTTTATGCTCTGTGGTAACCCTGAAATGGTAAAGGAGCTAAGTGCTCAGCTGCAAGGTATGGGATTTGAACGTCATAGACGTGCAAAACCCGGACAGATCACAGTCGAGCAATATTGGTGATATTATGCGGGCTCATGTTATCTATGTCCTGTACTTGTTGCTTCTGGTAACTGCTGATACTGTTTTTGCAGCATCAAAGGTCATTAGAGTAGTGGATGCGGCAAAAGAAAACGGCACGCCGCAGAACCAATACTTTTTGTCAGTCTTGCGTTTAGCATTAGATAAGTCACGCGAACGATATGGCGAGTATTGGATAGAACCGATTGATTTACCCATCAACCAATCACGACAATTTAAGGAATTACTAAAACATAATGTAGATGTGTTCTGGACAGTTTCAACAGCCGCTAGAGACGTTCAGGCGAAGCCTGTGGCTATTCCCATTGCATTTGGAAGCTTTGGTATAAGAGCACTGGTAATGAATGTTGCCGACAGCGGTAAGCTAAATGTGCATTTATCGTTAGCAGAGCTACAACAGTTCAACGTTGTCTTGGGAAAAGACTGGCCCGATGTTGCTATTTTTGAAAAGGCGGGTTTTACGGTAGAAAAATATGTCGATGGTTTAGCGGGTTATCGCGTGCTTGCAAATAGTGCCGGTAAGATTTTTCCACGAGGTATTATCGAGTTAGTGCCTGAACTCAATGCTTTTGATAATAAGCAAGTTACTTATTGTGAGAAAAACTTGTTGCTCTACCCCTCAATGCTGTACTTCTATGTCCGTAAAGATGATATTAAGCTTCATAAACGTCTGGAGTATGGTTTAACACAAGCACTTGAAGATGGCTCTTTGGCCGCACTTTTCTATGACAGTAATATGATGCTTGAGTTGAAAAAGCACTTTAATTTGCAAGGAGCTACGATCCATCAAATTGAAAATCCGTTGATTATCTCTAAGAAGCAGCTCGACATTATCACTCAATTACAAATCGAACTGCTAAAACAACTTAACTATTCACCAGCTCGTTAAAGCTTTGGTTGTCAGCAAGACTCGCAAAGGCAGGCTCGTGCTGTAGCTCGTTCTTTAAGTTAGGCGCATATTCCAATGCCATACGGATGTCGGCCATTGCATCTGCGTGCTTGTAAAGCATGGAGTAGGCACAAGCTCGTTGCCAATAGGCATAACCATAATCACTGTCTATTTCTAGCGCTTGATTACACAAAGCAATCGCCGTGTTGGTTTGACCTAGTTCTAATAAAGCATCGGCTTTATAGGCAATTGCTTCTACGTCTTCAGGTTTGCGATTTAGGATCTCATCGTAAATTTCAATTTTAGAATTCATGTCACTTTCAAGATTTGCCCGCATCCACAGAGAGTGTACTTCATTCGTTATAGAGATTTTCTTTTGGTTATTGAGGATTTCTTCAGAACGTTCGCGTAATTTCTCTTCTATAACCTGAAGGCGCTTTTCATATTCATCGGTGATTGTGCCAACGCGTAAACTCACTATATCTTCAACTTTACTCTTAATATCTCTAAAAGAAGTCCAACCAACGACAACTAAGATGGACGCAGCAGCGGTGATCAAAAAGAGCACATTATTAATGGTATCTGTGGTGTAGGTAATCGCGCGATCTGCAGTATCGAGCTGGGAGTGGCTGATTTTTTTCTCTATATCTGCTCTTAAGCGCATTTGATCTTCTCTTACCGCTCTTAACTCATCCAGAATATAGCGCTCAATTAAGGGTCTATACATCGGCTCTTGTAATTGTGACAAAGCCTGTTGTTGTTGGTTTTCAGTCGGCTTTTTTTGCGTAACTTGTTCATTTGCCAAGCTAGTAAAACTACAAGCGACGAGAAGGATAAATAGTACTATGCTTTTCATATTGATGTTCTTGAAACTTTAGATTTGTAATATGGTGCATGAGTTAAGGTGGAATTGCAAAAAGCGGGGAGGAAATATTGGTTTATGTAATTAAATTAGCCGCTTATAGCCTAATCATACTCTCTTCAATGGGGTTGAGTGCCTTTGCAAAAGATCTACTGGTGGTAACCGAAGAGTGGAAACCGTACAACTTCACCAATGATAAAGGAGAGGTTGTTGGGAGAGCTACAAAAAAGGTGAGGGAGGTGCTAGCAGAAGCTGAGATTGACTACGAGATAAAAGTCTACCCTTGGATACGTGCTATGAAAATTGCAAAAGAGCGTCCAAATACAATGATTTATTCGATTTATCGTACGGCTGAGCGTGAAGCTGACTATGAATGGGCATGCCCTTTGATACGCCCTGTAGGCGTCTATTTCTTCAAACTGAAAACGCGTAAGGATATTCAAGTTGCTTCATTGGAAGATGCTAAGCAGTACACGTCCGCTGTTGTGAAGGGGAATCTCTATTATGATTTCTTAATCCAACATGGCTTCGCTCAGGGAGAGCACTTGGTTGTTGCCGCAGATTCAAAAAGCTTTTACAAACTCTTTTTCAAAGGGCGGATAGACCTTGTCATGTCAACGGAGTATATCATGAGTGAAGAACTTAAGGCGGCTGGACTTAACGATGACGAAGTTACACCGCTTTTAGAAGTCACTAAGGCAAGTCAGCAGCGCGGATGTATGGCATTTAGCAAGGATACAGAACCTATGTTAATAGACCGAATTAGGCGTGCACTGGCAAAGCATAATCAAAAATTTGTTGGACCATAATGGACAATCCTCAGGGAAAGATTGCCCATAGTGATAAGGTACTAATTAGTAACTAAGCTCAATTTGACCAACTGCCACACTACCTTTATCCCACGTTGTTCTGCACTTGAAGTCCAAAACCGCACTACTTTCGTAGTTATTGTCTAACGTTGTGGTGTAGGTAACAAATTGCTCGCCTGTTACGGTTGGATCTGACAGGTCTGCCCAATCAAATCCCTTGCCTGTTTCTCTAAACTTGAACCATTTATCTATACCACCGTCGCTCACTTTACGGATCTTTGAAATTAAGCAAAAGGCATTAGTGCCTGATAATCCCTTCGTTGTACCATGAACAGTTAGCGTAAATTGACCAATATTGGCATTTAGCGGCACGCTACAGTTGAAGTAACGCTCAGTTCTTAAGTAGGCAGGGTTGAAAATAAAGTAGCCATTTCCCGTGGCACCCGCTTGCTCGCTGTGTTTTTGTGTTAACGCTTCTAAGTTACCAACCGCATTTGCATGCTTAGTAAAAGCGGCAGCCTCTAGTTTAGTGTCCAAAGCACAGTTATTTGCACCTGAGTACAATTCCACAGTAGCGTATGCTGAGTTTGCTGCGAACAATGAAGCGATAATCGCCAGTTTGGTTTTCATACTAATTCCTTGTTTTAGTTAGCGAAGTGGGTAAATTAACAGGGTGTGATATTTACGTAAATAAAATGTTTTTTAAATATTAATGAAAGTGTTTTCAGGAGAGTAAGGGGAAAAGCGCACCAAACGGTGCGCCTAATCAGTGCCATGGTGAAGGGGAAGTAAACTAAAGGTGTTACACCAATTGAACCCTTCATAATGATAAACGAATGCGCAAAATAAAAAGATCATCATTTTTTACAGTTTTGCAGCTTGTTGCACCACAATCGCGTGGCGCTTTGCTAATCTTTGGTGATCTTTATCGTATCCGCCACCGATCACGGTCGCGACAGGGACACCATGCTTTTGACATAACGTCAGCACCAGTGCATCGCGTTTTGCAATGCCAAGCCATGAGATATCCAATTTACCTAAGTTATCACCTTGCCAAACATCGACACCAGCGTCGTACAGCACAATATCCGGATTTAGAGCAACCAATAATGACTCAAGCGTATGTGCAACAATTTCGAGGTAGTGTGTGTCACTGATCCCTACTTCTAAGCCAATATCTAAATCGCTAGCATGTTTACGAAAGGGGAAATTTTTCTCACAGTGGATTGAGCAAGTGTAGACATACGGGTTGTGCCTTAACATGGCGGCGGTACCGTCGCCTTGATGAACATCCAAATCAAAGATTAAGGCATTGGTGATTTGATTGCTGTCGAGCAAACGCGAGGCTGTAAAGGCGAGATCGTTAACCATACAAAAACCAGAACCAAAATCATAGTGTGCGTGGTGCGTACCACCGGCTAAATGGCATGCAATACCGTGTTTAAGCGCAAGTTCTGCAGTTTTAAGCGTTCCAAGAGGCGCAGTAAAAGTACGTGCCATAAGCTGCTCTGACCAAGGCAAGCCGATACGACGCATCATTTTAGCGTCGAGTTGATTACGCCATAAGCCCCAAATATATTGCTCGCAGTGCACGCTTTCAAGTGGCGATGGGTCGCCGGGTTTAGGGCTATAAATATTGTTGTTAATGAGCCCTAATGCATCTACTTCTTGGTAGAGACGTGCAAACTTACTCATCACGAAGCGGTGCTTTGGGTCAAAATTGAATGAGTAATTAGAGTGATAAACTAGTGGTAAATTTGGGTTGTTCAAAAACGGCTCCGGAAGTGGCGATATGGCAGTGTAGCAATATCAATCCCCGAAGCCGAGCGCTTTAGCTTTCAGTGTTGCTTGTGTTCTGTCCCGTACTTGTAGTTTTGCAAGCAGGCAAGAGACTGAGTTACGGATGGTACCTTCCGCTTTGTAAAGCGTATTGGCGATTTCCTTATTGGAATATCCTTTCGCGATTAGTTTCAAAATATCTTTCTCTCGTGTGGTGAGCTTATCTAAAGTGGGGTCAGGTTTCAGTAAGGTCTCTGCAAGCTCTTCTTGGATGATGAGTTCACCTTGATGAACTTGTCGAACGGCATCAATTAACTCTTCTAATTCAACGTCCTTGAGAAGGCAACCCTTGGCACCCAGCTCTAAAGCTAATTTTAGCTTTGCAGTATCGTTGAAGGTAGTGAGGATAATGACTTTAAAGTTTATTGCCAAAGGTAGAAGCTCGGTGAGTACATCGACACCATCTAGCTCAGGCATACGCATATCTAAAAGCACAATGTCCGCAGTGATTTGGTTTAATTGAACCTGTTGGATAAACTCGCTGCCGCTGCCACAACTTCCAGAACAAATAATGTCACCACTCAGCGAAAGGAGTGCTTGCATACCCTGGCGCACAAGCGCCTGATCATCGACTAGGTAAACCGATATTTTAGCCATTTGTAGTCCCAAAATGGATAGTTAATGTCACACCTTGATGAGTTGACACATCAAGACTGCCGCCAAGTTCCTGGATCCGTTCCTGCATTCCCGCTAGACCATTTCCAAATCGAATACTATTTAAGGTAATGCCGTTATCACTTATTTGTACTTTTAACCCTTGTTGACAATACACTCGTACTTGCATTTTATCCGCCTTGGCATGTTTTAAGGTATTGGTGATGGCCTCTTGGCAGCACTTCAAAATGCAATTGGCATAACTTAATTTTTCGAGTAACGGATGATGTTCATAATCGAGCTCAATATTAAGACGAGGGATAGATTCAGTAAGCCTTAGTAATGCATCATGGAGATCGATATGCTCGTTGCTACGCTTGTCGCTGACGAGATCGCGAATACACTTTAGCGTGTCTTTGGCTTGCAAATAGCAGCTATCCAATAGCTCGGTTAATGGTGCAGCCGCAGTTCGCCTTGCGACGTCTAAATTTACGATAAGGCTGGTTATTTGATGTCCAACATCGTCATGTAATTCTCGTGCTAACTGAAGTCGCTCTTGTTTAGCAATACTTTGGCTTAGCAGAGACTGCGTTGCAGATAGCTCACTGTGGGCGAGTTGTAGCGCTTCTTTGGCTTCTTGTTCTTTTTGCATTCTTTTACACACCACGTACGCAAACAACTGAAAACAAGCAAATAACACAGCGTTGAGATATTCAAAACCATGTCCCCAAAAAAAGTATTGCGACGCAACATATAAGCAGGAGGTAACTAGGATATACCCAAGCGCAAAACTTAAAGGAACATAAAAAGCAAGGATCCCAACGAGTTTTACGTTGTAAATGAGATGAATTGCGGCGGGGGAGGTAAGGTTAATTGATTGGATCAAAAGCGCCAGCAAAAACAGCATTGAATATCTAACCTTGTAGCCATAGTATTTTTCGGATTCATTGATACATAAAAGTACGAGGATCAAAACACCGATATGCTGTACCCAGGGCAGCCATTGTGCTTTTTGCTGAGCATAAATCAAACTTGGTATTGCAACGGCTAACCAAGTGAAAATGGTTGTTACTAACCAAGCCGTCGGATAGCGAAAAAACGCCGACATCTACTTACTCCGCTAAAAACCTGCTACGCAGGTATTATTCCTTTATTCTCTTGCGAACCTATCCTAACAGATATTTGTGACTCTGTGATGATGACGAATGTCATGAGTTTTACATTATAAATCAAAGTGCAATAAAGGCTTTTCAATCTTGGCAGTGCGTTAATTTGTGACGCCACCATTCCTGTTCTATCTTTATGTAACAATCTTTTCATAATTAGGGATACTCAGAATGAAAAGTGTTAAGGCAAAACTTATTTCAGCGGTAACAGCAGGCTTAGTGGTAATACTCATCGGCGCGATGATTACCGTTTTGGTGATGAAACGTGTAGCGGAGCAATATGATGGCATGATAGCCAATGAACTGGCTGCTCGCGAGCAAATAAACATGGTGCTTGAAGACTTTAAAACCCAAGTACAAGAGTGGAAAAATGTACTCATTAGAGGAAGAGATCCTGCCCAGCTAAATAAATATTGGTCGAGATTTGAAAGCAAAGAAGCTGACGTGCAAAAGCAGCTCAGTTCAATTGTTTCTGCCTATGCGTTACCAACTACCCTAGAAAGTAAGTTACGTGATTACCAACAAGCGCATCTCACGTTAGGACAAAAATACCGTGAAGCGGTGGAATTACTTAAAAGCTCTGGCTTTGATGTCGACCTTGCCGATGGAGCTGTAAGCGGAATAGATCGTCAAGCTAGCACATACTTACTTGAAATTAATGATCAAATTAATGCGTTAGTTAAAGCGCGAACCCGCGAAATTGTTGCGACAAAAAATCAACTTGTCTTTTTCAGTACCCTAGGACTCATCATTGTTGCCGTTGTCACTTTGGGATTATTGACTTGGTATATGCAGCATTTAATCACCCGTCCAATTCGCCAAGCATCCGATGTGGCAAAGGCGATTGCGAGTGGCCGCTTAGACAACAACGTTGTTGTACACAGCGACGATGAAATTGGTAACCTGCTGGCAAATTTGCGTAAAATGCAAAGTAGCTTACTTGATGCAACTCAAAAACTAGAGGCGCAAGCAAAAGAAAACTTACGGATCCGTTATGCGCTAAATAACGTGGCCGTACCCGTGCTTTTATGCGATGACAATAATCGAGTGATCTATGTAAATGCGCAATGTGAGTCTTTATTTGAGCGTTACCGCGCCGCGTTAAACGTGCCAGCCGAAATCGTCGATCACCCTATTCCCGAAGCTTTACTTCATAGCTCTAAAGCACTGCATCAGGCCGCAGGTCAATTAATACGGCAGCTAGAGTGGGAGTGGTGTGAAGGTGACATTATCATAGCGGCAACCGCAAACCCGGTTTCCGCTCAAAATGCTAAGGTGTTAGGCACTGTTTTTGAATTTAAAGATTTAAGCCAGACAAGGCGTGCAGAGCAGCAGGTTGAACAGCTTATCAAGTCTGCTTCTGATGGTAAATTAAGTGAACGTCTAAACCTTGAAGGATACGTTGGCTCCATGCAATTAATAGCCAGTGGACTTAACAAACTACTCGATACCGTTGAGCAACCCATTAGTCAAACAAAACAATATCTTATTTCACTTTCAAAAGGAGAAATTCCTGAGCAGATTAATGGCGAGTTCAAAGGCGAATTTGCGCAAATTCATATGGCCTTACAACGCGCTACGTCATCGCTTTCATTGCTTATTGATGATACTTACAGTTTAGTTGCTGCCGCAGGAGAAGGGGAGCTCTCTACTCGGGCGGATGAAGCCAAACATCAGGGCGAGTTTCGTAAAATCATTCGTGGTGTCAATGAAACGCTTGATGCCGTCTCTAAACCTGTTGCACTCACTAGCGGATATCTAGAAAGTATCGCAAAAGGAGAGCTACCGGCCTTAACGAATGATGGTTATAAGGGAGAATTTGATAGCATTTATCAAAGCCTCTCAGCGTGTGTTAGTGCGATTAAATTAATGCTAATAGATGCCGAAGAGCTTGCAGAAGCGGCCAGTGAGGGAGATTTGCATCATAGAGCTGATGCCAGCAAACACCATGGTGCATATGCCAGCATAATCAGTGCGATGAATGGAACGTTGGACTCAATTGAAGCGCCGCTCAAGGAATGCATGAATGTGATGGATGGGCTGTCTCAAGGCAATTTAACGCGTCAAGTTGAAAAAAGTTATGCGGGTGATTTTGCGCTGTTGAAACAATCGGTGAATACCAGTGTTGGCAACTTAGCTAATATGATGCAAAAGCTACTAGCCATGGCGGAATCCATCACAGTCTCGGTACAGCAGATCACCACAGGCATTGAAGAGTTAAGCGAACGCTCCTCTTCTCAAGCTGCATCTATTGAAGAAACAAGGGTATCAGTCGGTGAAATCACCGAAACCGTGCACTCAAACGCCAGTAATGCGCAATCGGCCAATCAGTTGGCAATTGAAGTAAACCAGCAAGCACAGCAAGGTGGAAAGGTGGTTGAGTCAACGATTGAGGCAATGACCGAAATTAGTAAGAGTGCTAAAGAAATACTTACCGTCATTGAGGTGATTGATTCTATCGCGTTTCAAACTAACTTATTGGCGCTGAACGCCTCTGTCGAAGCCGCTAGAGCGGGAGAAAAAGGCAAAGGCTTTGCGGTCGTCGCCTCTGAGGTGAGAAATTTAGCGCTGCGCAGCGCAAGCGCATCAAAAGATATCTCTGAGCTTTTAGGAACCAGTAACGTCAAAGTGAAGCAAGGGTCTAAACTGGCCTCAGAATCCGGTGAGACGCTAAAAACCATCGTGGAAAGTGTGTATGGGCTTGCATCGCAAGTGCAAACTATCGCTGAGGCTTGCAACACGCAATCGAGTGGTATTGAGCAAATTAATCTAGCCATTAAACAAATTGATGGTATTACTCAGCAAAACAATACCTTGGTAGAGATGACAAACGCATCAGGGCTATCATTGTTGAGTAAAGCCAATGAATTGCGAGAGATGGTTGAGCAGTTTGATATCGGCAAGACTAAAGCAGAGTTGATGAAAGTGGTGAGCTAAAGGTCAGCAAAATCTGCGGCCTGTTGATCTTTATTGCTTTTAGGAACATCACGTGACAGGTTAGAGTAATTAGATGGCTTTTTAACCGCTAACAATGTTTAGGGATATGGCATAAACCATGGTTACACCAATCATCATTATACTGTTACTTTGCCACCCGTTATTACTCGGTATCACCTAGTCAAAGATAAGAGACGTGCAGATAGAGACAACATCGCTTGCCTGTTGGGGTTTCGGTATCACTTTATATTCTTTTTTATTGGTCGTTTACTTTTTCATTCCCTAAGCAAGGTTTTCCAGCTAAATGATCAGCCAAAATTTGTGCTATTTTGTCTGTTAGCCAGCTCGGACCTTCGTCAGTCATGTCGTTGTGTTTTGCGTTCGCGATCGTGACAACACAATCGTGATATTTTTGCTTTTCAGCACGACTTGGCAATACCCCTTTGTCCGCTGGAAAGTCACTTGCTCGTATCGACAATACCGCTACATCAAGGCTTCTCGGTAATGGCACTCTGCGATGGTCTAGCGTAATGATCTGACTTACAAATTTAGCGCCGTGATTGATTAACCATGCTGAAATATCACCGCCATTAGAATGGCCAACCAAAAGGATATGCTCAAAATCAAAGGTGGTGAACTTTGGCTTAAAGTAATCGCGAATAAACACTAGCGTATCGGCGCCGCGTTGCCAGTTTTCTGCGCGTGTTTCGTATAGGTTTCCCTCGACGGAAAGAGGAGGGTCAGTTGCAAGCTCATGGCCTACAGTAATAACCAAATATCCTGCTTGGTTTAGCGTTTTGACCAAAAATTGATATTCGGTATGAGAGACACCATAGCCGGCGCTTAGCAGTGCAACGGGGCAAAGCGCTGTAGTTGAGCAGTTATCGGTATTGGATGGTTGATGAGTTTCTATAGGAATTGCTCTATCACGAGCGGGATCAATCACGGTTTCAGCGGCCAAGGCGAATGGCAGACATAGCAATAATAAAAATGAACGTAACATATTTATCCTAAAAAATAGTGGCGCTCAGCAAAAGCCAAAAGCGCCACAACTGGTTGGAGTCTTTTACAAGTTATTCAAAAATTGGTTAACTGAAGCCAGCTCTCTTTGCTTTTGCATAATGCAGGTATTTGTTGCCAGTTCCAGCTGCTTGAGTGATTTACTCAGGCCTTCTATCTCGTTTTGCATTGGTCCAAAAAACTGCTGCGCTTGTTTTAGCGCATCTGCGTCACAGTACGAAAATAAGTAAAAAGGTAGCTGTGGTTTTGCAAAAGGAGGGAAGCGTTCCTTTAAGCGCTCAAAGTGCTGATAAAACCACTTTTGATAAAGCGCTTTTCGCTCATCGCCTTTACCATTCCCGCTTAATATGTAATTAAAGTCGGAGGCAGTTACGTGCTCGCTTAGGGCATAATCTAGTACTTGTTGTTGCAATTCTTGTGGGCCAAAATAACCCATTGCAAGCAATAGATTAGTACGTTGAGTTGGGTTATTGGTAGTTTCAAATACTTTTTTGTACGACTTCAACAGCTCAGCATCACCGTAGTAAGCGGCAATTTGCAGGAAACTTCTCGCCAAGTAGGGGTCAACTTTATCAGGTGTCGTTAAATACAAACTCGCTTGTTTTTTTGCATGCGTAATAATGGTTTGATGCTTTGTCTCGAAAGCCAGTGCTCTAACCAATGCTGCACGTATTTCAGATGTGGCAGCTGGTTCATTTGCATTTGCCTCAAGTCCATATCGAGAAAATGCAGGCTCAACATAAGTCGTAAAAAGCTTCTTCCAAAGTAACTTATTTGAATCGTCTTCATACTGTTTATGTTGTGATAGTAATTGAGTAAGAGCAGCCTTTGCTACCTTGGGGTGATTGTCATTAATAAACTCACTGAGCGTTAACATCAACGCGTTGGCGTTTATTTTTCCAGACTCCATCAGCGCATCAACATTGCTTAGTAGGTCTAATCTCTCCCGCTCGTTTAGCTTGTTTGGGGCATGTGATATTAGGCTTGCGAGTTGAGATTCAGAAAGATCCCAGCGGTAATAACCTGTCGCATTGTCGTTTGGTAAGATCCACTCTGGCTCAAAGTCTAATTTAATCTGTTGTTTCTTCGAGTCTAGAAGTATTGTCTTAGTGGCCGTTTTGTCACCTTTACCATAGCGCAACGTGATGGGGATATGCCAAGTTTGTGCTGCCGCTTCTTGTCCTTTTATTACAAAACGCTGTTGGGATACGGTGGCATTCTGACCATCTAACTTAATCGTCAAAAGTGGAAATGAAGCTTGTGATACAAATGAGTCTAGCACTGTCGCAACATCTTTATTAGACACTTTACCCAGCTCATTCCACAGATCTTTGGCTTCTGCATTTTTATAAGCAAATTTACGGATATAATTGCGCATGCCTTCCTTGAATACCGCTTCCCCAAGCCACTGCTCAACCATGTAAAGTACCGAGCTACCTTTGCTGTACGCAAGTCCCAAGCCGTCTGTTACATCAGACTCTGTAATAACCGGTTTGCGGATCGGTGAGGTAGTTGCCTGAGCGTCATAGGGCATTGCATTGTGTTGAGATAAGGATAAATTTGTCTCTAGCTTAGGAAACAGCTGTAGTGTGATCTTTGCAGCCATCCAAGTGGCAAATGCTTCGTTTAACCAAAGGTCATTCCACCATTTCATCGTAACTAGATTACCATACCATTGGTGTGCAAGTTCATGAGCAATAACGTTCACATGCGAAGTTTGGGCTTGTCTTGTCGACGTTGCTGGATCGATAAGTAATATGTCTTCTCGGTAAGTCACAAGGCCTGCATTCTCCATTGCACCAAACGGAAATTCAGGGACTGCGACTTGGTCTAGTTTTTTATAGACATAGGGTAAGTCAAAATAGTCTTCAAGTGCTTTGAGTATCTTTGGCGTGTTTTCGATGGAATAAGCGGCAAGATTTGATTTCTTTTGTGGGGTAATAATGTTACCCGGAACCGACATCCCTTTAACATCAAGTACTTCGAATGGACCAACGGACAAGGCAACTAAATAAGAAGGAAGGGGCGGCGTCTTGTCGAAATAGTGGGTGGTCATGCCATTTGACTTTTTGGTCTCTAAAACTGGCGTGTTAGCGAATACTTTTTGATCGTCAGGGGCGGTAATAGTGAGTTGGAATGGAATTTTATACTCAGGTTCATCGAACGTTGGTATTGCTCTTCTTGCATCACTCATCTGAAACTGGGTAAATAAGTAAGGCACGCCATTGTCTATGGTTTTATATAGACCGACGCTATTACGATTGTATGGGGCGGTATAGTCAATAGTAAGCGTGTAGCGACCCGGTTGCAGTGTTTTTTCGCAACTCAATCTCACTTTACCGGTTTCGAGCATTTTATCTCTGAGCTCACACGACGCTTTTCCGACTAACTCTGCAGTGTTGATTGCATAGTCTAATCCGTTGAGCTCAATAAACTGAGTGGCTTTGAGCACCTCAAGTTTTATAGTCGTGTGTCCTGAAAAACGCTCCTTAGATGGGTCTAAGTTAAATGTGACTGCTTGTTCTATCGGTTTAGCTACGGTGGCTAAACGATGAAGTTCAGCATTAGATTGGGCATCAACAGAAGCGCTAGTAGCTAGTAAAATAGCACTGCATATCAGAGATTTAGATAGCATAAAAATCCTTTATCCATATTTGTTATTGTTGGTTTATATTGCTAATCAATGTGCTGTATGTTGTCACTAGGTGTGAACAAAACATAATGAGTGCAATGTTCCATTTACTTTAACAAAACTTGTTGCAAAAAGAGTGTGGGTAAAGGTTTACTATCCGATCAATATTTAAAATATTAAGTAATATCAATAAATTGTAGCGGTGGGCTAGTCGACTTTTTGTGTAACAAAAATTGTAACAGGCTCCACCGTACTTGATTATGTTCACACATATTGAAACTACTTATGTTTTACTGCGTGCTCTAGTTTCAGATAAGCCCCTATTATAGTTAACCAGTGAAATAACCGTGACTTTGGTTTTGGTTTGCAATCGTTCATTGCCGCTCCTGCTGAGGTTTTAAGTAACCTGAGTTTAGGTTTAGTAATTTATGACTGTATCTTGGGTCAAAATATGGCAGGATACCAACGATAGTTAATTACAATTAATATAAGTTGAGCTTATGGATAAGAGGTTAAGGCACTTAAGTGCACTACGCTGTTTTGAGAGTGCTGCTCGACTCCAAAGTTACACCCAAGCTGCACTCGAATTGAACATTACGCAAGCGGCAGTAAGTCAACAAATGCGGCAACTGGAAAATGCACTTGCAGTTAAGCTTTTTGTAAGAAAAGGCCGTAATATGCACTTAACTGAGGCAGGAGACGTGTTGTTAATGTCTACTCAAAGTGCGTTTAAGCGCATTATTGGGGGATTAAATCAAATTCAAACCCAAGAATTGGCCGGTAGCTTAACTATCACGTCAACCCAGTCATTTTGTTCTTTATGGCTAATGCCTAACCTATGCTCATTTTACGAGTCCCATGAAGATATCCAAATTCGTGTGCTTGGCTCGAATCACTTTGAAGACATTCGTTTAAACCATATTGATATTGCGATCCGGTTTTCTACCAAACAAGGTTTAGCGTGCCCCGCCGGACTTGAACAGTTATATCTGGGGGAAGATAGCAACTATCCAGTTTGCTCACCAAGCTACAAAGCAGCGCTGCAAATTAACTCTCCGAATGATTTAGCAAGGTGCAATCTTATTCACCATGACGATGACAAAGTAAGCTGGGAGCAATGGTTTGAGTCTCAAGGGATATGCGGTTCAAGTATTTGCGCCAAAGGCCCACACACTCGAGTCTCTTCTAACGATATGGCACTGAGTGCAGCGCTTAAAGGCCAAGGTGTGGCAATCGTTTCCAAAGAGCTATTTTTAGACTTTCAACAAGCTGGGCTTATTGTGCAGCTTTTTGATATCCCTCACCCTGTGGTATGGCAACGCTATGTGTTATTTGATCCCTATTCACCAAAAAGAGTTCGGATCCAAGTATTTATTGATTGGCTTATTAACCACTTGCCATAAAGCCTAGTTATGGCTCATTCATTGAGCCACTTTCGTATTATTTCATTAATGCGGGAGTAAATGTGAACCTGAAATAAATATTAAACTAAAATTTAACATTGCTGAATTAGACTCCGTTCCCGCAAGGAAAACTAGCAAGGATGCCAACATTCAAATACCGAGGAAACGATGAAAACCTATACTCTCACGCCAGCTGTGTTGATGCTCATGAGCAGCGTCGCCAAGGCGCAGCCCGAAGTTCACTACGAGTCTTGTAAGTCCACTTTTAACTATCTAGCCGCACAGTATCAAGGGACGACGGATAAAAATAATTCAGGTTCACAGTGGTGCTATTTAAAACAAAGCATTGAAGGTGCAACATGGGGTCATGTCAGAACAGAAACCATCCCAGAGTTCAAAACGGTAACCGGAAAAGCGTGTAAAACGCCATCGGAGTATCAGGGTGAAAAGTTTTATGGCTGTACAACCCGAAATCACACCGCACCTTGGTGTTATGTTGAGGACGGCGGCTGGGAAGAGTGTCAACCAGAAGCTCCGCCTGCGCTATTAGCTCACACTCAACCCTTACAAAGTAAGCGATTAGATAGAGTTGCGCTAGGCTCATGTTTCAAAACCAAAGGAGATATGCCCGAAGCGCTCGCTAAGCTTATTGGCCAACAACCGGACCTGTTTCTTTGGTTAGGGGACAATATTTACGCAGATACCACCGATATGGCAGTGATGCGCCAGAAGTACGATGATAAAAAGAACAATAGTGAGTATCGCAAGTTTTTAGAGGCTAAGATCCCAGTGATGGCGACTTGGGATGACCATGATTTTGGTTGGAACAATGAAGGCAAACATTACCCACAGAAAGTAAATGCACAGAAAGAATACTTGCGTCACTTTGATGTCGATAAGGCTGATCCAAGACAAAATGGTCAAGCTGGTATTTACGAAGCCAAAATGCTGGGTGGCTCGGGCGAAACCACGCATGTGATAACATTGGATGCCCGTTACTTCCGCTCTCCCACTTTTTCAAGTTACGGTGCGTGTGAAGGTGAAAGTAGCACCATATTGGGAGAGGCGCAGTGGCAATGGCTTGAGCAAGAGTTACAAAAACCTTCGGAAATCAAGCTTATTGCAAGCGGCATTCAAGTGCTGCCCCCGCTACATCAAGGCAGAAGTAAAACTAACTACTGTGCTTATGGAGACGGCAAAACATTTAATGCTGCCATCGCGTCATTAGAAGAGACAAATATGTCCGGGACAAGTTATGAGTCTTGGGCTGAAATGCCTGCGCAAAGAGAGCGCTTGCTAAGGTTAGTACAAAAATCGGTGAACGAAGGGAAGACTAAAGCCGTTGTGTTTTTGTCTGGCGATCAGCATTGGGGAGAGCTTCTGCAAAAGACAATTCCAGCAAGCAGTACATATGGTCAAGCGGTTAATGTCTATGAAGTGACGGCATCGGGGTTTGGTCAAAACTGGCCTTATCATATTGAAAATCCATTAAGGTTGCCGATTTACGCAGACGACAAAGGGGATGGCAATTTTGCCAAAGCATGTCAATTACCATTCAAATATGCAGGTGTAACTTATCAAGGTTGTATCACCCGAGACAACGATAAACCTTGGTGTTATACCCAAGTGGATGATAGCCAAAAAGGCATCGAAGGTGAGTGGGGCAATTGCGCGCCAGCTGGTGCCAGTATTCCAACCGGACGAGTTGGCGTGATAAGCAAAGACATCGCAAGGTTGACAACATCTAACCGCCATTTGATTAATAAATCGGGAAGTAATTACGGCTTGATAGATATTGATTGGCAAAATCGTGAACTGAAAATGTCTATTGAAACGGCAAACGAGGAAGCGGTTTCGACTATTATCAAATTTTGATGTTTCGTTATCAGCTGAGCGAAGTGCTTAGCTGATAAGGTAGTAACTCTTTGTAAACTATCAAAATAAAATGTATATTACGTGCAATCTAGGAAGAAAGCAGGTAAACTGCACCTCGGATAGTACCTCAGGCAAATTAAAAGGACATTAATTTGAAATTTGTTATTTCACTTTTACCCGCACTTTTTTTGACTAAATTAGTTTTTTATCTTACTGATTTTGAATATTTTTTATTCGATGACCCCTTCAATTTTGGTAAATTGCTCATTGATATCAGCGTTTTTGGATTCTTTTATTTTATCGCTGTTTTAGTTTATGAGTACTTCTTCGGCGAAAAGTTGGAGCTCAAGCGCCAAGTATCGAGCAAAAGAACTAAGGGTTCAATGTAAGTTTATTGTGAGCTTGAAGGCTTTTTATAAGGTTCAAGTAAGCGAAATACCATAAAGCCGACCGCGCTCAATACAATTGCGATTTCATATCGTTGATATGCGCTTGAGATCCCTATTGCCCCGGTTAACCAAATACCCGCTGCGGTTGCCGTACCATGTGTGGAATTATCGTTTTTTACAATTGAGCCGCCACCAATAAAACCAATTCCAGTAATGACACCATACATTACTCTCGCTTGCGCTTCATGTGACTCAAAGACATCCATACTTGTTAAGATAAATGCACAACAGGAAATGGCGACCAAAGGGAATGTCCTAAGCCCAGCGCTATCGGAGCGACTTTCTCTATTAATTGCTAAGGGTAACGTAAGTAAAAACGCAAAAATAATTTGGTAAAAGTGATACCAAATGAGTGCTAAATCAAGATTAATCCAATCTGGCATTATTTATCTCCTATACTGTTATTGGGTTAATGCAAAAGGCATTCCTTTGAGTTGGCATAACCCATGCAGAATAAAAGCGTCTATAACTTTTAGGAGAGAACAATGGATTTATTGAGGATCATCATCGCAATTCTGCTTCCACCACTTGGCGTGTTCTTACAAGTCGGTCTTGGCGGGGCTTTTTGGTTAAATATTTTGCTGACATTGTTGGGTTATATACCGGGAATTGTGCATGCAGTGTGGGTGATCGCCCGTCGGTAAAAAGCACACAACAAGTAACAATAACACGGTAAACTTTGCAGGGTATGTACTAATATCTATTTGATTTAATCGTTAAAAAGTGGTCACTTAATTAAGTCAACAGGTATTATCCTGCAAAGATCTCTAACACAATCGGCATTACTGAAAGCACAAGTAATGCCGCCATCACAAAATTAAACCATCTACGACTTTGCTCATTTTTTAACACATGCTTAAGTGAAGAACCAAACACCAGCCAAACACCAACACAAGGAAATGACACCAGTAGAAAGACGGTGGTGATCATCAAGTTTTGACTCATAAAGTCTGCGCCAGCGGAGGTATAAGTTGAAATGGCCCCTATTGCCACAATCCATGCTTTTGCGTTTACCCACTGAAATAGCGCGCCTTTTAAAAACGAAAAAGGTTGGGGGGTTGAGTCTGCATCTGCTGTGGGCGAGGACATTGCGACAAGGTAGGCAAGGTATAGAAGATAAATGACGCCAATGCACTTTAAAATAAAGTGCAAACTAGGAAATAACTCAAAAAGCTGCGCAAAACCCAAGCCGACCAGCAAAAGCATAATCGAAAAGCCCACACAAATACCGCTTAACAGCGGAATGCTCCTCTTTAAGCCAAAATTAACACCGGACGTCATTACCATAATATTGTTTGGTCCAGGTGTTACGGAAGACGCAATTGCAAATAAAGTGATAGCAACCAAATAGTCCATTAAGTAGTCCTTTTTATGCAGCCGGAGTGTTATATCAAGGCATTTACTATCTGCAGTTTAGCCTCTGTCTGATAGTGCCAATTGGATTTAATACCTTACTATTGAGTTTGCGTGCAAAATAGTCAATAGGTGATTAGTCGAGGTGTTGTTTTTAGTTTTGTTATAAGATAACATACCTAAAGTTATGGTATAACATAAATAAAAATAGGATCTCTCTCATGGTATTAAAAGGTAAACTTTTGGCAGTTGCCATTTCCGCAATTCTTCTTTCTGCATGTGGTGGTACTGAACACACAATCGTAAAAGTAGACCCGCCAGCACAAGATAATGGCAATGATGACGATGGTCATGATGATCACGATCATGGAGATGCGATCACAGACGCAAATGGTCGCCTATTAGTCACTAGCGCAGAAAGTAACGTTGTGAATGTGTACTCAACGGCGGATAAATCGCTTCTCGACTCGATTGGCGTTACACACTATCCGAAATATGTATATAGCTCTGAAAATCACCGCTTTGCTGTCTTGGTACAACGTGACCAAGGTTTAGTAGAATTTATTGATGGTGGTTTATATGAAGAGGAGCATGGCGACCATCACCATACTCATGAAGAGGCGCCTGCACTTGCTTCGTTTCATTTAGAATCAGTGAAGCCAACACACGTTACAGTGGGTGAGTCTGGTATTGCCGTATTCTCAGATGGCGACAAAGACAGCCAACAGAATGCCAGTGCTGCAATGTTCACTGAAGCGCATATTAGCGGCGAGCAAAGCGAAGTCGCTGCGTTACATTACGACACATACATGCACGGTGCGGCGCAAGCTCGAGGCGAATTTCTAATTAGCACGATCAGAGATCCTCAAACCGAAACCTCTCTACCTTCGCAAATTGGTTTATATCATGCGCATGGTGATCATTTTCATCAAGAGCAGGTATTTAACGTAAGCTGTCCAGCACTTCACGGCAGTGCACAAAATGAAGAAGCAGTGGCATTTGGTTGCGGTGATGGTGTTGCGCTTATCACTCAGCAAGGCGAAAGCTTTAGTGCAGTAAAACTAGCCAATCCAGATTACTTTGCTGAAGGGCAGCGAATTGGCACCCTTAAAGGCCACCATGATGCAGAGCAGTTTATCGCATCAGCAGGTAATGATGTGCTGATGGTTGATCCAGAGCATGGCCATATAGAGAAGCTTGAATGGCAAGTAAGTGATAACTATCGCATTGCGAGCTTTGGATTTAGCTTTGCGGGTGAGCATGTTGTGGTGATGGATACCGCAGGTAAGCTCAGCATTTTTGCCGGTCATGATCATGATGGCGAGCACCATTTTGAAGCCGCAGGAGAAGTACAAGTTAGTGATGCTGATTTAACTACGATGCCAGAAGGTCACGGCTTCCAAATTACATTTTCTCATTCAGAGCAAGCGGTATATGTGAGCGACCCAATCGCAAAACAAATTAAAAAGTTTGATTTAGAAGAAGCCAAACTGGTAGACACGTTTGAACTAGATTACGTACCAGAAAAACTAGTATGGCTTGGTATTGCAGCGGAGGAAGCCCACGAGCATTAATACTTAGCTAACTCATGTAGTCCCTGACAATTTTTAACACTGTAGATAGTGGCTTTGCCACCTTAGTTAAGCTAAGGTGGCTTTTTTTTAAGGAAAAAATATGAGAATTAGACCGGCCACTATCGACGACCTAACCACGCTTCTAGACTTAGAACAGCGAGTGATTGAAGCGGAGCGACCCTATAACCCAACAATCAAATCACAAGACGCCAAATACTATGATCTTGAAAAATTACTCACCTGTTCAAATACGTTAGTGGTTGTCGGTGAAGTGTCAGAGCAAATAGTGGCTACAGGATATGTGCAGATAAGAGCATCTAAACAGCAGTTACAGCATACGCAGCATGGTTATCTTGGTTTTATGTATGTAACACCAGAGCATCGTGGTAAAGGTTTGAATCAAGAGATCATGGAGCACTTAATCGCTTGGTGTAAAACCCATAACGTCAACGACTTTTACCTTGACGTATACAGTAGTAACGCCGCTGCAATTCGTGCTTATGAAAAAGCGGGATTTACACCTTGCCTGCTTGAAATGAAGCTACACCTCTAGATTGACCAAAGATCACAGCCAACCTTTGTGTTTAAAGAATAAATAAGGAGCAAAACCAGAGAGCAGCATAATAGCAATGGCAAAAGGATAGCCCCATGCCCAATTTAGCTCTGGCATATTATTAAAATTCATCCCATACACACTGGCAACCACAGTGGGTGGCAAAAATACGACAGAGGCAATGGAGAAGGTTTTAATAATTTGGTTTTGTTCGATATTGATAAAACCCTGCGTAGAGTCCATCAAAAAATTCACTTTATCGAAGAGAAAGGCGCAGTGCGACATTAGGGTTTCGATATCTCGTGTGACTTCCCGTAGCGTTTCTCGCTCCTCAGATTGCACCCCCACATGGCGCATTAAAAACGAGATATTGCGCTGCGTATCCATCAAACATAAGCGCACTTTACCGTTGGCATCTTCTAGCCTTGAAATACGACTAACAGCTTCTTCTAGATCTGAGTCTTCTTCCTCAAGCACATAGGCACTGAGCTTTTCAAGCTGGTGGTGCATATCCTCAAGCATATCCGCATGGTTTTCGACTTTTTGGTCGAACAAAGTCACTAATAGCTGTTTTGGGTTATCGCACGCCACTTGCCCTTTACGCGCACGCAGTCGCAGCAATCTAAAATCTGCAAGTTCGTCATCGCGAATGGTTAATAAGCAGTTCTTTTGTAATAAGCAGGCGACGGTCACCGTATTAAAACGCCCGTCATTGGGAGACATAAACAAAGCGTGTACATGCAGACCTTCGCTGTCGATAAAACAGCGCGAAGAGGCTTCAATTTCCTCTACATCATCCGCACCAGGAAGGGTAATATTTAGCGTGTTTGCCAGGGCAACTCGCTCCTCCTCAGTGGGATTAATAGTATCTATCCAATGGGCGTTTTTGATTGCTATTTCAATCGGGGTGTCGGCGCTTGGTTCCATTTCGGAAATTACACCGTGTTCAATCGAAAAAAACCTCAGCATCTCATTACTCTACACGACGACTCTTTGGCAAAGTATAAGAGTGAATGTATTAATCAACAATGACAATCCAAGTATTATCCGCAGATTATTCAGCTTGATAGGTGTAGATATTACGCGCCGCAACCGAGTTATTCATGATTGTTGTATAATTAGCAATCAATTTAAAGCCATGGCGCTGAAATAAATGATTCACTGCTAAGGCATCTACTCGACAACGAGTGTGGATAGGTTGGCGAGTAGCGGCTAAGGTGTCTTGCAGTAATTGCTTGCCAATTCCTTTGCCGCGAATATTCGCATCAACCATAAAGTTCGAAATATATAGGCCTGACGTAAGATCAAAGCGCGCCTTATCTTTAAAATGGGCGATTGGCACTAGCGACAAACTGCCTATAAGTTGCTTTGTTGAGTCATCAAAAATAACACGCACTTCGCCTTCTTCGATTTCCTTTTTCATAAGCAAGTGAATGGCTGCTTGGTCTATTTCTTCATTGCGTGGTGGCGCTGAAAAGGTCGCGATGTATAGCTCAGTAAGCTGCTCAACAATATCGCGGGTTGGAGTAGAGATTATTTCAATCATGCAGATACGCTCCGTGTTTTTGGATCAGCTTGGTAACTTTCAAGTAAGTGCTCAATATTACGTTTAAACAACTCGCTGGCATGTTCTGTTAGTACCGTATTTTTCGCTATCGCATGGCCTAGATACAAGTTGTATAGCTCATACGCCGCGCACTGCGCATCAAGCTCAGGATGAAAAATACCGCTTTCTATCCCTTGCACGATTTTATGCTTAATATAGCTAAATAATCGGTTATGTTGCTCGGTAACTTTGGTATGAATAGGGCTGTCTGTATGGCAATTAAACTCAACCAACGCTTTGATAAACGGGCAAGTTGAATGTGGCTCATTAAATAGTTCACGAGTCCAGTCGGCCCATATAGAAAAGAGCATTTTGAGTTGTACTAGGGGGTCTTGGTGTCGTGCCGGTGCGACGACATGCAGCATAAATTGATCTTCACAGTAATCGAGGATCGCCAACTGCATATCTTCTTTACTGTCAAAATGCGAGATAAGCCCGCTGCGAGACAAGCCACAAAGCTTTGCCATAGAACCAATAGTGACTTCTATCAAGCCATATTGGCTACTAAAGCGCATACCTTGCTCTAAAATGGTTTGTCTCGTTCTCTCGCCTTTGTTCATCACTTATGCAGTTATTCTTTGAGTAATACGTTGAATAACGCCAGTATCGCCTAAAATGCGGCGATGTCCAAGGCCTGAGGTTTGGATTAAACGTTCAGGAGTGGCTGCGATAAGCGACTCTACGTGTTCAAATGGCGCAAATCGGTCCTCGGTATCGTGAATAAATGTCGGCTCAAACTTACGTACACCGTCGTGGAATTTATCTCGGATCAAATGCCAATGCGTGCCATATCTTGTGGTGATAGCGCCCAATACTTGGTGTAGCATTTTTTCAGAAATGCCCGCCCGCGCGACCCGCTCAAACATCAGCTCAAAAAACTGCACGGGAGTTGCAACATTAATAACCACGCGATTTTCTAGGCGATAATCCGGTAAGTTCATCAGCGCCACAGCGCCCATAGAATGTCCCACCAAAGCTACGATATCATGGCGATCGGCTTCTAGCTTCTCAATCAAAGTATCCAGTGCCTCAACAAAAGCCAGCAAATGGGCTTGCTTACCATGAGATTGTCCATGCCCAACATGATCAACCGCCACAACACAAAATCCCGCTGCAACGAGTTCTGGGATCAAAGTATCAAAGCAACTGCTGTTATCGGCCCAACCATGACTTAATACGACGGTCTTCGGGCCAAGGCCAAACACGTTTACATGAACGCGACCGAGCGAGGTAAGAATATTGAACTCACCATTGGGTTTTTTATTTTTAAACTGATATTGACGCTTACCATGCGGGCTCATCAGTAGTACCTGACCTAACCTCGAAGTAATAGGTGGCGCAAGCGTGCACATAAGCCCTGTGACACCCCGACTTATCTTGGTAATAAGCGACCCGTCTTTGTCATTAAAGTAGCTGAATTTCATCCTGACCTCTAAAAAAGAACACTTGTACTTTTATTAAAATAGAACAGTTGTACTTTTTTGTAAAGCATAACAATCACCTTTTAATGTTGCAGCTGGTTTACCCTGCGACACCTCCGCGTAGGAGCTGGTTTACCCAGCGATACACCTCCTCGTAGGAGCTGGTTTACCCAGCGATACACCTCGCGTAGGAGCTGGTTTACCCAGCGATACACCCAGCGATCTTTTTAAAACGCCGGCTGCGGATTACTCACGGCTATGAGGGGCATACCCTCAATAAGGTTTGTCTTTAAAGAGCGGTTAAACGTGAAAAACGATGAAAATGTTTCA
Organism: Pseudoalteromonas piscicida; assembly: GCF_002208135.1. Taxonomy (NCBI): domain Bacteria; kingdom Pseudomonadati; phylum Pseudomonadota; class Gammaproteobacteria; order Alteromonadales; family Pseudoalteromonadaceae; genus Pseudoalteromonas; species Pseudoalteromonas piscicida. The sequence goes on from NZ_CP021647.1 coordinate 943,041, forward strand.
AATTACGTAAAGTTGGTGAAGTATTGAGTGTTTTATTGTTTTTTCATTGCAATTTATCGAGAGAAGCTTGTCTTTATATTTAACTAAATGTAATGTTTGGGTTAATTTCAAGGGAGCTAACGTAAAGCAATGGTGGACAGATGCAAACGCCAGAGGAATATGAGGTAAGCCAGCGGATAGGTAGGTTAATACTTGGGTTAAAGCGTATCAGAGGTATGACCCGAGAAGATGTCTGTAAACGTTTAGGTATAGGCTCGCGCACGTTAGACAATTACTTAAACGGAGTGAGCTCTTTTAAACTTGGGACATTGTTAAAGTTTGCAGATCTTTGCAAGGTAAAGCTGGCTGATATTTTGGATGATACCGAGGCGCTGAAGCGTTTGTATCCAGAGAATATTAAAGACAAAGGCAATATCTTTTTGTTATTTACGGGCTATTTTGTCGGCGTTATGGTGCTTGAATTTACCTTATTTGCTTTTCTTATTTTGTTATTGTTTTATGCGCGTAATGACAAGAATAGCCAAAGCATTGTTGCAATTTTTATATTTGCTTTTTCGTTAGAAATCGTTGTTGCGTACTGGTTGAATTATGTCGTCTTCCCAGCTATTGAAAGCTATTACATTGAAAATATCTATGCTTTTGCAACTCAACTTTTACTGAGTTTGCTGTTGGCGCTAATGATCAAATACAGAATGTTTTTAGGTGCGTGGTTTACCAAAGGGAATTCAGCCAGCATTTTTGAGAAGAACCAAGTAGATGCGCCGCTTTATGCACTCGCATGCACTTTAGCTTTGATTGATTTTGCTGCATTGATGGAAAACTTTATCCGTAACCTAGAGTGTTTAGGTATAAATGAAGAAGTTGCCAAACCATTTTGGGAGCTGACCTTTATTTATGATTACTTTGCTTATATCAAGGCCGTGCCTTATCTGCTCTGCATGTTTGTTTTATACGCAGGAATAACAGCGCGCCGTAAGCAGGTTTTAAACAAAGCAAATGCTGCGCCTACACAATAATGTGAAGATTTTCCCATAAAAATAGAGAAGTCTGTGTGTTTTTAATTATTGATTTTAATGGTCTGCAAAACAACAAATAAGCAGATTTAGCGAGGGTTGCTTAAATCGATTGATACCAAAAATTCAAATATAATGATAAATTTGTTTCTGTTTTGGGTTGTTTTGCGAGTGTGCACCTAAAAATAGTACTGTCATCTACTTGTCTTTATATTTAACTGGATGTAAACTTTTGGTTAACTTGGTTGGGGTGATTGAGAGATATGGTGGGGCGATGCAGACGCCAGAAGAATACGAGGTAAGCCAACGTATCGGCCGACTGATACGGGGGCTAAAGCGCAAGAAAGGGATGACCCGAGAAGAGGTTAGCCGGCGTTTGGGTGTGGGTGACAGGACCCTTGATAACTATTTAAATGGCTCTAGCTCCTTTAAGCTAGGGACATTGCTTCGGTTTGCTGAAATCTGTAAAGTAAAGTTATCAGACATTTTAGAAGATACAGATAAGCTCTCTGGCCTGTATGGAGAAAAACATGAGGAAAAGAACAATGAAGGCTGCACAGAAAAAGCCAATAAAAATAGCCCTTAGTCACTTATTGTGTAAACAAGTTTATGGTGGTTTGGGCTTGAGGAAAGGGGATAGCATAAAGCCTCTCCACCAGAAAAGTTGAATTGCTGAGGTGTATCTTGAAAAGTTTATTTAGCCTGATTTTGTCAACGGGTCGAAAGAAGCCCAAAACCTCAACACTTAAACGTTCACTCTGTAAACAAGTTTTTGGAGGGTCGGGCATGAGCACGGGAAACGGTCCAAAGAATGAACAGGCTTCTGCAACACAAGAAAAGCCTAAAGTGTAGGGTTTGTTATGAAAAGTTTATTTAATTTAGCTTTGCTAACTAGCATTGTAGCCACAGTATCTGTGTCGTTTGTAAGTGTAACGATCCTTGAACTTTTGATTCCGATTGCATTAATTATCTTAGTTCTTTTATCAAAGGATGATGTAAATAGTCAATTATTGACTTTGTGTTTTACATTTGTATTTACCGTGTCAGCTGTGGCGTTATTTATACTTAAAACAGTGGTTTTTCAGCTTGTTGAAAGCTATTTTATACAAAATATTTACGCATTTTCTATTCAGCTTACACTTAGTTTATTAATGCTTTTTCTACTAAAGCACAGAATGACAATTGCTGTGATACTAACCAAAGGAAAATCAGCTTCTGTATTTGAAAAGAATTATGCAGAGGGGCCACTTTATTTTCTGGTTCTTACAATGGTTTTTATTGATTTCGCTGCATTAATGGAAAACTTCCTTCGTAACTTAGAGCTACTTGGTCTTAATGAGGAAACTGCAAAGGTGTTTTGGGAAGTAACCTTCTTCTTCGATTACTTTGCTTATTTAAAGGCTGTTCCAATATTTTTATGTGTGCTCCTTCTTTATATTGGTTTAATCGTAAGAACCAAGAGACAACCAATTCAAAACTAGTCTGATATCTGAGTAAGCGTAATATATCTCCGATATTGCGCTTATTTCTATATTCTAACTTCTCCTTACGATAAAGAATACATTATGTTACCTCATCATCTTAAGCGTAATTGTGACAGGTGTATCGTCGCTACCTATTTGAATATGTGCGCTATTTCATAACAGAAGTGTGATTCCACTTGTCTTTATATTAAACAAAATGTAATGTTTGGGTTAATTTTTTGATTTGGTTAAAGGGAAGTGTAGGGCGATGCAAACGCCAGAAGAGTACGAGGTAAGCCAACGCATAGGGCTGCTAATAAAAGGTCTAAAGCATAAACGCGGGATGTCGCGAGAAGATATATGCCGCCACCTCGGGATTGGCATGCGAACGCTAGACAACTACCTCAATGGTGTTAGTTCCTTCAAGCTTGGTACGTTAATGAAGTTTGCTGACCTCTGTAGAGTCAAGCTTGCCGATATTTTAGATGATACCGAAGCGCTCTCACGACTATATCCAGACAATATGAAGGACAAAGGCAGTATTCTTACATTGCTTTTGGGTTCTTTCGCTTCCGTTATGCTCTTTGAATCCGTTTTCTTAGTTTTACTAATTTTACTGCTTTGCTACTCACATAAAGATAAAAATAATCAATGCATAGTTGCTATTTTTGTTGTGGTCTACGTGCTAACTAATATCGGTGGCTACTGGCTAAACTATGTCGTTTTTCCTGCAGCTGAAAACTATTATATGCAAAATGTATATGCATTTTCACAGCACCTATCATTAAGTCTGTTACTACTCTTTCTGCTCAAGTACAGGCTGATGTTCTCGGTATTGATTACTCGAGGCAAATCGGCAGCTGTTTTCGAAAAAAGCCTTATTGAAACTCCTCTCTACTTTTTGGCTACGCTGCTAGTTGCTATAGACTTTTTGGCGTTAATAGAGAACTTTATTCGTAATCTAGATCGGTTAGGAGTGGATGAGGAAAAAGCTAAATTATTCTGGGAGTTAACCTTTTTTTATGATTACTTTGGATATCTCAAGGCTGCACCATTATTGCTTAGTTTAGTACTCCTCTATGCAGGAATACTCGCACGGAAAAGAAATACGCAGCAGCCCCAAAGCGCGTAGAAATAAGTCGATAAGTAAATCACGGAATAAGGAGGTGGCGGGCGATGCAAACGCCAGAAGAGTACGAAGTAAGCCAGCGCATAGGGCTACTAATAAAAGGTCTAAAGCATAAACGCGGGATGTCGCGAGAAGATATATGCCGCCACCTCGGGATTGGCATGCGAACGCTAGACAACTACCTTAATGGTGTTAGTTCCTTCAAGCTTGGTACGTTAATGAAGTTTGCCGATCTCTGCAGAGTTAAACTCGCCGATATTTTGGATGATACCGAAGCGCTCTCACGACTATATCCAGACAATATGAAAGACAAAGGCAGTATTCTTACGCTTATCTTGGGATCTATTGCTGGGTATTTTCTTATTTTCGAATCTATCGTATTCCTCCTTCTATTATTTTTGTTTTTTTGCTGTTACAAAGATAAGAATAGTCAAACTATCACAGGCATTTTCCTTTTTATTTATGCACTTGAGGTCGCTGTCGCATATCTCTTGAAGTTCATTATTTTCCCAGCGGTTGAAAGCTATTATATCGAGAATATTTATGCTTTTGGACTGCAGTTAACTCTTAGTCTCATGTTACTGTTTTTGCTTAAACATAGAATGACGATTAGTGTATTTTTAACTCAGGGAAAATCTGCACCTGTATTCGAAAAAAATGGTATAGAAGCCCCAATTTATCTTTTGGCAATGACGTTAGCACTTATCGATTTTTTGGCTCTAATGGAAAACTTTATTCGAAATTTAGAGCGCTTGGGGGTTAATGAGGAAACAGCAAAGGTATTTTGGGAGGTGAGATTCTTTTATGATTATTTCGAATACCTCAAGGCAATCCCAATTTTTCTCTGCATTGCTTTACTCTATGTTGGGTTTATCGCGCGAAGAAATGCTCCGCTACATGTTAGAGTTACACTGTAACTTTAGTAATAACAGGTTCAGTACTAATTGATAGTTTAATATAAAAGGATAGTGAGGCGATGCAAACGCCAGAAGAGTACGAAGTAAGCCAGCGCATAGGACTATTAATAAAAGGTCTAAAGCATAAACGTGGGATGTCTCGAGAAGATATATGCCGGCACCTCGGGATTAGCATGCGAACGCTAGACAACTACCTCAATGGTGTTAGTTCTTTTAAGCTTGGTACGTTAATGAAGTTTGCCGATCTCTGCAGAGTCAAGCTTGCCGATATTTTAGATGATACCGAAGCACTCTCACGACTATATCCTGACAATATGAAGGACAAAGGCAGTATTCTTACGCTTATCTTGGGATCGGCTTTTGGCGTCATTATTTTTGAATCTACTTTATTTATCTTATTGTTAGTTTTGTTCTTTTACTCTTACAAAGACAAAAATAGTCAGCTACTGACGCTATGTTTTGCCGTGCCTTACTTTCTTGCAATTGTAGCGATATATACGCTTCACATCGCGATCTTCCCTGTTGTGGAAAGCTACTTTATAGAAAATATATTTGCGTTTTCAATTCAGTTTTCTCTCAGCCTACTATTGCTCTTTTTACTCAAGCGTCGTATCGAGATAGCTGTTATTTTAACTCGGGGAAAATCGGCTTCTGTCTTTGAGAAAAACTATGCTGAAGGGCCATTATATTTCCTGGCAATTGTTTTAGCTCTCGTAGACTTTCTGGCCTTGATGGAAAACTTTCTCCGTAACCTAGATAGAATGGGTATAAACGAAGAAACCGCAAAGGTGTTCTGGGAAGTAACCTTTTTTTATGACTATTTTGCTTACTTAAAATCGGTGCCCATGTTGCTGTGTGTCACGGTACTTTATATCGGTTATATCGCACGTAATCAAACATCGCGAGCAGCTGAAAATGTCCTGTAACAGTGTATGAAAAGTGGAAGCTACAACTGAGTACACTTTATTTCTAGCGAAAAAAGAGTGCTAGTAGTAGCACTCTTGTCAATGCAAAACTCAACAGCAATAACCTTTAGTTGCTAGTCCATGCTTGGGGCGCTGGAATACACCAACTCAATTAGGTTATTCATCGTTCTTGATTTTTGCATATAAGCCTTTTCCATATGGGCAAGCTCTTGTAGTTCAAATAAGGTCGTTTCTACGAGTGCCAGCCATTTTTCTGTGGTGTCTGGTACCGCTTCACTTTGCTTTGTTGCTTTTTTTAGTGCGTCGTAATAAATAGTTAAGTCACGATATTGGCTTTGATAGTCCATTGTTGTTCCAACCCGTCTCTTTTAATTTACAGCAAGGTAACAGGAATTCTCAGCAGAAATCTGCGGAAAATATTTTTTTTACAACTTTTTAATTCGAAAGATAATTAATATTAGCAAAGGCGGAGATCACATCTTTCGCAAAAGCAATGCGAGGGTGTTTTAACGCGCCCTTTTTCCATACCAAATAGATATTGTTTTCGGGGCCTACAGGGCCAAGTTGGATCAGTTCACCTGCTTTTATGAGATCTCGGCAGAGATAATCGGGAAGGACGGAGTAACCTATTCCAGAGCGAATGATGTTAGCAATTGCTCTAATGTCTGGACAAATAGCGATCACATTAGAGTTGCAGCTCGCATTAAATACACGGTCAAAGTATTGTCTAATCAAAGGTAAGTCTTGGTCGTACGTGACGACGTTATAGCTTGAGAGTAAGTCGGCGGTAATATCGCTGTCTTGAATTTCTCGGCCCTCTAAACGGTTCATCACTAGCCACAGTTGTTCTTTATCTAGAACGAGATAGTCAAAGGTTGTGGGTCTGGCGCAGAGGCGGCAATGGCGATGTCGGCGGTGTCGTTTATTAGTGCGTCGAAAATGTTAATTTTATTGCCAATATGAAGTACCACGTTAATGTTGCCTGCTTGCAATAAGTTGGCGATTTGTGGACCGGAGACAAAGCTTAAATACTCCGCGGGGCCAGCAATATTTAGTGTGCCAAACACCGCGTTGGAGCGTGCTCGAATTGAGGTGATCTTCTGCTCTAAAATATCGATATGACCAGATACCTGCAGCGCTAAGTCATGTGCTGTTGGCGTTGGCTTTACCCTCTTGCTTGGCGTTCAAACAGGGCTTTTCCTACTACCGCTTCCATGGTTTGAATATGTGCAGTGACAGCTGGCTGCGACATCCCCAAGTTGGCCGCTGCCTTGGTGATATTTTTGCAGCGGTATACTTCCACAAAGGTTTTTAGTTGGGTGAGATGAGACATAAAACACTCGAGCCATAAATATTCTGATTGCTCCTACCAATTTATCCGAATTCTCCCATGTCCGCAAATCGCCTAAGCTATTCGACATTGAGCCGGTACACGGAACTAGAAAGCGAAAAGGAATAGAAAATACGATGGCGGAGGTTACCACTATTGAATATCCTAAGCTCTGATCACCTATCTACCGAATATTAAACAGTAAGGAATTGAGCATGCTTAATTTTGTATTTAAAAATCAAACCGAAATTCTTTTTGGTAAAGGCCAAATGAGTGAAATCACCTCACGATTACCGGAGGCTGCAAAGGTGCTGCTACTGTACGGCGGCGGCTCGATTAAAAACAATGGTGTATACGACCAAGCCATGAGCGCATTGACTGGTGTTGAGGTTGTGGAATTTGGTGGTGTGGAGCCAAATCCAACATACGAAACACTAATGCAAGCGGTCGCGACGGCAAAGCAAAACAATGTGAACTTTATTCTTGCGGTTGGCGGCGGCAGTGTGATTGACGGCGCAAAGTTTGTTGCGGCAGCTTTTAATTTTGATGGTGAGCCTTGGGACATTTTGGTAAAAGGTGCAAGCTTTAGCAACCCGTTACCGATTGGTGCTGTGCTTACTTTACCTGCGACAGGCTCTGAGAGTAACGGCAACTCAGTAGTTACTAAAAAGGAAACTTCGCAAAAGCGTGCGTTTTCGTCACCGACGGTACAGCCGCAGTTTGCGGTACTTGACCCAGAATACACCTATTCACTACCGCCTCGCCAAGTGAGTAATGGAGTAGTGGATGCGTTTGTTCACGTGATTGAGCAGTATTTAACGTATCCAGTAAATGCGCCACTGCAAGACAGATTTGCAGAAGGTATTTTACAAACGCTTATCAGCGAAGGGCCAAAGGCGTTAAGCGAGCCTAACAATTATGATGTAAGAGCAAACGTTATGTGGTCTGCAACTATGGCGCTAAATGGTCTTATTGGTCAAGGTGTGCCACAGGATTGGTCAACGCATATGATTGGTCACGAGCTAACGGCATTGTATAACCTTGACCACGCGCAAACGCTTGCGATTGTATTACCTGCGGTGATGTATGTGCAACGAGACAAAAAAGCCGAGAAAATCAAGCAACTTGGTGAGCGTGTATTTGGTATTACAGCCGCAGACGAAGCACAGCAAATTGACCAAACGATAAAAGCAGTTCAAGACTTTTTTGAATCGATGGCGGTGCAAACGCGTTTAGCTGATTACCAATTAGACGAAAAAGCAGTACAAGAAGTTATCGCTAATCTAGAAAAGAACGGCATGACGGCATTAGGTGAGCACGGCGATATTGATTTAGCGAAGGCGAAAGAAATTTTAATGTTGGCGTTGTAAGCTTATTAAAATCACAAGAGCAGGCGGATCAGCGTCTGCTCCTGTTTTAGCCCAGATAACATACGCAAAAATTGCGTGATTGATATCGCTTTAAACACAAAACTTTTATCTATTATTGAAATTAGTTGAGTGAAATACTTGGTTTACCTCGCCTATCTTCAGTGCTAATCTACGGCAGTATTCAAAAAAGTTTAAGGAGAATTTGATGATTGTTTTATTGAACCACCCGGTAAAAGTTGTAGCTAGGTGTGATTAGTAGACTCTAACTTTCGTCTCTTCTAAATTTTTACTCCTTTTACCCGGTGTGATGCCTAACAGGCTTCTCCGGGTCAATGATATTCATTAACCCTGCTTGATTTTTGCAGTCTTTCTGCATTTTTGAGATTTTATAATGAATACATCTTATTCGCCAACACAGCTTGGTTGGCAAGCATTTTTTCAACAGCAACTGACACTAACAGAATTGGAATCATCAATTCTTGGCCGCGTGATAGCGCACCACAGAAGTAATTATTTAATCCAGTTGCAATCTCGGCAAATTTCTTTAGCTACTCATGTATCACTGCCTAGTATGACGGTTGGTGATTGGGTTTTGTTAGATGAAAATTATCAATTTATTAGGCTATTATCCCGCAAATCGGTTATTTCAAGGAAAGCTGCGGGCAGTAAAGTTGCCGAGCAATTGATAGCCGCAAATATTGATAGTCTGTTTATTGTTTGCTCGCTAAATCAGGATTTTAATCTAAACCGGATCGAACGTTACTTAGCACTGGCTAACGAAGCGCAAGTGGAGCCAATTGTTGTTTTGACCAAGAAGGATTTGGTTGACGGTTGGCAACAGCAAGTACAACTCGTTCAGGAGTTGGACCCATTTTTGACAGTCGAAGCGATAAATGCGTTGGAGACGAGCTCCGTTGAGTGTCTAAAAGCTTGGTGTAGCACGGGAAAAACGTTGTCATTTGTAGGTTCATCTGGTGTGGGTAAATCCAGCTTGGTGAACACGCTGTTAGAGTGTAGAGAGCAGCTCACCGGCTCAATCCGTGAAGATGATGCAAAAGGGCGGCACACGACAACCGCTCGCTCGTTACATTTTATGGACAATGGCTCAGTGTTGCTCGATACGCCAGGAATGAGGGAGATCCAACTCGCCGACTGCCAACAAGGGCTCAGTAAAACATTTGCAGAAATTGAAGTGTTAGAAAGTGCCTGCCGTTTCAGTGATTGCTCACATCAAAATGAGCCCGGATGTGCTGTTCAGCAAGCGATAGAGAGTGGAGAACTTGAAGTTAGGCGCTTCAACAACTTCATAAAACTAAGAAGTGAAAATCAAAGAAACAACGCCAGCCTGAAAGATAAGAGAGACAAGGAAAGAGCACTTGCAAAGAAGTATCGTTTTGTACAAAGCGATACTAGAAGACTAAAAAAGGGCTACTGAGCAGTACTAGCTAGTTCTGTTTTATCTTAAACCAAAGTGGACTCGCTCCACTTTGGTTTTTGCTTTTCTACACTAAAGTACGGCTAAAGCGAAAAGCGGCTAAAAAGACACCCATTTAAATTAGAAAAAATAGGGGGTGAGGCACTTAACGCTGTGATCACTCAAAAGCTATGTAAACTAAAAAGTAAATTCTAGATCTTTAATAACTCTCGATTGGATACCCCTAATTAAACTATTGTCTTTAAGTGCACCGGAAAAGCTGCCTGTTCTAACTCTTTGAACTTCTAGATCAAATTCACATGGTTTTGAAGTTGCAATCTGGTCTAGATCTATGAGGCTAGCGCTTTGTGCATTGAATGTCTTGCTTGTCGAGTTTCCATATTGTGTTGAGAAAGAGCCTGTCACTAACCCGCCCGTTTTATTTGAACATGCATAGTTAACGATAAGAGATGTCTCACTCGCTGAGTCTATTCCATCAATATGAATTTCAATATCTTCATCATATCGAAAAGTTTTTTCTGCTTCGGGGTAAGTATTAGAAAGCCTAAAGGAAGCTCAACTGACGCTGAAGCATTTTCTTCTTTCTTCCGATTAAACTGGATAGTATATAGGCTGTTACCAGTTACAACAGAGGATCTGCCCTCGTAATCAATATCTAGAATGTCAGTATCCTTAATCAATTGGATCGTCTGATCATTTACGATCGCTCTTAGTGTATCGCCTTCGCTTAAGTTTACATTAGAGCCGAACGAGTCCCCAACATTTAACTCGGCCACAATTCGGGCTCTTTCTCCATTTGAATTTATTGATATATCCGCACTAATTGCATTTGTTTTCAACAGATCAGATTCTGTTTCAGATGTGCAGGCCGTGAGAAATGTGCTGATACTGGCTACAGTTATAGGTAGCAGATAAAGTTTGACTGGTTTCATTTTTTACCCGTGATTCATTTAAAAACAGATTCTCCAATTTAGAAACAGGGATTACAAGTTAAAAAATGTAAAGAGCTTGTACGGCATAATGAAATAATTAATGTTAATGGTTTGGGGTATTTAACAAACTTTTAGTGTATTAGTACTGTTTTTTAAGGATCATGGCTTTTGTCGCAGCAGTTCAATTCGTTGTTCAAAGCTTGGGTGTGTGCTTAACCAATTATGCTGCTCATCGCTTTCCTTGGCGAGTTTTTCGAATATAGCGATCATCGCATCACTATTGCCATACAGCGTCATTAGCTTGTTGTGGGCGTACAAATCAGCCTCGAGCTCAGCTTGTTGAGAGTAATTTTGGTTGATACCTAACATTGCGCCCTGCATCATAAGATCTGAGAGCGCAGAGATGTCACCCAATACGACACTCAAACTGACAAATACGATAGACGAGCTCACCAGGGATTCCATGACGTGATTATGCTCGACATGACCAATCTCGTGGAGTAACACTGCGCTAAGCTCTTGCTGAGTAGATGCCAGTTCGACCATGTTATCGGTGATCACAATGCTACCATTGGCCAATGCCATGGCGTTGGCTTTCTCTTTCCACTGCCTAAATTCAAGTTTAAATTCACGTTTACTCGATGCATTGGCGCCAAGCAATGAGACAAATAAAGCGCGAGTCTCTTGCTGTTTGATTTCACTTAGTTTTGATTCAGAAAATTCCGAATTATCTAGCTCATTTAGGCTACCTTCGTCGATAATTTGGTAGATTTGTTTGGGCAATGAGGCTGAGATCTCTTCAGCGAAGTAAGGTACACCTTTGGTGTAAAACTGATAACCACTAAATAAAACGACCACAACCGTGGCCGCTATAATCCAAAGCCACTGCGTTTCTTTAGATTGTTTGATTCTGTTGTGTATCTTTGAGCTCATCTAGTACTTCTCGCATCACATCGATGTTGTATTTTCTGACTATTTTTTGGCTATTAAATAGCTGAGGTAGCTCAATTAAAAACACTAAAATTAGCAGTATCCAGCCATAAAAGAGAATAAGCGCAAGCCCTATTAGCATCAAGGTGAGGTTAATTGCACCACGTGCGGTTTTACCCAGATAAAAGTGATGTAAACCAGCGGCAAAAAAGTAATTGAGTACGGCGTAAGTATCAGGATCTTTTACTAGCTGTTCTTCCAGTTGGTAGTACTGCTTGCGCGCTTCAGGACTTAGCTGAGCAACTTGGTTCCTCAACGCCTCTTCTTGTTCTCTTAATGCTATTTCGTCCATGTAAACTCCTAGGTTACGGTAGAGGATCTGGCTTTACTTCAATACAGTCGGGGTCATTGCAACGCCTGATACGGCAATAGCCAATACGCACGCCTTTAAAGAAGCCGTATTTTTCGATTGCTTGATAGGTATATTCAGAACATGACGGCGTAAAGTTACAACTTATATTGAAGTGGGCTTTTGCTCCACCATTCGCTTGATAGCGGCGAATGGCAGACAAAGCAAAACGTTTAAGCACGTTTACGACCAAGTGTTAAGATCACGGCTTCGCGGCTCCAAAATAGCATAAAACGTTTGTTTTCGATAACTTGGAAAACAAGCTGCCAGCCATCTTGTGCTTCCATATTTAAAGTTGCTTCAAGCTTTTTTAACGGTAATCCACTAGAGCCAAGTAATAGTGTGCCGCAGCCACCTTCAACCACATGGATAACTTTATATTCGTCGTATTGGGTCATAATACATCCCTGATTTAATTAGGGCCTGTTGACCTTTCAAGTTTGTTTTTGCAGCAGTTTGATTGGTATTTATACAAGGCAGAGCCTGCGTAGCATAGTTATTCTATGTAAGTTAGGCGATAACACAGTAGAAATGCCAATCAAGCGCTGCCCTTTGGGTTCCCCTGAGTGCGCTTTGTTCATTGTTGCTCAACTTTTGCCTAGATTACTAGGCGACAAGTCGAGCGTCGCGATCAAAACACACTCAGGAGAACAAAAATCAAACAGCAAAGGTCAACAGGCCCTAGAGTAAGTGAGATTTTATTCTATAGTAGCCAAGTAATCGCGACAATAGCGATTTCGTTGTTATTTTTTAATTACAACAAAGTTTGGTATTACTCATGAATAAAGCAAGATGTAGCCCCGAGTGACCACTCTACAACGGCTTTAGCATGAAGCTTGGTAGTGTCGTAAAGAGGGATTTGAGTATGAACTTGTTGAACGAGTAAACCAATTTCGGTGCAACCTAAAATTACCCCTTCAGCCCCTTGTTGATAGAGCGCGTCGATGATGTCTAGATAAGTTTGCCTTGAGCTTGCGTTGACTTCACCGCAACATAATTCGTCATAAATTATGTCGTGAACCAAAGCTTGCTGGTCGTTATTGGGAGTTATTACCTCAATGCCGTGAAGGTCTTGCAATCGTGCTTTATAAAAGTCTTGCTGCATCGTAAATCTCGTACCTAATAGTGCGATGCGTTTTACGCCGTCATCTTTAAGTCGCTTCGCGGTTGCGTCGGCAATATGCAGTACTGGCAATCCTGACGCTGCGCTAATTTCACCTGAGATTTTATGCATGGTGTTGGTACAGATCACAATGGCATCAGAGCCTGCAAGTTTCAACGAAGTAGCAGCGCTCGCTAAAATGGTCGTCATTTTTTGCCAATCACCAGCTGCTTGAAGCTTTGCAATTTCGGCAAAGTCGACGCTAAACAAGCAAAGCTTGGCACTGTGTAGCCCGCCAAGCTTTGCTTTCACTGTTTGATTGATAAGCTGGTAGTAGCTTTGTGTTGACTCCCAACTCATACCGCCAATTAGCCCAAGTTGTTTCATAGTGATTGCTCGTTATTTGCTGATAATAACGACAATAACGGATCTGGATTGAAACTTGAACAGTCAGCTTAAGGCGAGTTGACGGTTTTTCTTACTCTTGAGTTTTTTACGCTTTCTTTGCCACCATAAATATAGTCCAGTAAAACCAAGTAATACGGGGGCGAGTCCCATAATGCACCAAATTATTTTACTGGTAAGCCCTGCAAAGTGGCCAAAGTGGAGTTTTCTAAAACTGTCGATCACTCTATCTAAAGTAGACGCCGTTCGAATATCGTAGGCAAAAGTTTGTGTACCAGATTGCGCATCAAAGCTAACCGTTGCCGCATAGTTACTAATGAACGGATTGGCATCAGCCACGCTGCCAAAAATGGTGATGTTGGTTTGCTCTGGCTCAAATGGAAATAGCCAGTAGGTTGGTCTAAGTCCGTCAACCGCACGATGGCTTTGGGCCATCATGGCATCAAAGTCTAGAGAGTGGTTAAACATTGCCTGGCTGACAATATGGTGCTCATCTTCTTGGTGTTCAAAAGCCTCGTGATAATACTCTACCGCATTAAAATAAACGCCAGTAATGCCGAGTGCGAGCAATACCGGCGCACTCCAAATGCCAATGACTTTATGCAGGTCACTCATAATGACGAGCCGAGGAGCATGTCGTCTAAAACTAAAAAATCGTCGCCAAAAGCGCCGATATATAACTAAGCCGGAAACACCAAGCAAGGTAAAAAGTATGGCCACAACTAAACCGATAACGACGCCCATGTGTGGAAAGGTTTCACTCACGTCATCAAGCAGTAAGGTGTAATGTAGGTGCAGAATAAAATCAGTAAAGTCGCTGTGAATACCCACAGGCTCGCTAAGCATTTTGCCTGCGTAAGGATCTAGATACGTTTTAAACCAAGTGTCTGTACCATGCTTTAATAAATAGACTCTATCAGCTTCATAGCCGTCATCGAATATTTCCCAGCTACCAATCTCATAATTTGGATGGGTGTCTGCGACATAGTTGATGAGCGCATTCATGGGCTGACGTTGGATGTCTTGGTCCTGATAAGTTAATGTTGCTTGCTCTGGAAGCAATAGGCTATCGATCTCGAATTTAAACACCAACATGCTACCTGTGACAGACATAATGGCGAGCGGCAGCATCGCTATTAATGCCATTGCACTGTGCCATTTAAATAGTGTTTTACGCATTGTTTTCCTTTGAGTTAAAGCTATTGAGTTAAAGCTAAATGAGAATGAATAAAGGGATGAATTAACAAGGACACCCACCTCAATGCTTGCTGAAGCGTTAAGGTGGATGTCCGTTTAAATCCTTCCGTATGCTCTCCTTGGTGAGTGACTAAAAGCGATAGTGGAGACCAACATCGGCTTTGCGCTCAGCCCCCATCCAGCAGTTGCTTTCGTCATAGCATGCGCCAACGTATCGCTTGTCACTGAGGTTGCTGATGCTAAAAGTGATCCTGGCTTGTTCGCTGAGTTCATAATCAAAGGCGATGTCGAATAAGGTATAGGATGGCACGGTATCTGAGTTGTATTTGCCAACATAACTCTCGCCAACATACCGAGCACCAACACTCACTTTAAGTGCGCTTAACAGGCTTGGATAATAGTTTAACCAAAGCGATGCGGTGTTATCTGCAACCCATACTAGGCGTTTTCCTATCAAATCTTGGTCTAATTCGTTTTTAGTGACCTTTTGGTCTAAATGCGTTGCGTTGAACTGCACATTGAGTTGTTCGTTAACGGTGTGAGAAGCCTCAAGTTCAATACCCTTGGACAGGATTTCACCGGCTTGGGTTTTCGTGACAAAATCTTTGCTGTTAATGATTTCGTTTTGTTTGGTGAGATCAAATACCGCAAATGTGAGTTGTGTATCGCGAGATTGATATTTAACGCCAAGTTCCCATTGTTCTGCTTCTGTTGGCTTGAAGGCTTGTTGAGTGACGCTATCTTCTCCTGCAACGGGTTCAAATGACTGGCTATAGCTTACGTAAGGTCGCCAACCAGAATCCAGCTGATAAAGTGCGGCAATTCTTCCGGTGAGTTGGGTGTCATCAATATTTGATTCCGTTTGCCACTCGGTGCCAGCGTAGTTTTTGTCGGCAGTAACTTCACTGGTGAAACTGTCGTATCTAATACCTGCCAAAAGGGTCAACGCTGATATTGTTACTTCGTCTTGGATGTAAAACGCACGGTTACTTTGTTCAATATCGTGCGCTTCGGTATAGAAGTTAAGTGGCAAAGCGCTGACATCAAACGCTGCATAATTGGGCGCTGCTAGATTAATGCTTGGTGTGCCTGTCCCGAGTGTATCCCAATATCCTACGGTTGAGCTTAAGGTTTTGTATTCAAAACCCAAGAGCAAGTGATGTGATGAGCCACCAACCGTAAAGTTAGTAGACAATTGGTTGTCTAAAACATAGCCATGTTGCGTTTCATCGGTTTTATATGCTGCACGGGCAAGTATGGTATCACTATCAGCAATTAAGTTTTGGTTGTAGGTATTTTGCTGCAGGCCTTCTGCATCGGTGTAACGCCAGTTGGCAAATAAAGACCAATCGTCGGATAAATTATGCTCCAGCTTTAGCCCGGCCATTAGCGTTGTTCTATCAAAATTAGACCAATTGATATCGCCTGCAAATGCATCGGTATCTAGATAACCGTAACTTGCACGCGTGAGTGTACCAACACTATGTAAGGGAGTGGACGGTATGGCTTTGGGATCGTCTTGGTAATAAAGCTGTGCGGTTAGCGCCGTATCATGGTTAGGTTGCCAGCGCAGTGAAGGCGCAAACACAGTGCGTTCTTCTTCCGTTGTTTTTTGTTGACCATCACTTGTTCTTGATATCGCAATGGCGCGATAGCTTAATTCATCGGTGATCACACCTCCATGATCAACGCCGATTTCTTTGAGTGCTCTGCTACCGAGTCTTAGGCGAACCTGGGTTTGCTCAGTGCCATTGGCAAGCTTTGCGATTTGGTTAACCATGCCGCCTGGCGGTGCTGAGCCATAAAGTACTGACGCTGGGCCTTTTAGCACCTCAATGGTTTCGGTGGCAAAGGCATCAACTTGAGGATATAAATTCCAAAGATTGTTAGATTGCAGTTCTAGGCCATCGTAATAATTTCGATAAGACTCAAAACCTCGAATTGTGTATTGATCAAAAATGGTGACCGTACTGCGGCTCTCTGGAGTGATACCAGAAACATAGCGTAACGCAGCATTGACCGAGTCTGCCTGGCGTAGCTGCAGGGTATCTTGATCTATATGAGAAATAGAAAAGGGCGCGTTGATTGGTGCTAAAGACGACTTGGTTCCGGTACTTTTATATTGGCTGCCCTGAACTGCTATTCGTTCTAACTCATCTATTTTGTTTTCATTGGCACTCGTGGTTTGAGAAAGCAGTGACAGGCACACTGCGGCATAGAGCGTGTTAATTTTCATTGTACTATTACTATGGATAATGAGAGTGATTCTTATTATATATAGTTGCACGATTCAGTTTTGTCTAAGAGTGCACTCGTTGCGAAATTTGCTTGGGTGAAAGAGAAAATAATTGCTTAAAACGACGGCTAAAGTGTGCCTGATTTTTAAATCCGCTATCAATAGCGATTTGATTTAATGATGCGGAGCTATTGAGTAACTCAAAATAAGCGCGAGTGAGTCTGGTGCGGATCAGATATTCACTGGCACTCAGATCAGACGAAGCAAATAATTTGTGGATATAACGTTTAGACCAGCCAGAATACTCACATAGCATGTCGATACAAAATGCTTCATCACTTGCATGTGTAGAGATGAGCCGTTTTAACTCCGCTAGTGGCGACGTTGGCAATTGGGTCGGTTGGCAAGTACTTAGATGCAGTACAATTTCATCTTCAAGCCATTTTGCCGCTGTTGAATTTAACGCTGTGGCGGTTAAAGCGCTTTTGAATAACGCTGGTAAGCTTGGGGGAATAGTCAGTGCTTGTCCATGCAAAAGCCGCTTGCCGGTTCGAGATGCTAACCAATTGATTGGAAAATTGAAACTAACGGCGTGGTATTGTGTAGGAAGGTGAAACACATGTTTTTGATTTGCTTCAAGATAGATTAATTGCGTTAGATCAGCACGCTGCAAGGATTGCTTAGTCAGCCACCAACCATTTCCTTCCGTGATAAGAATGAGACTACCATAGTTTTCAGGCATCATCGCCGCTGTTTGCGTAGTGCGATGGTAAATAATGCCATCGAGCTTTACTTGCGAGATGCTACTGAAGATGAGCGGCACTTCTGTGTGTAGTTCACCGTCAGACACATGGTCATAAAACCCTTGATGTAATAATTGGCTATAGAGATCTAGTACAATACTCATTAAAAACAAAAATGGCGGCTCAAACGAGCCACCACTGTACTTGTTTTTTCAATAAATCCCAAACGAAATTAGATTTATTTGTAATAAATCTAATTAGTAGCTAGCAACGAGTGTTACACCTGAGAAGCTTGAGTAGCCTCGCAACTTGATGTAATAAGTTGCACCTTGGCCTGAATTTAAGCTGCAAGATTCATTATTACCATTTAAGAACGGACGACAGTCATAGGTTGATGTCGTAGGTGCCGCACCTTTTCGAACATATAAGTCTGCATCGCCAGAGCCGCCAGAGCTTGCTACTGTCAAGGTTACATTTGCTGGAACATCAATGGTGTACAGCAACTCTTGGCCAGATGCACCAGCTAAGCCACTTACTGGGATGCCATTTTCTAAGCAGTTGCTACCACAGCCACCTGGATCAGATGAGTAAGTACCAGTGAGGGTCGCATTTGCATACGCAGCGTAGCCATTTAGCATCACATACCAATCACCAGCAGTTGGATTGGTGAAATCGCATGATTCATTATTACCATTTTGGAAAGGGCGACACGCATAGCTATTTAGTGTTGGTTGAGTGCCTTGCTGTACATAAAGGTCGGCATCGCCAGTACCACCAGCTAGCGAGAAGTTCAGCGCGCTAGCCCCTGCTGGAACCACCAGCTTATAGAAGGTTTGCTGACCAGATGCACCAGATGCACTGACACCTTGGCCGTTAACTAGCTCTGTTATTGGATCTGGATCTGGGTCCGGATCAGTACCACCAGCTAGCGTGTAAAGTAGTTCATTAGGCGAGCCGCTTTGCGGGTTAGACACTTTACCTTTTGATGAGCGTTGGCTCAGCAAGCTATCAATTTGTGACGGGCTTAGACTTGGATTTTCATCCAAATATAGCGCGACAGCACCCGCAACGTGCGGTGCGGCCATCGAAGTACCGCTGATGGTATTGGTTGATGTATCTGAGTTATACCAAGCAGAAGTAATGCTTGAGCCCGGTGCATAAATGTCTAAGCAGTTACCATAGTTTGAGAAGCTAGAGCGTGCATCGCTGCTGGTGGTTGAGCCAACCGTGATTGCATTGGCTGCACGCGCAGGTGAGTAGTTACAGGCGTTGCTATTGTCATTCCCCGCTGCAACAACAAAGCTAACGCCTGAAGCAACTGCGTTGTTTACTGCATCATCAACCGCTTGAGAAACGCCACCACCCAAACTCATGTTGGCAACTGACGGGCCTGATGCATTGTTTTTAACCCAATCAATACCAGAGATAACGCCTGAATACGAACCAGAACCGTTACAACCTAATACTCTAACCCCAACGATGTTGACGTTCTTCGCTACACCATATTCACCACCACCAATTGTGCCAGCAACATGGGTGCCGTGACCGTTACAGTCTGTTGCATCATTGTCATTATCAACAAAGTCATAACCATGTGATGCACGGTTACCAAATTCATTGTGACTGATGCGAACACCGGTATCGATAACATAAGCCGTTACGCCAGTACCATCAAAGTCATAATGATAGTTTGAGTTTAGTGGTAAGTTACGTTGATCCACACGATCTAGACCCCAAGTTGGATTAGCTTGGTCGCCACTTGCCGTGATAGCTGGGGTTACTGTAACCACTTGGTCTTGTTCGATATAGTCAATATTTGGATTATTAAGAAGCCCTTTTAGTTGTTTTGCAGACGCGTTAATCACCACACCGTTTAGCACACCACCAAACTCTTTTGTAATACTCACGTTGTGTTTGTTCTGTAACGCTTTAGCTTGCTTATTAGCGAAGGCTGCAACCGCTTTGCTGTCTTTGACATTTAAGACAGAAGGTGTTGTGAACACCACAATATATTGATCTTCGATTGCTTTGTTTGACTCTACGCTAAGAATTTTAGCGGCTTGTGCGTTGACTGAAGTCAAGCCTGCTAATACTGCAAAACTAATAGCACTTAATTTACGCATTTTGTTGTTCCTTGCATGTTGTTTTGTTTAATTGTGTTTACCAGTCTCAAGGTTATGAACTTACCTAGCTGCTGTAGATGCGTTATCCACCAAAGTTCAACGCTTGGTTGCGTTTGTTTTAAGATAATGAACAACGCCAGCTAAATAAAAATTGCACATAATTTCGACTGGTTACACTAGGATAGAAGCAAAGCTTAAAAAATAAACAAAAAATACAAAAAAAATTTACAATGTGTTTTTAAATGCATAGATTAGCTGGCCAAATAAGCAAGAGGTTTATTCTTATTCTATATATATTATCAATAAATACAGTTGGTTAGTGTTGATTTTAGAGAGAGGTAACGATACAGGGAAAGTGGGGTAAATAGGCTGGAAAAATTCCAAATGAGTATAGGATATGTTGTTTTTGTTAATTTATCTTTACGTTTAAGCTTGGCTTTTGACTTTTGAATTCTAAACAAGGACAAAGCCAATCAAGGTGAAAACCATGCTTATTATTAAACTTGGTTGAGACAGCATTAACTTCTCTTTGATCCTCATTTTCTATGCCGCTTTGTTGAATATCGCGGTTATATAACCTGAGGTTTGGATAAGGAATGTTCCAACTCATTGTTTCTAAAGAATAACTTAGTTTTCTTCCTTGTCTAGCCAGAGAGTTTTAGGGAAAACACCGCTTCCGCGTCCTGCTCTCGCTAAGGTACCTACATCCTGTAGGCAAGGCGAATTTACGCACCAATAGCTGGCTATTGGAAGTGAATTCAACGCAGTTAGCGCTAAAACTGGCTGCTAGAAAGGCATTAATTATCAGCAGCTCAGGTTATATAGCAACTTTAAAGCCACTAAACCATCCCAAGTTAAGCCCTTTTTGCAGTAACTGCATCACCACTGCTGTGCCTTTTGCTAAATCATCACTTTGCTCGGCAGCGTATTCACAGACAAAACTAAACGGCAGCGCATTCATCATGCTTTGTAGACAAGTAAATTCGGCTTCCGTTAACGAGTGATACCCAGTGCGCATATCGCGCTCTCGGGCGAGTATCCAATAGTTCGGTTTAGTGGACACTTCTGGGACTGGTGTACTGTTTTTTAACGCTTGCCAGCTGTCGACCGCATTACGTGTAAATCCCAATAAGTGAACGCTGGGGTGAAAGGTAAACTGCAAGTTTGGAAATTGTGCTGCTGCGATTTTTTGTAGATGCACAAGTCCCAACTGAGGCGCATCTTCTGCGTCAAAAGCACTGAGTAATGTACGTTCAAATTGTGCGATTTCAGTAAGGATTGGGTAGTGCTTAAATGGCTCAAATTGACTTAAATACTCAGGAAGCGCATCGCCAAATTGGCGTAATGAAGTCGAGCGCGAAGGAAAGTGCTGCAGATAGCCTGCAAACATTTCGTCAAACAGCGCATCACCCAAATAAAAACCAAGTATTTCATGATCTTGTTCTAATACCTTTTTTAATCTGATGTGGTAAGCGTTAGTGTATATTTGTGCACGTTGCGCGACATTGAGGCCGTTTTGATATGCAATTTCAGTCATTAATTGGCTGTCATCGCCTTTAAGCATCGCAATAAAGGCGTGTTGCAGCGCGGCGAGATCAGCCATATGTTCTCCAACTGCTCGGGGCTATTCCTTTGGCCAAGTTTAGCTCTTGTAACAACCCCGCGAGTTTAGGAAAATTATCGTCACGTTCAATCATGGTATTAATGGGGGATCTGTTTTGGGTGTATTGTCGATATAAACTCCACACCGCTTCACAAATTGGTTGGTCATGTGTATCTATAATATGCGTCCCAAAATCGCTATGGCCGGCCAAGTGGATTTGTGCGACCGCTTGCGTTGGTATGGCGTTTAGGTAAGTCATTGGATCGAATTGATGGTTGCGCGAGCTTACATACACATTGTTGATGTCGAGCAATAGCTGACATCCTGTACGGAGATGTAACTCCTTCAAAAATTCCCATTCAGTCAGCTCAGATTGTTTGTAGTTTAGATAACTTGAGACATTTTCAAAGATCATTGGACGCTCAAGGTAATCTTGCACTTGTTTGATTCTTGTGCAGAGGTGTATCAGCGCTTCTTCAGTGTAGGGAAGAGGCAATAAATCATGGCTACTAAATTCGCCTAAGCTACTAAAGCAAACGTGATCTGACACCCATTCGGGTTCGACCCGTGCTATGGTGCGTTTAAGTTGAGCGAGGTAATTCATATCAAGAGGTGAGGTGCTGCCTATCGACATCGACACCCCATGCATCACAATGGGGTAGTGCTCTTTAATCTGCGATAGGTAATACCAAGGCTTGCCGCCGTCGACAAAGTAATTCTCAGAGATAATCTCAAACCAGTCCACTTGCGGTCGAGTGTCGATAATAGAGTCAAAATAACACGTGCGTAGGCCAAGACCAAAGCCCAGAAAGGGTACTGACATAGTTTCGCTCTTTTAATGCATAGTGCGTGTTTATCTTTTGCAACATTAATCTTGATAGATAAACACGCGCTGAGGTTAAAGCAGCCGGCTTAATTTACATGATCGATAGTGAGAATGAATTCTCACATTGATTATGTTGAAGCGTATTAGCTTTTCGCTTTGCCGCCGATATCAGCACAAGCTTTTGCTGGCATGCTGACAAATCCAGTCCCTTTGCAAGAAGCGTGTCCTGCACATGCATTGCTTGCGGTTTTACAATCGTTATGGCCCCCGCACACGTTGACATCGTGACAGTGCACTAGGTCTGATTTTGCGACACTGCCAACCCAAGCGTCCTTCTGATTACCACCGACATCGCTACACGCTTTGCTCGGCATGGCAACAAAGCCTGTGCCTTTGCAAGAAGCTTGCCCTGAGCAGGCATTGCTCGCTGTTTTACAATCGTTATGTCCACCGCAAATATTGACGTCATAACAATGCACTAAATCTGTTTCAGCTGCCGCGGCTTGCGCACTCGTGGAGTTATTTTCTGTGCTATTACAACCCACTAAACCTGCTACCATCATCGCCATTGCAGCGCCCGTTAATGCTTTCATGTTTTTAATCCTCATTGTTATCTATTAACGTGCTTAGCTTCGGCCAAGGGGCTGCTTATCTTTCAAGTTTGTTTTTGCAGCAGTTTGATTGCCATTTATACAAGGCTGAGCCAGCGTAGCATAGTTGTTCTATGTAAGTCTGGCGATAACACAGTAGAAATGCCAATCAAGCGCTGCCCTTCGGGTTCACCTGAGTGTGCTTCGTTCTTTGTTGCTCAACTTTAGCTTAGCCCACTATGCGGCAAGTCGAGCGCCGCGATCAAAACTCACTCAGGAGAACAAAAATCAAACAGCAAAGGTAAGCAGCCCCTGGGATTATCGAAACGCAGTCACGTTATAAAAGACCTAGTAACCGCAAGATCCATTTCAGTGTAGAAGAAAAAATGCAGGGTAAAGTTAAATCTTACGAAAATAGGAAGGCGTTAATCCCGTCCAACGCTTAAATGCACGGCGAAAATTAGTGATGTCGCTAAATTGTAAAGCGGTTGCAATTTGTTCATTGGAATAGCCTTGCTCGGTTACGTAAAACATGGCTTGTTGACGATGCAGCCTGTCTTTTTCGTTGATAAAAGTAGTTTGATGTAGCTTGAGTTTGCGTTTAAAGGTTGCGGCACTCATGCCCATCATTTCGGCGATTTGCTCACTATGATATTTAGGATACTTTAACTGTAAGCGGTGCAGCTGAGCGAGAAACCCACGCTGTGGTGAGGGCAAGGCTTTTAACTGTCGAGCCACCAAATAGGGGAAAGTGCCAACTTGTTGCTGCGCTAAAGCTTGGTTACTCATTACAACGGAGAAATCACTGTGATCAAAGCTGTAAGCTAGGTGTATATGGCTAAGGTATTGCGCGACTTCTTTTGGCTTTGTGTAAGGAAACTGCAACGTCAATGTGGTTTCAGGGCTGCGCCACTTAAGGTAGCCACAACAAAGGCTTGCCATTGCTTCGCATAAAAATCGCGTGACCGCAGGCTTACCTTCTGCAATGGCGGGTGAAAACAGTAAATGGCAGCTTGTTTCTGACTGGAGTTTTCTAACGTGGTAAAAAGGCAATATATTCAAACCTTTAAGCAGTAGTACTTTGAGTAATTGCTGTATGTTGTGGCAATTAAATAACAGCTCGGCATGGTGACTGATTAGCGTATTAAGTAGGTATTGACCGTAAATAAAACTGACTTCCTGACAGCTCGCCTGACTGACAAGGTTGCTTACTATTGTTTCAAACTGCTCATAACTAATGGAGGTTGAACTGGAGTGCAGATCGGTATAAAACAGCTTACTGCCTTTCAAAATGACGTCTGCATGTACACCACGCTGGGAAGCCAACTCCACCAAGGGGAGCGCAAAGTAGCGACTCGCAAGTTGTTTTGTCTGGCACTCAAAATAGGACATTAAGTCGTAGCGACCTTGGTCTGATTCAGCTGGTTCACAAGCTTTGCAATCAGAGGTTCAAATCCACAGTATTTGTCATTCACTTCGATACAGCTCCATCTCACTGCACTATATTGTGGCTGGTTTTGACCGTCATCATGGTTGGCATGACGGGCGATAAATTTGGCTGCACGATTGGCAAAAGCTTGGGCTTGGACATCGTTGGTTTGTGGGTGAATGACCACAAATTTATCCGCTGCAAAACGACAAAGCAGGTCACTCTCTCGCATGCTCAAAGAGAGCATATCGGCAATATCGCGTAGTAACTGATTACTTTTTTGCATACCATGCTGGCGAGAATAAACGGCAAAATCACATATATCGAATAGCGTTAAGCAAAATGGGCTATTGCCATTGGCAAGGCGAGATTGTTCGTGGCTGACTTGGTTTTGCATATACTCAACGCTGTAAAGGCCGGTGACAAAGTCGGTCATGCTGTGGTCACGATAAAAACGCTCTTTTTTCATTAAGGTTTGATTGAATATGCTTTGTTCTTTATACCAGTAATAGGCTGAAATACTCATCAGCACCATGCCAAAGCAAGCAGGGATCGCTTCAAAACTAGTTAAATAATGGGGCGTGAATACCACCATCTCATCCAAAAAATCCCACAACATAGAAACATACATGGCACTCAACCCTGCAAACAGTAGGTTAGTGACGAGCCCTTTTGGTCGAGTGAGCAAGGTCACCGCAATCCAAATCAGTGTCATCAGCGTGAGGCCACCTTCACCAATGCTATCGAGCCAATTGACGTCCGATAGTGGTCGCAGTACTGAGGTATAGGCCGTGATGGTAATTGCAACCAGTGTGAGTCCCACCAGTAGCAACCACCGCGATTGATGAAGTAAAAAAGGCTGAAGTTTCATGTTTGTTGCCTGGTCAAAATTTAGAGCGATATAGTAAAAATTTGTGCTTGGTGCTGATAGGGTCAATTTAGCTCAGCAAAGGCGATGTTTTTATGACAGAAACCGCAACATTTTTGAATAACAGCAGCGAGGAAACCAGTTGTTATTCAGAGTTCAGGTTGAATATTGTTGTCAAAAACCAAAGGAGTGGGGGTCATATCGGCTCAAATTCACGCGTTCGGCTGGCATAAACGCCCTGTTATAGGCTGCAGTGCACTCAAGTGAAATAAACGCGTCACGTTTTCGCACTAGGGTAGCCGCGACGTTTTAGCGGGGCGCTAAAATTCTACTCAACCTGTGCGAGCAAATAATGAAAAAAAATATACCGACAAGCTTTACGCTTTCTGCCGTTGCGATGATCTGCGCTGGACTGACGTTAAGCTCAGCTGCAACTGCTAATACCCTAACTGGACAAGTCAGTTCAGTTTCGCAAAAGAGCCACTTTCAAGGGGCAAAAGTGGTGATCAAAGAATTAGACAAAACCCTTATCTCGGAGCGAGATGGCCGCTTTATGGCAACGAATCTTCCAGCGGGTAATTATACGCTTGAGATAAGTTATCTTGGCGCTGAAACCGTGACTAAAAGCATCACAATTACTGATAACCAAGTCACCGATGTTCAAGTACAGCTTGGTTCTCAATCGGGCCAAATGGACGATATTATTGTTGTGGGGCAAAGAGCCGGACAAGCCGGTGCATTAAACCGACAAAAAAATGCCCTTTCACTTAAGTCCATCGTCAGCGCGGATTCCATCGGTCAGTTGCCGGATCAAAACGCTGCAGAAGCACTGCAACGTTTGCCCGGACTTTCAATTCAACGAGATCAAGGCGAAGGACGTTTTGTGGCAATTCGCGGGATCGACCCAAATCTCAACAACGTGACCATCAACGGGGCCAACGTGCCTTCTCCTGAAGCGGGTGTGCGTTCGGTGGCGATGGATGTCATCCCAAGTGAGTTAGTGCAAAGCCTAGAGGTGAGCAAAACGGTAACACCGGATATGGACGCATCAGCTGTGGGGGTAGCATCGAAGTAAAAAGCCTCAGTGCGTTTGACCGAGAAGGGCAGAGCTACAGCGTGACGCTGCAAGCCTCACACAATGAACAGGTAAGCGAGACCAGCCCAAAAGCGTCGTTTAGTTTTACCGATGTTTATGCCGCAGGCAAAGAGTTGGAGGTTGGGGTTGCAACGGCGGTATCTTGGTTTGAGCGTGAGTTTGGTTCTCATAATATGGAAACCGATGGCGGCTGGATGGAACTAGAAATGGACGATGTGAGCTCAGTAGAAGCAGTGAGCTTCTTTGGTGCTGAGGAAATGGAGCAGCGCCACTATCGTATTACGCGAGAGCGTTTAGGGGCGGCGTTGAACCTTGATGTGCATCACAAAGGGTTTAACAAATACTACTTACGCACGCTCTACAGCAAGTTTTCTGACGATGAATTTCGTCAACGCAATGAGTACAAGTTTGACAAAGGCGATGTATTTGCCGATGAGCTAAGTCAAAATGCGGCCTATTTCTCAGGTACGAAAATGGATAGAGACACCAAGGACAGATATGAAGAGCAAAGCATTTTATCTGTGGTTTTGGGCGGCGAAAACTTAGTGCAGGATTGGTTTATTGAATACAGCATCGGTTATTCAAAATCAGATGAAAGCGAACCAAATCGCTTGGATACCTCATTTGCTGGAGAAGATTTTGCGCTAGGGTATGTACTTGATGGTAAGACACCTTCGCTTGCGGCGGATGAAGCTTCCCAGCAGCTTAGCAATTTTGAAATCGACGAAATTGTCTGGGAGAACAACCTAAGTGAAGATGAAAATACCAGCTTTAGACTGGACTTAACCAAAGACTTCATCTTACTTGGTCACAATGCGCAAATTAAATTTGGTGGTAAATATGCCGACCGTGAAAAGTTTAACCGCGTTGACGCCAAGCTATATGACGGTGGCTTTGATGACCTAACGGCGAAAGACTTTACGGCCAATGAGCCTGAATATGATCTTGGGGCCTTTGGTCCGGGGTTAAGTCGCAGCCAGATCCGCGACTACTTCTACAGCAACCGTAGTGCCCTTGAGCTAAACTCGCTTGAAACTGACATTGAAACACAAGGTCGCTCATACACCAGTGAAGAAACCGTCACCGCGCTCTATGCCATGCTGACGGTCGAAATTGATAAACTCAATGTTATTGCAGGTTTTAGATACGAAGACACCGATTATGCAACGAGTGGTAATCGTGTTGAACTCATTAATGATGAAGTGAATGACGTTGAACGCGTCGAGATCAACCAATGGCAAGTTGAAGATAGCTACGACCATTTATTACCAAACTTAACATTACGCTATGAAATCAGCGACAAACTGATCACTCGTTTTGCCTATACACAGACTCTTGCGCGTCCAAGCTTTGAAGATGCAGCAGCATTTCAAATCATAGAAACAGAGACCACAGAAGATGATGACGAAATTGAAATTGAGCGTAAAGCCGAAGTCGGCAATCCTGACTTAGACCCTTACAAATCAACAAACTATGACCTCTCGGTAGAATATTATCCCGGCGCGATTGGCGTGTTATCCGCAGGCGTTTTTCACAAAAACATCGATAATTTTATTGCCAAAGCCGAGGTGCAAGATAATGGTCAGTGGCAAGGCTATAAAGAAGTTATTCAAAGTGTTAATGGCGGCGCCGCTGAACTGACAGGGGTAGAGCTTGCATACACGAAGAACTTTAAAAATGGTTTGATGCTCTCAGCCAACGGCACATTTATTGATGCTGATGATAACTTACCAAACCAATCCGACACGGTGGGCAACCTGATGTTTGGTTATGAAAATAGCCAAATAAGCGCAAGGTTAAGTGCGTCGTACAAGAGCAAAAGCTTTTTGTTTGAAGAGAACAAGCAGCGCGTTTTCCAAGACGACCATCTGCAACTCGATTTAAGCATGAAGTACTTTTATACCGAGCAAACTCAGCTTTACTTCAACGCGATTAATTTAACTGACGAGCCGATGAGCATTTATCAAGGCGACACTCGTTACAACTACCAATACGAAACCTATGGTCGTTCATTTGAGCTTGGAGTAACGGTAACCTCCTTCTAAGGGAGAAGTAATAGTGGGTGTCCTTGTAAAAGCATTTTAAAAGGACACCCACCTTATTTATATACAGGAGGATGCAGTGGTAACACTGTGTCGGTAACAATGAAAATAACATCAGTAGCTATACTATTTGCGCTTAGTGGCGCAGCGCAGGCCGCAGAAAATATTAACTTTTTGGCCTTTGGTGATGGCGGCTATCACCCCGATTATCCAAAAACAAAGCACATAAAATCGCCTAAAAATAAGGCTGAGTTTATTGCTGCTGAAAATGCGGATTGGCTAGAAGAACATCGCCCACTCGAAGAGTTTAATCATGCGCCTATCTATGTTTATCCGGGAACCGAAACCGCAACGGAGGAAACCGGTGCGTTGGTGGTTGGACAGGCAATGGCCTCTTTGTGTGATAAAAAGCAATGCGACTTTGCCATTCAGCTTGGTGATAATATCTATCCTGACGGTGCGGCGGCTAACGATGGCAAAGATGACCAAAAGCGTATGGATGACTTGATTTTAGGGCCGCTAAAGCCGCTGCTTATTCAAAATCCAAAGTTGGTCGTGTACTCAGCATTAGGCAATCACGACTGGAAGACATCTCGTCGCGGCGTGAAACTACAGACCGAGTGGATGGCTAAGCAAACTAATTTTCATATGGATGGCAAAGGTTATTACAGCTACATCCAAGGTGAAAAAGGCAATGATGTCGAATTTTTTGTGCTTGATACCAATATGTTGCTCTCAGGTCAGCATTATTACGAAATTCCACTAAAACCGGACGGTAGTGAGCAGGGACTGGCGAGTGCACTGGCAAGCGGACAAGCCGAAGTCGAAGACATTGAAAAACATGAGCAACCCGTTAATGGTGAAGATCACAGACAATTGGCGTGGCTTGCAAATGGACTGAAAAACTCAACCGCAAAATGGAAAATTGTGTATGGACACCATGTACTTTGGTCTATTGGAGGCACCAAGTATGACGAAGCGCATGTATTACGCCGCTTAATCTTACCCGAATTATGTGAGTACGCAGATGCATATATCGCAGGCCATGAGCATGATTTGGAACTGTTAACGGACGACTGCTCGCGTGTACTCCCCGCAAATACAAAGCCTAAGTTACCACTTATTATCAGTGGCGCCGCGTCAAAAATGCGTGGCACGCATACACCGCTTGCTAACTATCAAGAAAAGCGTTACCCAGAGTACGACCTAGTCTGGAATAAAGCTTTTACTTGGGGCTTTGCGCATATCGAATTAGACAACCAAAAAGACATGCTAAATGTGTCGTTTTACTCAACGCCAAACGATTTAAGCGGTCAGCTGGTGCCAGAGCAAAGCTTTAGTTTTTCTCACCGTAGCGAGTGACAAATCAATAGGCGATAAACATACGCTGTTAAGCGCTTAGAAAAGTGTGGAACTAACGTGCAAAATGTAATGGTAGGTAATTAGTAACTTGAGTTACCATGATATAAGTGTAGGTAAATCAACAATGCAAGTAAGCCATATTTACAATAACTATTTAAAGTTAATGCAAAAGAGTCAGTAAATCAGGTTTCCTGAATGTGCACAGGCTCAAAATAGTAAGCCACCGATTTAAGCGGTGGCTTACTATTGCAAAGGGTTTAATCATTTTGCTTTGTGGGTTGCTTTATTTTATGGATTAGAAAGAACAAAAATCCTATAAAAACGATATTGATGAAAGCCATGATAAGGGCTACTTGATCCTCTGAGTGCCCGCGAAAGTCAGACAGCAAATCAGCAAAGATAAATAGGCTATAAAACGTACCTGCTATATTTAAGCCCCATCCTACAAAACGGGATGTCTTTACAAGCTGAGTGTAATCGCCAAGCTTTGCCATAATAAAGTGATACCCATACATCACACCAACGGCTGCCATCATTAAGCCGACTGCTGCATTGTCGCCTCGTTTATTTAAATAATATGCATCAAAACATAAAGCACCAACTGCAAAGGTGCTTATCAAAATAACAATGGCTTTAATCAAAAATTCAGCGACTGGGTTGGGCTCTCGCGTTATTGAAACTTGAGATCTTGTCATTGTAACTTGCTGACCATTCCGTATTACTTGTTGCGGCTGTTGTTGATAAGCTTGACCATATTTGGGTTGTTGATTTGGTGCACTCACATCACTGATTGCACGAGTGGGCGTTCCTTCATCTAGAATATGCTCAACGCATTTCTTAATTAACTTTTTTATTGTCACAAAAACTCCTTGTTATAGAGATTAATTCGAGTATCACCAAAACTCTTTGTCTAGTGGGCGGTTATTTTTTAGGTCGTAAAAGGGGGCTTGTTTTACTAAATCTTCACCTAATATGATTATTTTATCTTGCTCCGTAAAGTCACTGCTTTCGATTACCTCTTGCCAGCCTTTGTAAAAGGATGCAGGTATAGTTTGTGTGTTATCCATAAAACGATGGATTTCACTCCACAGCTCCATGCTATCTTCTAAGTCTCTTGGCTCCCAGTCGACAGGGTACATAGGTTGATGGCGAAGATGTTTGGGGTAGCGCTTTGGTACCAAATAGGCCATATTAAACTGCACCCCTCGACCTGCGGAAACTTTACCGATATACAAATCAACCTCATCTAACG
This sequence comes from Pseudoalteromonas piscicida, assembly GCF_002208135.1. Classification (NCBI taxonomy): domain Bacteria; kingdom Pseudomonadati; phylum Pseudomonadota; class Gammaproteobacteria; order Alteromonadales; family Pseudoalteromonadaceae; genus Pseudoalteromonas; species Pseudoalteromonas piscicida. The sequence continues at coordinate 973,769 of NZ_CP021647.1, forward strand.
CTAACGAAAAGGTACTAACATTGTTACCAATGGGAAAGGTAACAAGGCCACTATGGCGAAAGAAATCAACACGGAGTACTTCAGCTGAAGTGCGTCTTATATGAGAAGTACGAATGAATATAAGTGTAGCGAGTACGCTGAGCGTACCACCTAACCAGAGAAATCTTGGATCAGGATTATGAAAATAACTCCAATAGCAGATCGCCACAACTAATATTGCCATATAAGCAAAAGCTGCATTTGAAAGCTTATCGATACGATCAAGGTCAACACTCACTAACTTAATACTTTTGTTTGAGGCCATAAGGCTATTTTGCGACAGTAAGAATCGACTGTTTAACTGAGCTGGTACTCGCTCAAATCCCCCCTTTACTTTTTTACGTCTTGGTACAGAGTCTGCTATTGGTAGTAACGGGGTCTCTTCCACCGGTCGACCAAAATCAATGGGTGGTAAATTGTCCTCCGTATGCTCTTTTATCTCTAGCGGTGCTTTGGGCGCTACGTCGGTTTCCATTACCTTACTTACTATTTTTTTGAGTAAAATAGCAGATAGGACTGTAAACGTTTTTAGATTTAATTTTTCTCTCATTATTTGGCCTTTTAGTTTAATAGCCTTTGTAGCAACCCAGCTGCACTTAAACCATAATCATCGATCTCTACCTCTACGGTTTGTTCACTCCAAAGCCGTGCTTCTGAAATATTGCCATCTTGATCGCGCTCTGGAGCTGGTAGCCTAAACTCTTGACTCGAGTTTGGGCTAATGGTTTGCCCCTTACCAAGGGGTATTTTGTACAACGCATACGCAGTTTTAACTTTGTGCAGTTTAGCTTGTCAAAATAAGGGTACAGCGCAGTTTCGTCGAATTGTAACTGAAACCCGGTAAACTGAGGACTAACGGTAATTTTGACATGTTCCCAGAAGTGATCGATTGCGGTGGAGGCTTGCCCCTTTGCCGCTGTACTTAGCAAAGATTGCCATGGTTTATTGGAAGCTACGGGTTTAATATCGAACTCTAGGTCTAAATAACCCAGTTGAGATGCAGGAATATGCCCTGGAACCTGCATATTAAAGTTTACGATATGAAATTTACCACGTTTTGATATTTTATCAGCAACACGTGAAAAGGTGTTGAGCTGCATCACCTGGGATTCAGCCATAATAGATGGGGCAAATAGCGCGTCATAAAGTGCATGCAGAGCATATTCTGGGTGAGCCTGCCAAGAATAGGTTGGGTTGTCTGCTAGTAGCTTTTTTTCGCCACCTTCAAAGGCATTTTTACCCCAAGGGCAGACGGTTAACCAGTTTTCGAGCGGATCTTTATGGATTAAATAGAGTACACCGTAGCCTATAAGTACTGCTATTAGACCATAGATACTCAACCTGCCAAATTGTAACATAACTGCAGCACGAGAATATTTGGCCAACACCATAGGTAGGCTATCTATTGCCATTCCCGCAAAACCAGCTGTCACAAGTAAGTTTCCTGTGGTTGCCCACACATCGCCCCGCTTATAGGCATAGTAAGCATCAAAAGCAGATATGGTCGCACTGTATGCTGAGGCAAGTAAATTTAATCTACTCGTCCATTTCATTAACGACGCTTTACTCGAAAAGGTTGGCCCATATTTTTGTTGTGCGCTATTACTTCCAAAAACACGCCTATGGTGTTCAAAGGCGGCATATTGTCGTGGACTTAGCAAACCGGACCGCATTTGTGTAATTGCAGAATGCACTGAATAATGAATTGCAGCTAAATCAGAAGCGGTTCCAACTAAGTCTGCAAATTTTCTATCAAATTTAAAATCATAACTTGAAACGACCTGCCTCACATTTGCAATTTCAAAGATATATAAAGCACCTAATACACCCACCATTCCTCTTTTTAGCGACTGGCTGGATGCGGCCTCGGTAACAACTTTATTTTGCCATTTCTCTAGGTTTGCTGTGCGCTCTGCGAGATTTTTGATAGTGGTGTGTTGGGTTTCTAACTCAGTTGAATAGTGTTTTGCATTTTGTACCGTGTCATCATAAATTTGTTTTGCCCTTGCTGCTGAGGCTTCAGCAGACAAATCGGCGCCGGTTGCTTTAACCAAATAGGCAATGACTTTCTCTTTACTTTCAATAAAGGTGGTTGTTTGCGCTCTGTCTAACGATTGGGTTAGGAGTTCAAGGCGTTTATTCAAGTTCAAAACATCTTCCAGAGACACCTTATGGCTGGCGCCGCCGTATTTTATATTGACGTTTCGCTTTCTGTTCGCTCGTATCACCTGATTTAATTCTTTCACTTGCTTCTCGGCAGAAAGCTGGCGAGATTTGGGGTCAAGCGGCATGTAACCTTTAGGAAAGTTACCATTTATATAATCGGAGACCCTCATTTCGACTTCAACAAGGTGCCCGGGTGTTGAGATATCTACTAATCGCATCAGTGGCTGTAATACATCCGCTTTTGCATCAATCAATTTTGCAAAAGGGTATTTGTGCCATGCATTATTGAGCTTTACGAAGGTCGAAACTTGTCTTTGAGCTCGTGTAACCGACGCTTTTGCTGCTGCAAACTTGGTCTCAAGGCGTTGTAATCGTGCTCTTTCAACTTGTATCTTTGCGTCTAATTCTGCAGCTTTGAGTTGATGTTCTTCAGGAGTCAAACGCGATAGTTCAGACTTTCGTTGTTCATACTCAGCTTCTTTTTTTGTCAGCTCATCAAGCGCTTCATCTCTTGCAAGTTCGGCCTCTTTCAGTGCCTTTTGAGTTTGTTCATACTGCTGTTGAGTTGCGTTTGTTGCTGCTTGTGTCGCAGATTTTTGTTGACCTAACGTCCCTTTGTGACTCGAAAGTTTATGGGCGATATCGGGGATCTCAAATACACTAACGGCTAAACCAAAAATCACCTGAGAAAGCCGCCTGCCTAATTGCTCTCCTTCATTCCAATCTATTAATTCCTCTTGTTTATGGATCTTTTTGATTTTTGCGCTCGTAAGCTTAAGCTCAAAGCGGTTAAAGTCACGCTTTTCGTATTCACTTAGCTTATTTCCCGTAGGTTTTGGAAATAAAAACTGCGCAATTTCTTTTCCTGGTTTGCTTGGATGTTGATCTAGACATTGCAGAATAAAGTCTTGTCCTCGGTGGCCGCTACTTAGCATGTGCCAAAACTCTTTGTCTCTGTTAATTTGAGCTATTTGCGCTGCTGGGTGGGGCTTCAAAACCAAAAATAGATCGGTGAGTAAGTCATAGGCTTCAAAAAACCTTAAGTCAGTTTGATGCGCATAATCTTTAAAGCACTCGGTAAATCCAGCGGCTAACGATTCTTGATCGAGAAAGTTAATGAGTTCATCAGTGAGCTCCGCTATATTTTCAGCAAGTTCTCGAAATGTTTTTTCCTGCAAAAACTCAAAAAAAGCCTCTTCATCTAAGCATTCTGTTCGCCATTCTTTAAGTTTGTTGGCAAAGTCGATGGCGTCTTCATCCGATTCGACTAGCTTTTCATCAGATGACTGTATTTCTATGTCTTTATCTAAAACGGCGTCCGTTTGCAGATAGAAAGTTTGCAGCATGTAAACTGCAAGCTCGTATTTATTACGTTGCTGATAGTCGATTTCACCTGTTTCGCTGTTTACACCAGAGAGGTGGTTCATAAGCGCTTCAATTTCAACCACCAAACTTTGAATTTTCACCACATACATTCGAGCCACATGGATCCCGTCAAAAATCGGCACTTGGGCAATTTTATCGCGCTCTGGCAGGTGCAGTTTTTGATGAAGTGTGGGGGTGTTAACTACTTTGCCTTGGTCGTTAAAGCCTGTAGCAAATTGCCCTAAGTTATCCAGCTTAGTCATGCGCTGTGCTCTGAGCGCAGCTGCATCTCCTGGGGTGGGGCAATGTCTTTCTTCGTCAGCGAGTGGCGTGCCGGTATTTAAACGTGGATCCTGTTCATTAAAACCACCAAACAACAAGATCTGCTCCCATGACCACTGCACTTCAGACCATGCAATTTCTACGCTTACTTCGTTACCATTTAGTTTATGCGGGACGAGAATGCTGCTGGTTGGCTTACAGGTTGCTGCACGCGTGCCTTGCGGTCGTGAGTTTGGCTTATTGGCCGACTTTTTCCAACTTAAAAAACCTTTTTGCCAATACAAATTCACATCTGAGAATAGCGCCGGAGCGTCAAAGTCTTCAGGTTCGATAACTTGTAGCTCACGCCATAAATAGCCATCGACATAAATATAGATAAATCCGCTGGTTACTGGAGAGGCTGATTGTAGTTGCTGCTCTGGCGTGTCGTATAAAAATGGATAAATGTGTACCAGCTCAATGTCGGCATCGCTGCTTTGTTGGTCTACCGTGTTTGAAGTGTAGAGGGGAACCTTATAATAGCCTTCTTTTGTGCCATCAACCGAGGTGTCTTTGAGCATCAAAGAGACCACTTCTTTGTCGCTTGCATAGCCCTCAAAAACAAGTTCTCTAAAATTACTGTTAGCATTGGTTTTGGTTGGTAAAGTGTGGCTCATCCTATCTTCACCTCTTCATCGCTAGGTTTGCTACTACCCGACACTTTTATATTGATTTTATTCGTACCGTCTTGGTTTAATGGCTCTGCGCCAAGCACTACATCAAGGCCTGCAGGAGTCGCACCGCCGGGCTGGCTCAATGGTGCAGGGGGCGTATTTTTATTATTAGATACCATTAAATCTCCCTGCCTAACCGCCGGTTTTCCCTCTATGTAAACATCAAAGCTGCCTTGCAGAAACTCTGCTTTTTTACCCAATGTTCGACTAGCGATACCTTTTTTATTACCGGGTTGGTCTCCCGTACTTTTTGAAAAGTTAGACTTGATATTGGCCGCACCGTTACCTTGAATTTTTACTGAGCTGGCAACGCTTGCGGCGTCTGATGAGCGAGCAATGTTACCGTAGGGAATAGGCAAAACCACTTTGCCTATCTTAGTCAAACAAACGTCTACTGTGCTTAACACACCGCCGCTGCCACTATGCACAGCGGTTCTACCGTTAATGAGAACGTTCGCGTTTGACACGATAGACGCTTGTCTGGCTTCGGCTTCAAAATCTCTGGCAACATCACTCTCAGTTCCTACTTGCCAACCCAGTTTAAGGGTTACTAAGTCTAAGAATGCTTGTGGGTCGCTAATAGGCAGATTAACATCCATCCCCGGTATTGGCTCAATATGCGGTAGAACAGCCGTTTGGTTTTGTTCATCCCACTGTGGTGGGTCGATTATGTAGTCAGGAATAAACGCATTGACCATTTGGCCTAAGTTAAATCGCCGTATTTAGCTCTTTCGATCTCTTCTAAAAAGGCTTGCTCTCCCGCAGCACGGTCGGGAAATATCGCAATACGATAGGCTTGTCCCAGCGCTTGATTTCGCTTTGCACTGATATTTAATGGCAGTAGGGCTGGATTGTTGTGTCGCCAAGAAGCAGAACCTGAGGTTCGTAATTTGGCAGTTTGCGCGTCGACATTGTATTGCACGCTCTGGGCTTTGTTGCCTGCACCGGCGCCGATAAAGCTCATTGTGTTGTCCTTAAATTATTCCTTTAGTCGCAGTTGTATTGACTTTATCTAATACAAACGGCGTAATTGTCTGCGCATTGTCTGCGCATTGTCTGCGCATTGTCTGCGCATTGTCTGCGCATTGTCTGCGCATTGTCTGCGCATTGTCTGCGCTTTGTCAAAGTGTGAATTATTGTGAGCGTTTATTAACGTGAGCTGTATAAAGCAAGTGCGAGTGGCAATGAAGGTGGAAGTGAGTGGATAAACCACCTTACTAATGCAAAGTGGTTTGGGTCGACTTGGATTGATAACTTCTGGGAGTTAGGCAAAGCTTTCGTTGATGAGTTCTGCGCTATAGCCTGCATTACGAATAATGGCGATAACGTCGTCTTCTCCTTTGGTGCTTGAAATTTCAACGATTTTATCATCTAGGCGGACATTCACTTGCGCTTGGCTATCAGCCGCTTGCATTGCTTCTGTGATTGCTTTTACGCAGTGACCGCAGACCATTTTTTCTACTCTTAGTCTTAACATCATTATTTCCTTTGTAGATTAAAGAGTTTGCACTGTGAAGCTTCCCTTGATGGTAAGGTCAACTAATATTTAACCTGAGCTTCAGATAATTAATATCTCTCTAGCAGCCAGTTTTAACGCTAACTTGTTTGACCTTACCATGAGGGTAAGGGTTAGTGTCCAACAATGAGAATTAACGCGTTTGCGGAGATAGAAATGGACAAGGTAATAAAATTTAATGTATCGGGCATGACATGCGCCTCGTGCGTTGGCCGAGTTGAGAAAGCCTTAGAGAAAGTGTCTGGCGTTGTCAGTGCCAGTGTTAACTTAGCTTTGGAAGCGGTGTCTGTTGAAGGCAGTGCGGAAGTGTCGGCATTGGTGAGTGCGGTAAAAGATGCAGGTTACAAGGTCAATACCAGTGAAGTGCAATATCAAGTTAAAGGCATGACTTGCGCGTCTTGTGTGAACCGAGTGGAAAAGGCGGCGCAAGCATTACCGCAGGTAATTAAAGCCGAGGTCAATTTAGCGACTGAAAAGCTTACCTTAACTTTAGTGGCAGAATTACCGTTCGCTGAAATAGAAGCCAAGCTTAACGACGCCGGTTACACCGTGGTGCAGCCACAAGCAGGCTCGGATGAGTTAAACGAACAAGTTGCAGCAACTCCCTTTTATCGCGCTGATTGGTTCCCGGCAGTGGCGTCACTGACGCTCACTCTACCTATGGTGTTACCCATGTTTGCCATGTTGTTTAACCAAAACTGGATGCTCCCTGCATGGATGCAATGGGCACTGGCAACACCTGTTCAGTTTTATTTTGGTGCGCGTTTTTATCGTGCTGGATGGGGAGCAATAAAAGCGGGAACGGGGAATATGGATTTGCTGGTGGCCATCGGCACCAGTGCAGCGTATGGTCTGTCAGTGTATTTGTGGTGGACATTCAGCGGTGAGCATGGCGCTCCGCATTTATACTTCGAAAGCAGCAGTGCCGTGTTGAGCTTGGTACTGCTGGGTAAGTATCTTGAACACAGAGCCAAGCTGCGTACAACCAGCGCCCTTAAAGCGCTTGAAAGCTTAAGGCCAACATCGGCTATGGTCTGGCGTGATAACAGTTGGCGAGAAGTCCCAGCTGGGGCAGTAAAAAGTGGCGAACGACTATTGATCAAACCTGGTGAGCGTATACCGGTTGATGGCGTTGTAGTTGAAGGTCACTCACAGGTAGATGAAGCGCTTATCAGCGGTGAAAGCGTGCCTGTTTATAAAGCACAAACAGATAAAGTGACTGGTGGTTCGGTGAATCTTGATGGCGTGCTTGAAGTGGATGCAACCAGTGTTGGCGCGGAATCGACCCTAGCCAAAATTATTCGCTTGGTAGAGCAAGCACAAGGCGCGAAAGCACCAGTGCAAGCGTTGGTGGATAAAGTGAGTGCGGTATTTGTACCAGCAGTACTAGTGATTGCGCTTATTACATTTTTTGCATGGGGCCTCAGCACGGGAGATTGGCCAACGGGTATTCTTAATGCAGTGGCCGTTCTTGTTATTGCTTGCCCGTGTGCGCTTGGTTTAGCAACACCAGCCGCGATTATGGCAGGTACTGGCACTGCCGCGCGCTATGGGATCTTAGTAAAAGATGCTGGTGCACTGGAGCAAGCAACTACCATCGATATGGTAATTTTTGATAAAACCGGCACGCTTACGGTGGGCAAACCTGAGCTTAGCAATATGCACACTTTTACGTATCATCAAAACGACGTGTTACAGCTAGCGGCATCGTTACAGCAATACAGCGAACACCCGCTTGCCAAGGCTGTGGTCAATAAGGCACAAGAAAAGCAATTGTCATTACTTCCTGTAAGCGACTTTAAAGTGGTGGCGGGTAGAGGCGTTAAAGCACAATACCAAGATAAAACAGTCTATTTGGGGAGCGGTTTTTGGATGCAAGAGTTAGGCTTAACCTTGCCTGCGCTACCAGAAGAAATACCCGGCGCTTCTTTATCTTGGTTAGTGAGCCAAAATAGTGAACTGAGTTGCGAGTTTTTGGCGCTATTCTACTTTACTGACGAGCTTAAAGCTCATGCCTATACCGCGGTCAAACAGCTTAAGCAGCAAGGAATTAAAGTTGCAATGTTGACCGGAGACAGCCAAAGTAGTGCACAGTACAATGCTAAATTGCTGGAGCTGGACGATTATAAAGCGCAAGTACTGCCAGAGCACAAAGCTGAGTATATTGCTAATGCCCAACAGCAAGGTTACTGTGTGGCAATGGTCGGCGACGGGATCAATGACGCCCCAGCGCTGGCACAGGCTGATCTGGGTATCGCAATGGCAACCGGTACGGAAGTGGCGGTAAGCGCGTCGGCAATGACGCTGATGCGCGGCGAGCCAAGCTTAGTGGCATCTGCTTTAGCGATGGCAAAATTAACCTATCGCAAAATCAAGCAAAATCTATTTTGGGCATTTATCTTTAATGTCATTGGCATTCCATTGGCAGCACTGGGTTACCTTAACCCTATTTTTGCAGGTGCGGCGATGGCGGCCAGTAGTTTACTAGTCATTAGCAATGCGTTGTTATTGCAACGTTGGCAACCAAAGGAGTAAACGTCATGGAAAAACTGATCACAATCGGTGAAGCCGCGCAGCGTACAGGACTCTCTGCAAAAATGATCCGCCATTATGAGGCAAGCGGGCTACTAAAGTGCAGCAAAAGAAGTGAAGCGGGTTACAGGCTGTACGACTCGCAACAATTACAATTACTAGGTGTGATAAAGCAAGCACGAAAACTAGGGTTTCCTATTGCGCAGATCCAATCTTTACTCGATTTGTTACAAAATCCAGACCGTACTAGCCGTGAAGTCAAATCGATAGCGCAGCATCATTTGAATGAGATTGAGCATAAAATCAATGAACTTCAGCAAATGCGTGAGACCTTGAAACAACTGTCGGACAACTGTAGTGGTGACGAAAATGCAAACTGTCCAATTTTAGATGGGCTTTGCCAAAATAGCCTAAAATAGCTGAAGGTTAGAATAACCAAACGTTAAAAAGCCAGTCTTCAATTAAGAAGACTGGCTTTTTTGTTGTGCAGAATAGCGCTAAGCCTCAAGTAATAGTCTTGACTGGGTAAGTGCGAGCAGTGCACTTTGTAATCTTGGCAGCGCCGTTTCAATTTCACTCGGTGAAATAGTACAAACGGCAGCGCGATACCAAAGCTGTGACGCTTTAGAGCGACAGCCAAAGCTGGCGAATGGCACCAGTGCTAACCCTGCGCTATCAATTAAATAACGACTAACTTGATCTGCATTTTCGAGTACGTTTCCGTTGGGTGTTTCCATATTGATGGCGTCGATCTTCAAGGTCATATAAATGCCGGCATTTGGTATAAATGAATCGATTGCCATGCCTGCGCTTTTCATATCCTGAACACCCTGATGCAGTACCGCCATTGAGGCTAGTATTTTTTCTTTAAAGCCGGCTAAATAACTTTGTAGGTAGGCTTCATTTTGAAATAACACCGCAGTGGCAAGTTGCTCTGCCGTCGGGGCCATTGCACCTATATGTTCTTGGATCACCTGCATTTTTGCTATCACTTCGTGTGGGCCTGTCGCCCACCCAACTCGAATACCTGTTGCGGCAAAAGCTTTGGTGCCGGCATCAACCACTATTAAGTAAGGCTTGATATCTGGGCAAAGCGACGCTGGATGATAATGCTCAACCTCTTGCATTGTCAGCATCCAGTACACTTGGTCGTAGATCACATAGAGTGGTTTGGCGTTTATAGTTCTGCGGCGCGCGTTTTCTGCGACAACCATGTCGCAGATTTCACTGAGCTGTTGCTTTGAAAACATAGAGCCGTTCGGGTTTTGTGGTGAGCATAAGGTGATAAGGCGCGCGTCAGATATATGCGCTTGAAGCTGTTCCGCTGTAGGTAAAAACTGATTTGCTACGCTGGTTTCAATTGGCACGTGCTTGCCACCACACATAGTGGTGTAAAACATGTTATTCCAAGAAGGAACAGGGTAGATCACCTTGTCATCTGCGCTCACTGTAGCGAGCATCGCAGAATACAGCAAAGGCCTTGCACCGCCAGAGATCAGCATCTCTGTGTCTGGGTTGTAGCTGACGTCAAAGTGCTTTTTAGTTTGTTTTGCTACTTCATCGCGAAGTGATAACACCCCCTCAAGTGGGGGTAATCGTTATGCTTATTCTCGTAAGCTTGCTGGATCTGTGCGGTAAGGTAGTCGGGCATCGGAAATTGTTGCGTGTCAAAATCTCCAATGATCAAATCACAAATTACCTTCCCCTTTGCAAGCTGCTCCTGCACGTAAAACTCAAGGTGAATAATGTCCGAGTAATCAAGTGCATTGGCTAAATTCGATAAGTTTTCCATTGTTATATTTTTCTCCTTAAGTATCTAATTGGGAATAATTTAGTATTATTTAGAGAAGTAAAGTGAGCGCCGCGACTTCTCTAACCTTGTTGAGTGCGAAGTCAATTTCGGCTTCTGTAGTATGCCTGCCTAGGCTAAAGCGTATGGTTGCCTGTGCCAGTTCATCCGATAGCCCAAGTGCGGTTAATACGTGGCTTGGCGATAGGTTGCTTGACGAACAAGCTGAGCCAGTACTGACCGAAATGCTCTTCTTTAATAAGCTCAGCATTTTTTTACCGTCGGTGTCATGAAAAGAGACATTACAAACATGCGGGAGTCTTTCTTCGCTCATGCCATTGACTTGCACCTGTTGTAGCTCCAATAAACCATCTTCTAGCTTGTCCCTTAGCTGTTCAACTTTGTCAATTGCGCCATTGCTTAGTTCTCGCTGTGCAAGTTCCACTGCCTTGGCAAAACCAACAATGCCAGGTACATTTAACGTGCCACCGCGTAGCCCTTGCTCGCTTCCACCACCGGTGATCTGCGGCCTAATATCAACCACTCTATTGCCATGCTGATGTCTTAAATACAGGCCGCCAACCCCTTTAGGGCCATAAATTTTGTGTGCTGAGCAAGTTAAAATATCAATAGGGCAAGTGGTTAGATTGATATCAACCTTGCCAAGCGCTTGTGTGGCGTCAGACATAAATAGAATGCCATGTTGCTTTGCAATAAAGGCAATGTGTTCGATTGGATTAATGGTGCCAATTTCGTTATTTGCGTACATCACGGTGATTAAAATTGTTTCAGGCGTGATTGTGGCCTTCATTGCGTCGATATCAAAGCTGCCATCAGGTAACGGCTCAAGATAAGAAACGCGAGCGCCTTCCTGTTCTAGATCTCTAAGTGTTGCAAGCGTTGCAGGGTGCTCAATCGACGAAGTAATAATGTGCTTGCCTTTGTGATTACAAGCACGAAACACGCCGCGGATCCCTAAGTTGTTGCTTTCAGTCGCGCCAGAAGTAAAGATAAAATTTTCAGGTTGTGCGCCAAGGGCGTCTGCAATTTTTTCACGGGCTTGTTCGACCGCTTTATGGGCGTTCCAGCCATGTAAACCATACATGCTCGCAGCATTACCAAAGTCGTTACAAAAGTAAGGTAACATGGCTTGTAACACTGCTTCGTCGCACGGCGTTGTGGCGTTGTGATCTAAATAGATAGGAAAGCGTAGCGACGCTTCAGTGGTGGACTTACTCTCTAGTGCTGTAATGAGTGACATAAAAATCTCCGTATAAAATTGGGGCAACAGGCAAATTGAAGCGGATAGGTGCTTGCGTTACGCTTCGCAAGCTCCGGCTAGGGTGCTGGTTTGGGTGTTAATGGAATAATCTTCCATATCAAAGTCAGACAAGAAGATATTGGAGATCTTAACGATATTGTCGCCTAGGCTTTCGTCTTGTAGGAAAAGTCCTAACGCCACTTCAGTACCATTCATGACCTTGTGAAAGTCATCCATTTCAGAGAAGTCCATAATGTGGAATACCCCTGCCTGAGGGTTCATTTTCAGTGCTTTTTGATATGTATCTTTATAGTGCTGCGCCATGATAAGCGGGCATTTTGCAGTCCATATATCCTTATCTTTTGATTCAGCTAAAACGATGTCTACTCCCTTACTGTTTTCGAAGAGAATTTTGGTCACACCGTTGCTCGTTGCGAGTGACAATTGTGGGAAACTTGCTAAATCTTGCGAGATGATTTTACGTAACGATTGGATACCACGGTTTTTACAATTGCGCTCCCCCTGAAGTACTAAGCGGTCGCGCTTTACAATGCTGTAATCACTTAATACGACTTCTAGCTCGTCAGGTAATGGCGCAAGTCCTTGACTGTCGGTGGTCATTGCTGGGGATGCAGAAATATCACAAGATTCACTACCACACTGCAAACCTAGATCGTCTATCAACACGCCAAGCACTACTTTAAGTTTTTTCTTGTGCTCTAGAATCGCGTTGTTCGCGACACTTAACACCTTTACCATTGAATCGATTGAGAATTCAGTAGCGGAATAACGCGGATCAAAATGCCCACCTTCTAGATAAAAGGCGGAGACAGTCGGATAGTGTTCAGCGACATCCATGCGGATCATCTCTAGAAGTTTTTGCTCTACTTTTCCAACCATTTTTTCTTTTAATTTCATTTCGTTAGTCTCTATCTGTAGTTGTGTTAAAGGTGTTTAATACCTTTGAGTAACGGCCTAATTAGTTTGTTTACCGACAAGCATGTGCCAAAGCGGTAACGCACGAAGTAATTAATTTCCATGCCCTACTAACAAAGTGAGGTTAATAAAAAGTCAACTTCACCTTAAGGATGAATCTGCCAAGTTAAATAACTGTAAAGATTGCCACGGTGGTAAGGTCAATGTTTGTTTTCGCAAAAGTTGAGTTTTTTAGAAGTTTTTTTGTGAATCATTCATTTCAATTGTTTTAATCGAGTCAGCGCTAATTGGTGAAAAAGAAAACCAAGATCATGCTAAGTGGCTTGTTTAATTAATAAACATCTTTTAGGCGGAATAAGAAATCAGAAGGACTATGCCGATTTCTTCACCGAGTTGAGTCATTGCCGTTTGCACGGCATTTGCGTTAATTAAAACAAACGCGATTAGCTAAGCGTTTTTGGCTAAAAACATTTGAGTTACATATCTATGTTGATTTAGTGAAACGTGGTTTTTGTACTCGCTGTAATGTCTCTGTAATCCGTTGTAACTCGGTGTAATAGCTAAAATCATCACCCTTACATATGCTTTTGAGTAATAGCCTAAAGGAGCATAGTAAAATGAATAAAGAACTAGATATTGCCATTGTGGGTGGCGGTGTATCGGGCGTGTATAGTGCATGGCGCCTTCAACAAGAACTTGGCGATACCCATCGCATAGGCTTATTTGAATATAGTGACCGTATCGGTGGTCGCTTGTATAGTCGTACACTTCCGGGGTTACCCAACGTTGTGGCTGAGCTAGGCGGAATGCGCTTTATTCCGGACGATCATGTGATGGTGAGTACGCTGGTGGAGGAGCTAAACCTCCAAACCAAAGACTTTCCAATGGGCTCAAAGCTGCCGTTGTACCCATCAAATGGAGAATGCTCCCCTGAAGCGGGCAGTGAAAACAACCTATTTTATCTACGCGGGCAATATTTTAGATATCGTGATTTCGCCGAATGCCCAGACAAAATCCCATACCAGCTTGAAGAATCAGAGCGAGGTTATGGACCCGAAGATCTTCAAGTTAAAGTCATGAACCTCATCTGCCCGGGCTTTGCCGATATGTCACTTGCAGAGCAGATGAAAGTCAAAGTATTCGGCAAGGAAATTTGGCGCTTTGGCTTTTGGAACCTGCTTGAGCATGTATTGAGTAATGAAGCATACCTCTTTATGAAAGAAGCAGGTGGCTACGATGCTAATGTCGCGAATGCCAGCGCGGTTACTCAGTTGCCAGCTACTGAATATAGCGATGATACGGTATTTAAGACTCTCAAAGATGGTTTTCAGGCGTTACCGCTGAAGTTATGTGAAGAGTTTGCCGCGGCACCAGGCTGCCTTGAAAGCAGTAAACGCGTTAATATGCTAAATCGACTCGCAAAAATTGAGCTGCATGATTGTGGCGAGTATCGTTATGTACTCACTTTTCAACCAACACAAGTGAATAGCAGTGGGAAAGTGGTTGATAAAGATGCCCCCGCATATAGCGTCAAAGTGAAGCGGCTTATTTTGGCTATGCCAAGACGCTCGCTTGAGCTAATTGAATCGCCGTTCTTTGATGACCCTTGGTTAAAAGAAAACATTCCGTCTGTACTTATCCAAAAGGCGATTAAGATGTTTATGGCTTACGAGCAACCTTGGTGGCGCAGTTTGGGTCTTGTTGCAGGTCGTTCTGTCACTGACTTACCAATCCGTCAAACCTATTACATGGGCACGGAATGCGACCAAAAAGAATGCCTTAAATACGGGACAGACGACGAAGGCAAACGGGTGTGTAAAAAAGAGCACACCTATGGTGAGCCTAATACCAACTCGCTGCTAATGGCTTCTTACAATGATATTGGCACCATCCCTTACTGGAAAGGGTTAGAAAAGGGCGAGCATTACCCAGGCTTTATGCCAGCCTATGGTGCACAAGGCTATACCGAAAACGAGATAGTACCTAAAAATCAGTATCAAATTACCACGGGGATGGTGGAAGCGGCACATCGCCAAATTCAAGCATTACATAATCAAAAAGCGCTCCCAATGCCATATTCTGCAATCTACCAAGAATGGGGAGATGACCCTTATGGTGGTGGCTGGCATGAGTGGAAAGCCAATTACCGTCTTGATGAGATCATGTGCAGAATGCGCCACCCTGTCGCGAGTGAAGAAATCTATATTGTTGGCGAAGCGTACTCCTATGAACAAGGTTGGGTGGAAGGCGCGCTAAATACGGCTGAATCGACATTGGCTGAGTTTTTTGCTTTACCTACACCTAAGTGGTTATCTAAAGACAAAGCCCAGTATGAACAGTGGCTTAAGTCACACCATAACTACCTACCAGTAGATTGCCGTAAAGGTGGATGCTCATGTCAACATTCTGAGCAACAGCCAAATGCCAGTTCAAAGACACTAGACAAAGTCACTGAGTTTGCTTATCAAGGTATTAATCATGAGTACCGCTAACTTTACGGTTGCCGACCATTTACTGTGGCGGCTAAAGCAGTTGGGCCTTGATAAGGTGTTTCAAGTGCCTGGTGACTATGTGCAAGAATTTATGACCGCTCTGGATAATTTTCCTGGTATTGACGCAGTAGGCGATGTAACCGAACTGGGAGCAGGCTACGCAGCGGAAGGGTATGCCAGATACCGAGGAATTGGCGCAGTGTCGGTGCAATACGGCGTGGGCACGTTTAGTGTATTAAACGCGATTGCTGGCGCTTACGTCGAGCGTAACCCCGTTGTCGTTATATCGGCAAGCCCGTCGGCTGAAAATCGTGTAGATATTGAAGAAACAGGCGCGTTATTTCATCACTCTACCGGCGACTATAGCGCTGATAAAAAGGTGTTTGAAAATGTCACTGTTGCCAGTGAAATTCTTTCGGATCCCGCTTCTGCTCCTGAGATTATTGATAATGCGTTAAGCCTTGCCATGAGTGAAAAGCGGCCTATTTATCTAGAAGCGTGGCAAAACGTGTGGGGCGCAGCTTGTGATAAACCAGATGGCCATTTAGTGATCCCAAAACCGGCATCTCATCCTGCGATGATGGCAAGTTTACTAGATAAAGTAATCAACCGACTCAAAGAGGCTAAGAAGCCACTGGTGTTATTAGGGATCGAAATTACGCGGCTTGGCATACAAAGGGAAGTCGAAAACTTGCTCTGTAATCTCAATATTCCGTATACCACGACGACGCTAGCCAAATCAGTATTAAGTGAGGCGCAAGGGCTTGGGAAGGCGTTGTTTGTTGGCACCTATGCGGGTGAAGCTTCATGGCCTGAAACGTTTGATTTTGTTAGCAAACGAGATTGCATTTTAGCGTTGGGGGCAATATTCACCGACGATTACCTGACCATGTTAAAAACACAAGGTAACGAATTGATCCGCGTGAATATGGGCGAAGCAAGAATTGGTAACTGCGAGCGTTTTAGTGGTATTGATTTAGCGCAGTTCATTGATGATTTAACGGTGTATATTGAGCATTACCCCATGCAGCATCGTGCGCTTTGCCCGTTGCCGGAAAACCCCTATTTGAACAGTCCCGTACAAGATTGCGATGCCATCACCTACGAAAACTTCTTTTGCACATACCAAAAGCAGCTAGCCCAATGCGAAAAGGTGCGTGACTTCAATCTTATTTTGGGCGAAAGCTCATCGCTTTATATGGCGGCGCGTTTAACTGGTATTGAAGAGAGCCGCTTTATTAGTGATGCTGCTTGGGGGTCGTTAGGCCATGAAACCGGTTGTTCACTTGGCACAGCCTTAGCTGACCATCGACGTAGTGTTGTGGTTGCAGGCGACGGTGGGTTTATGATGATGTGCCAAACACTGTCTAGCATTAGTCATAACAAACTCAATACTGCTGTGTTTGTAATGAGTAACCAAGTGTATGCAATTGAGCAGTCGTTTGTTGATATCTGTGCGTTTACTCCTGCGGGCGCATTTGCACCATTTGATGATCTTCATCGTTGGGACTATGAATCATTAGCGAATGCGTATTTTGTCGAATATTTGCATGTAGAGACCGTCGCGGATCTAAATGGGGTTTTTGCTACGCTTCATGAAAACCCATGTAAGCCGTACCTCATTAAAGTGAATATTGATAAGAAAGATCTCGCACCTGCGATTCAAGATCTCGCCGAAGCCATTACCGGTAAAAAAGTGGACGACTGTCCATGTGGAAACAATAAAGCGCAAGGAAACAATAATGCCTAAACCATCCAATAAACCTATCCCAGAATCTCAGTTAGACGAAGCACAAAAGCGTATTGACCGCTACTGGCGTGCGACACAAGAATTTATACTCGCGTTAGAAAGTAAACACGGTTTTTCCGAAAAGCAGCTACTTACGTTATTGCCAACGGGGGATACTTCGATGGAGCGCTTTAGAGAATATCAAGCTAAAGCGCTTATCTTTAACACACGATTGCAGTTTTCGCCCTCGGTGATTGTGATGTGTAACAATACCGATGATGTAATGCGCGCCTATCAGGAAGCAATAGCATTTAACTTACCTATTCGAGTGCGATCTGGCGGTCACGATCATGAAGGCGAGTGCACCGGCACTGATGTGGTGCTACTTGATTTAAGCGGTTTAAAAGATTTCTCCATCGAGAAACAAGGCGATGACTATATTGCCCATATTGGCTCGGGCTATCGCTTTTACCAATTAGTCCCAAAGCTTGCCGCATCTGGCTATAAAGATATTCCGCCGTTAACCATTCCGCACGGCACTTGCGCCACAGTCGGGTTAGCTGGCTATATTCAAGGCGGTGGTTGGGGCCCGTGGACGCGAGCGAAAGGGATGTGCTGTGAGTCACTGGTTGGTGCGACCGTTATTCTACAAAATGGTTCGAGAGTCGAGGTCTCTGAAACCGAAAATAAGGAGATTTTATGGGCACTGCGCGGAGGCGGGGCGTTAAGTTATGGGATTGTGACAGAGTTTAGAGTCAAAGCCTTTAAGCTGCCTGAAGAAATCCACCGCTTTGAAATTAACTGGAATAATGAGGCGGTTGGCTCTACGGACTTAGCCACTTGGCAGCTACTCAGCCAGTGGGAAGATGCGATTAACGACACGGGTAAGGGTACCGAGAACTTAGTTGGGACTAACCTAAAAATCAACGCAATCCCGGATATTAGCGAATGTGAAAAGTCACCGGGTTACGAAAAAACCTTAACGCATCCAAGCACTATGTATGGTTATTGGCAAGGCTCAGAAGCGGAGTTAACTCAGTTTGCTAAACAGTATTTTCCTGCAGCTAAAGTACAGGTGACAGGCACGGACACTAAGCAAAATTATAGCGAAGCATTGATGTCTGACTGGTCGCGAAACTCCTTGGCTAACCTTAAAAAACTGGGGTTAAAAGGGACGCTTGCCGCAAGTGTAGATGGTAAACCATTTACACCAGATTTTGATGCCCCAGCGCCGCATAAAATTACCTCAAAGTTAGTGCGACAGTCAGGCCTTACCGAACAAGGCAAGTTAGCGCTATTACGCTCACTCACATCGCCTTTACTGTTTGCGCAAAATGCCCCACTTGGACTATTTAGTTATGTCACCTTAGGAGCGATAGCGGGTGAGTTTTATGCTGAAGATACACGAGATGAGGCGAAAGACCGTGTTGCCTTCCCGTATACTACTGCGCAGTACACCATTCAATACCAAACTTGGTGGAATACCGAGTTACAATACGACGGCAGCTACGATAGCAAACGCCTTGGTCAAGCAAATCCGGTATACCGTTATGTAAATCGTGCACTTGATTGGATTGAAGTAAGCCGCGACACCTGTATTGAAGGTGCATACGGCGCGTTTATCAGCTTTAAAGACGCATCCATCCCGACGAAAATCTACTTCCAAGAGAATTACGAAAAACTCATTGAAATCAAAGAGGAGTATTCGGGTTTCACAGTTAAATTAGACTGTGGTGAAGAGGTTTACGTCAACTTTAATCGCCTTAGAACCCGTAAGACAATTATTTAACAGTGTTAAATGTGAAGAGCAAAAAGCCAGTATCGGCTTTTTGCTTGGTTTCACCTTGAGGTAGGAGCTGTTTTACACAGCGATCTTGTTGTTTTTATGTCGGGCTTTGGGCTTAGGTTAGAGGGATAAATTCTTCAACGAGTATTTGTCGGAACACATAAACCCTCGGCGGGTAAACCGCCTCCTACAAGTGTGCTTTCACTACGGAGTAGGAGCTGTTTTACACAGCGATCTTGTTGTTTTTATGTCGGGCTTTGGGCTTAGGTTAGAGGGATAAATTCTTCAACGAGTATTTGTCGGAACACATAAACCCTCGGCGGGTAAACCGCCTCCTACAAGTGTGCTTTCACTACGGAGTAGGAGCTGTTTTACACAGCGATCTTGTTGTTTTTATGTCGGGCTTTGAGCTCACGTTAGAGGGATGGTTTCTTTAACGAGTATCTGTCGGAACACATAAACCCTCGGCGGGTAAACCGCCTCCTACAAGTGTGCTTTCACTACGGAGTAGGAGCTGTTTTACACAGCGAGCTTGTTGCTTTTATCATGTATTTCACGCAATAGAGATAGAAAGTATTTTAAATATCTAACACCACCACTTCCATTTGTTCTTGCGTATCGTAAGGTTGGATCTGCATTTTTATTTGGCTCTCTGAAACTAACTCCAACTGACCTTCTGCGGCTTTGTATTTGCTATGAACAACCTTTACCGCGTGAATACCAAACCCGATTTCTCGCTCTAAGCGTAGAACTAACCCAAATGAGGTGGTGGCACCGCCGTTGGTTCGGTAAAGCACATAGCTATCGTCATTGACGTTCAGTCGATTAAGTTCGGCAAAGGAGTAGTCGACGCCGCTTCGTTTTATCTCGGAATAATCACCAGCGGCAAAGATGAATACGATGAAACTCGGCACTGCTGCCGCCAAAGCGACTAAGAAGCCAGACACTTTGAGTAACTTGGTGCGTCGAAATAACGACCACAGCAACACTGAAGCGGGTAAGGTGATAGCCAGTATCATAACGAAAAGGTAATTATGCTGAGGAGCCGCAAATCTTAATTCCCAAGGCAAATTACTCATATTAAGGATGACTAGTAATACAACAATGACCAGCGCAATACTTGAAAATCGTTTCATAAATTAAATCTAAACAATAACCAAATCAGTAATACCAAAAATAAGCCTCAGGTTATTTAAACAAGCTGAATTTCCCTGTAAATTTTTTAAGCTCCGTGCTATCGCCAAACATGCAAATGCCAAAGTACTCTAAGTCTTGTTCTGGTGTTTCAGCGGTGGCCTTTACTTGCTGTTCGGATGTGCCAACAATCATGGTATTTGTAAAGTCGGTAAAGGGAATTTTACGAGCCTCAAGCTCTGCCCGTACCTTTCTAATTTTATTACTGTTATCCGCTTTAAGCACAATAAAAGGATAGTGTGAGATGGAAGGGTGAATACCGCCCTCTGCGTCTTGATACGGTAAAAAGCAGAGCTCATCAGTATTACCTATTTGGTCAACGAGCCCCGCGGTCATATGGCCAAGCGCATTGAAAAGTCGACCAAGTTCAACTTTTTTATTGAGCACAGTAACGAATCGCTTTGAGTTCTCGTCCGGTAAAGTGGAAAAATCAGTCATAGGCTTCCTTGAGTTAGAAAAGTGGCGCTTAACCATATCATATTAAAAATATCACTGCGCTTTGGTTTAGATAATTGATTGTAATTCCTTAAAATTTCCTAAGGAGAGACAGTAAATTTTGTTAGGCCAATCAGTTGTCCTGAATTGGTGACAACGTGTACCGCCCACTTTCCTGCTGAATCTGCGGGAAAATTGGTCTTATGGCTCCAAGCTCGATAACCTTTCTCGCGTCCACCGCTGATATTTAAAGGAATTCGGTCAACCACTTGTTTGTTGTGTACCCACACATGAAATATCTTTTCATTCAGTCCCCGTGGTGCTTTTACCGCGCTCCAGGTATACAAGCCTTGAGCATGCAGCGAATGGGTATTGAGATGTTGAATACTGTTCATTGGCTTTCGCTGCTCTCTATCAACTTCATAGGCCAACGCAATGTCGGTGAGTCGTAAGGCTGCAGGGGGAACCCAGCTGCGTAGCTGCCACAAACCGGCGCTGAGTGCACTTAACAGCAGAGCTAACAAAGGGAAACGCCACCATCTTGCGTGTGGCATGACATTGGCAAGGCTCGGTAGGGTAAGCACAATGGCGGTAACTAGCGCTATTTGTATGCTTTGGTCGGTGGTAAGATGAAGTAAAATAGGTAGCGTAACTGAAATCACAACAAACAAAGCAAAATTATGGAATACCATAAACAGCACGTTGTGCCGGGCTAGCTTTTTGTAATATATCGGGTCCACAACGGAGATAAACGCGCAGAGTGCAATTAAGCAGGTAAACGCGGCCTGTGGATGGTTCCATGTCGTGGCAGCCAAGAAAAAAGGCAGTGCGAAGAATAGGCTTTCTTGTTGCACCATTTGTAGGGCAAAGCGCATAAAGTTGGGCGATAACACAATGCCAAATCGTTGTTCAACTTGGTCGCGTAGCCAGTTATCAATAATAAGCCACAGCCAACTGGTGAGTAAAAGCAGAGCGATGATCTGTGAAAATGACTCTTTCCGTTCAACCAATATAAAGCTCGCTATACCGCTACAAAAAGCCAGTAGTGCCATCAGACCCGGCCACTTCTGCATCATCAAAATAAATTTTGTTATTAGGTTTTTGAAATAACGCATTGAAATAGAACTTGCTTGCTGATTTTACCATTGAAGCATCTTAACCATGAATGCAATATGAGCTTGAATGCACTATAGATTTGTACATTTAGCATTCGCAAGGGGAGGTTTTCAGCTCTTGATTTTAGATTCGCGAGATCTCTTGTTTGATCACAAGTCTATCAACCTGTGTTTTCCGTTGATGCAAAAAGTGATTGGCTGGAGTACAAAGTTGACATGTTGCGCTTTGACTCCAAGCCTATAGCGTTATAGTTTGCTGGTTAAAGGCTCAGACTTGCCAATCAATTTGCTTGAGCTTTTA
This sequence comes from Pseudoalteromonas piscicida, assembly GCF_002208135.1. Classification (NCBI taxonomy): domain Bacteria; kingdom Pseudomonadati; phylum Pseudomonadota; class Gammaproteobacteria; order Alteromonadales; family Pseudoalteromonadaceae; genus Pseudoalteromonas; species Pseudoalteromonas piscicida. Next base: position 995,420 of record NZ_CP021647.1, read on the forward strand.
CCTGTTTTTTGATGAATAGCAACAAAGTATTCGATTGGATATTTCAGTTTTGATAGCACCATTTTAGGTGCATTTCGACTTATATCGACAGGCGTAGGCCAAGTGATAGAAACATTTCCAGTCTTATTGTCAAGAATGCATGGGGGAATCGTACCTTTGAAGCTAGTTACAGATGTTCCGTCGGTATTGGCAAATAAAACTGAGCAAGTATACAGCTTGTTTTCTGGACTGAAGTTCTCAATAGCGTAATCGAAAGAAACTTTAATTTCATGTTTTCTTTGCTGTAAATTGCCAATCTCTTCAACTTCTAGATTGGACAGTGATGCAGTGCTTATTTCTATTTGAGAATAATCTGTTGTTGCGCAACCGCTGAGGATGAGCAGTGATGCTAAAACAGGTAATACTTTCATTATTTTCTCCTTAAAATAAAGTTTGTAATAAGTAATTGAAACCTTAAATAATTTGTTTTTGGTCAAAGCTTGCTTAATGAAAGATAGCGTGACGTGTAGATTTGCATGATAGGAAAAGGTAACGAAAAATTAAACTAGTGTCACTATATTTATACAAACAAGCTGTACATCGCAGGTTTTAGCGGCTGTAAATGTATTTTGATTTTTTCGCGAATGTCACTCGACTGGTTTTGGCTTAACTTAAAAGCGCCATGCATCGTATTGATTTTAATCTTGAAAAAGTTAATGGCGTTAAACAGCGATTGGCGCTGATTGGCAGGCACGCTATCAAGCTGCCAATCAGTATTTGAAAACTGCTCAAAATGCGTTATCTGCGCTTGCATTGACGCGTATTTTTCATCATCAGTAGTAATAAGCGCGAGCTCACCTTCAACTATCACATTTGCATACAACCACGTGGGGAGCTTTATGTCAGGGATAACCGCGGGTGAGAGGTAATGATCTTCACAGTGGAAAACTGCTTGAATAACACCGTCCGCGTGGAAAATTGGGTTATCTTTTGTAGCGTGTCCAAGTAAATAAGCATGGTCATCACTTAATGTTAGCGGTACAAAAACCGTCTTTATCTTGCCTTCCTGTATCACCGTCAGCGTGGCCAGCGGGTGTTTCGAGATCACAGATCTGAGTATGTTTGGATTGCTTTCAACGTAGTAGTTTCTTGGGTAGCTCATAACTTTTCCTCCAACCTCGCTTTCACTTCAGGCCACATCTCGTCGGTGATGGCGAATCGTGCTGTATTACGGTAACTTCCGTCGGGCAGGCGTCTATCTTTTAACGACAAGCCTTCAAAATGGGCACCGAGGCGTGCGATAGCATTACGAGACTTATGGTTACATTCATGCGTTTGAAATTGCACTCGCACTAGTCCAATCGCCTCAAAGGCATATTTGAGCAACAGATATTTGGTGTGGGTGTTGACATGCGTGCGTTGAAATTCTGTACCAATAAAAGTATGGCCGATTTCGGCACTTAGGTTGAGTTTATCAAGTCTAAACAAGCGGCTATTACCAGCCAGTTTACCTGAATCTTTATCTATGATTGCAACAACAAGTTGTTCGCTTTCATCAAACTGCGCAGAGCCGTAAAACCATTGCTCTATGGTTTTTAGATCGCGACAATAATTGTTAAATACCCACTTCCAGATCTCAGCTTTTTTGCCACGAGCCAATAACTCAGGTAAATGCGCGGCTTCAAGCGGAGTGAGCTTGACGCGATTGGATTCTAAGGTTTGTTTTGAAAGCATCAATATTCCATTCATTCTGCGTTTTTAATGCTTGCATATTGCGCTGATTTTGGTTGATATAAAACAACCAGATTTAATAACTTAATTAGACCAGTTTTGATTTCTATTAGCCCAAAAACACAGTCTCAAGACGCTAAACATAAACGCTTAGCAGATGTTTTACGCTGCGCCATTACCGAAGGTAAACTCACACCCGGTGACAAACTTCCTTCGGCCCGAAAGCTGGCTGAGTTACATGGTATGAACCGGCACACGGTGATGAATGCCCTACAAAACTTGGTAGCTGAAGGCTGGCTGGTGGTTAAAGAGCGTAGCGGCTATCGAGTCAATGCTGAGCTACCTATTTTCAGTAGCCAACAGATAACTTCAGAGGTGCCTTCTACACCACAAATTGTACCGCAATTTGCTAAAACACTGACTCCAGTAAGCAGCACTAAGTGTACGGCCTATCGCTATAGTTTTGCAGGGGGCTTACCAGATCTTCATGCCTTTCCCTATAATGAGTTTAAGCGGTTTTTGGTAAAGGCGTGTCGCAAAACCAATGTCAGTCATTTTCACTATTCAGACATTGCGGGGTGCGAGTTGCTGAAATTTCAAATTCGGGCGTATTTGCGCCGATCAAGGGGACTGGTATGTGATGACTTACTGATTTGTAATGGCTCCCAAGAAGCGCTCTCGTTGGTGGCAAATGCATTTATTAATCCAGGTGATGGTGTTGCCATCGAGATGCTTGGTTATCCACCTGCGCGACACACCTTTACCAATGCTGGCGCTGAAGTTTTTGCTTTAGCCCAAGACGCAGAAGGCATTAAAGTGGAGGCCTTGGCGCGCTGCCTTGAACAAAATAAGGTGAAGTTGCTGTACTTAACTCCTCTGCATCAATATCCAACTACAGTGACTTTATCGGTACCGAGGCGCATGGCGATTTATCAGCTGTGCCAGCAGTATGGCGTGTTTATTATTGAAGACGATTACGACCATGAGTTTCATTATCTCTGCCCGCCGTTGCAGCCGATGGCGGCATGCGACCCAAGTGGTATTGTGATTTATATTTCTACCTTCTCAAAAATTATGTTTGCCGGTGCTCGTGTGGGTTACATGAGCGCACGGACAGATGTGCTTGCGCAATTGGTGGCACGTAAGCAGCTACTTAATCACAAAAATGATGCGCTTACTCAGTTGGCTGTGGCTGACTGGATGGAAGAGGGCGGGTTTGAACGCCATTTACGGCGCATGACCAAAGCCTATCAAGTACGCCATCACGCGATGGCGCAGCACCTAAACGAGCTGAAAGTCACGCTAGATATTGATTTTGAAGTGCCGCAAGGCGGTATGGCGTATTGGGTAAATAGCAAACGCGATGTGTCGAAATTATCTGAAAAAGCGCGTGAAAAGGGAATTTACGTACAATGTGAGCCTGAATTTACCCTCGATAAGGCTAGTAGTTTAAGTCATATTCGCTTAGGCTTTGCGGCGCAAGAAATCGAGCAACAGCAAGCTGGGCTGAGCGAATTATTTGCTTTAGTCGCTGAGCTGGAGAAAAATCATGAATAAGCAACAAGCACTAGCCGAATTTGTTACATTCGGCCCACGCAAAGAACAGGCATTAACTATACTATTGAGCGATAACAGCGCAGTATCACTTGCTATCAGCAAGGCGATGCTAAATGTGGTGTTAGCAAAATATCTCAGTGGTGAAATCGACGAGGATGACCTCGAAAGCTGGGCTGGGTTTGTTGAACTGCGTGACGAGGTTGACTGCACCTTGGTAGAAGATTATCTCTATGCCTTGAATAATCCAGAGCTGATGGGTGGAATTAACCTCGACTCCATCGGTAATATGATGAAACTCATTAAAACACAAAAGGAAATACCATGAGATTAATGGCGGCCGCATTGTTTTTATTATATAGCCAAATCGCGTTGGCGGGAGGAGATGTGTGTGAAAACCCTATCTCAACCATAGAGATCAACGAGTGCGCAATGAGCGAACTTAACGCGCGAACCGAAGCGCTTGAACGCTACTATCAAAAAAGCCTCGAGCATAACGCCTATGATGAGCAGCTTGTGGAAGCGATTAAAACCTCACAATCGGTATGGCAAAGCTATCTCGATGCTCACTGTGACGCAGTGTATACCCAATGGCGAGAAGGCACTATTCGCGGTGTGATGGCAATCGAATGTCGAAAGGAATTAGTTAAAACCAGAACGCATACACTTTGGGCTAACTTTTTGACTTATATGGATAGTACGCCTCCAGTATTACCAGAACCTGAGTAAAAGCGTGGTTATGTTAATTTACCTAACAATAGCCACTGTGAGTATTATTCTGAGCCTCGGCTATCTGCCTTAACTTAGTCGGGAGCAACCTCTGATGGTGTTTTATCTCTCAATAGCATCACGCCTAATACGATAAACCATAGGATTTGTCCGAGACCAAATATAGCAGTAGTAACCTCAAAAAACGGGTCTTTGGCAAGGAAAGATAAACCTGAAAATAAAGTTAAAATCCCAGCTAGACTCACAAGCAAACCCCAACAATGTAGCAGTGGGCTAAATATTTTATGTTTGAGACCGACGTAACTGATTGTAAGTACCCAAATCGCGCCAACCAATTCAATGCCACCGCCAAGCGCATCTACCACTATCGAAATGGTGCGATTAATCGTTAATGCAAGCGCAGGGTCCATCTCATAAAATTTTGCAATCGCTTCAATGCTGGTTAAAAAAATCATGGTACTGGCAAGGACAATCGCCGACCAAATATAGCCAACAACGCTAGCAAACTTCATCCAGTCAGGTGACATTGTGTTAAAGCGTTGATGAATTGCTTGCACCAACACAATCAGGGCAAAACTGAAAATAATCCCAATCACGATATAACCAAGAAAAAAGGTATCGCGATTTTGCACAAAGAAATCTAGATAAAGCGCTGGCGTATTGTGCTCACTTGAGTCCAAAATCCCAAAAAATAATACAAAGCCAAACAAATAAGTCGCGGCTTCTGTGAGTGCGGCGATACCTCCCCATTTTTGTAATGACATAGCGATTCCAGTTAATTTGATTATTATTGTTGTACTCAGTTTAGCAACATATTAAGCATCAGCTCCAGAACAGGGCGTGTTTATTTGTAACAATAGTTTATTGAGCAGGGAAGGGGATTCGGGAGAGGAGAAGAGCACCTTTAGGTGCTCTCTAAGTTATTAAAGATGAACGATGCTATCTGCATTGCCATCAGGATCGTTTGATGCTTTACCATCAGTACCTGGGTTACCATTTCGCATCATGATCACGGCACAGGCGGCAGGTGAAGCCATTGAAGTGCCTGACATAGTCGTTGTTCCGCCACCATTTTTAAGTGATAAAATGCCAACACCAGGAGCTGCATAGTCTACAGGTGGGTTGCCATAATTTGAAAAGCTTGCAAAACGGTCATTTGAATCGGTCGCTGAAATAGTGAATACGCGGTTGTGTGAAGCACTAGCTGGAGACACATTTGCAGCGTGCTGGCTTTCGTTACCAGCGGCTACCACAAAGAAAGCACCAGATTGTTGCGCTGCGCTTTCAACGGCATCATTTAGCTCTTGGTTGAAGCCGCCACCCAAGCTCATGTTTGCGCAGTCGCCAGGGCTTGCATTGACCGCAACATGATCAACACCAGCTAAAACACCTGACCAACTGCCTGAGCCGCGAGCATCTAACACTTTTACTGGAACGACAGTGGTGCCAGCTGCAACACCCACTACATCAATATCGTTATCGAGCGCGCCTATCGTACCCGCAACGTGTGTGCCGTGGCCGTTGCCGTCGTCCATGCCTGCATTTCTACCGCTAGAAAATGCAGAGAAACCGCGGCTTGCGTCAACGTTCAAATCTTGATGATCTAAGTCGATACCAGTATCAATAACCCAAGCGGTATAACCGTTGCCATTCACAGGACCACCAACACGCGTTACGCTCCAAGGTGTTGTCTGTGGGTTACTACCACCACCTGGTTTTCCCTTTGCTTTTGCCGGGCTTGCATACACTTTACCATCGGGAGTAAAGCGCATCACATCGCTATTTCCTGCAAACGCGGATTTAGCTTTGTCACAGCTCATGTTCACGGCCATGCCTTTAATGGTGTTTTTATAGACATGTTTCGCTTGTGCATTCGCTTTTGCGACCATGCCACGCGCTTTACCTTCAACATCAAACTTTGAAACATCATCTTTAAAACGCACGATGCAGGTATTCGCAATTTCCGCATCCACGGCTGCGCCTTGATACGTTGCATCTTGTGCAAAAACGGTAGTAGCACCAAACGTCGACATGATAGACAAAGTAAGTAGTGTTTTTTTCATCTTATTGTTCCTATTTATAATTATTTTAAAATTAACCTTTGAAACAGGTTGGTAACAAAGTTAGCTGTATATTAATAATTGTCAAAGGTGGAACGAAAAAAATATCTACTTTTTCCTATTTAGGTGCATAAATGAGTAGTATTTGGATTTTAACTTATCTAATCAAGTTGAGTTTATGCGCAGTATTAGAGTGTTGTATTGTCACCTTCCCATAAAATGAGACATCCATAATTGGAGTTTTCTGCAATCATTAAAGCAGGAGGCTAATTGATGAAGAAATCACGTTTTACCGAATCAAAGATCATTGATGTGCTGAAAGAAGCTGACTCAGTTATGAGAGTTGAGGACGTATGTCGTAAACACGGCATTAGCAATGTACGTTTTACAACTGGAAGTCGAAGTATGGTGGTATGGAGGCGTCTGATGTTAAAAAGCTTGTAGAAGAAAACCTTAAGCTCAAAAAAATATATGCTGAAGCCAACCTAGAAAATAGTGCGATTAAGGAGCTCTTTGCAAAAAAGGTTGTTGACAGCAGACAAGCGTAGTCGCGTAAGCATCTTGGTTGAAGCTGGCCTGAGTATTGTAAAATCATGCTCATTTGTGGGGCTCAGCCGCTCAGCCTTTTACCGCCCAGAGCGGGACAGGCGTTATGCAGACGCTGCTGTCATTGATGCGATTAAAGAGGTACTTGAAAAGTCACCACAAGCTGGCTTCTGGAAGTGTGTGAACAGAATAAAATTTAAAGGGTATCCGTTTAAGCATAAGCGTATTTACCGTGTGTATTGCTTAATGGGTTTGAACTTAAGACGCAGAGCTAAGCGTAAATTGCCGCAGCGGAAGCCGCAACCACTTGAGGTTAAGAGTGAGGTGAACTACCAATGGGCACTGGATTTTACATACGACACACTCTATTGCGGAAAACGATTTAGAACCTTAAATGTGCTTGATGAAGCAACACGAGAATGCTTGGCTATAGAAGTGGATACATCACTTCCAGCTGCGCGAGTTATCCGTGTATTAGAGCAGTTAGAGTCAGAGCGTGGACGTTTACCAGTACAAATTCGTGTGGATAATGGCCCGAAACTAATTTCAAATAAACTAACAGATTGGTGTCATGAGCGAGATATAAGACTCGCTTATATAAAGCCTGGGAAGCTGCAACAAAATGCTTTTATAGAGCGTTTTAACGGCTCATTTAGAAGGGAGTTTTTAAATGCTTACTTGTTTGAGAGCCTCAATCAAGTGAGAGATATGGCTTGGTTCTGGCGTTTAGATTACAACGAAGAAAGAACACACGAAAGTATTGGTAACTTGCCTCCGACGATTTACCGCACTAAGTCGGAAAACTCCAGTTTAGAGGTGTGTCATTGGAGGGGGAGTGGACGCTAACGCCGCAAATAAACGGCTAAAAATAGTTGGCTATAATTTGTGAGGAACGAACAAAGCCAACTGTTTTCTTCCGAACTTTAATTTGCTTTGTTATAAGGCGATTGCACTGCATATTGACGGTACTTTACTACGAATTCTTTTGCTTGAGCTAGCGTCTCTGGATAAGGAACACTCTCATAGCTGTTTTTAGTAGTACGAATTTTTTGAAATAGGAATCAGTGCTCAATTAAAAATTTTACTTTTGTCCACTGAGCTAAATCCGATTTCTTGGGGGTTAAAGTGACGACCTAAGTTAACTGCAACTCCCTTACAAATAGGATATTCAATGCTCTCAGGGTAATCACATGGAGCAAGATTAAATTGGCGCATATTCGAAGTTCTACACTCACAACAAGCAAAAGACAGTGAATACTCAGGACCCTGATATTTCACTTGAGGTTTTGGTAAATCTCTACATCCAGCTTTTCTCCTTAGCTCCATCCTCGATTGTTTGTCCGTAATTGCCTACACCTTATAACGTCGCGTTATAACACAGTTCTACAGGTCATCTTCCGACAACATTTGACGACAATTACGAACTGTTAGTACGCGGATCTCATGACTTAAGCTATAGATAATACGATAGTGACCAAAAGTGATTTCACGATAATTCGTATGGGGCATTTCAGGAACACAGCACCCCATTTCAGGCATACTTCCAAGCAGTTCAGTTTTATCAAAAACTTCGTTTACCCACTTTTCTCCGGCAGATGGATTATCCAAAGAAATAAATTCCGCTGCATCGCCTAGCTTCTGAAGCGCTAATGGGGACCAAACTACTTTCATTTCTTAATGCGCCTCAGTACTTGAGCACGAGCATCATCATTGGAAGCACCAAGGCCTGAAGCTAATTGAGCTTCAGCTGTGCGCATTTCTTCTAGTAATTCTATTTTCTCTTGCATTGCTTCATACTCTGCAACACCGAGAACAACAGCTACACCTTTACCACGTTGTGTGATGACCAATGGACGGCGAGTCTCATTGATTTGTTTGATGTAAGAAGCTACACCTGCACGAAATTCAGATAACGGCTGAATATCTTGATCGAAATGAATACGACTCATATTGAACTCCAATTGGTACAAAATAACGTACAGATAATAGTTCAACCAACCGTTTAGAGCAAGGAGTTGATTCTGTGTTATACACTTGCCGTAAACGGCACAAAATACCAGGCTAAAATTGGCGACGAAGGAGCACAAGCCTGCTATTTTTCGTCCTTTGGTTTAGGCACTTGTATGGTACACGTCGACTTAAACCCTATTCGAGCTAAATTAGCCCCAACGCCTGAAACCTATGACTTTACTAGTATCAAAAAAGACATCGACCACGCTAAGCAGGGCAAACAACTAAAAAGTCTGCCACGCTTTGCTGGCAGCCTAAAAATCGCTAAAAACGACGACGAACAAACAGCAAGCGCTGGCTGGCTTAGCGAAACTCACGCTCTCAACTCTAGAATTTTCTTACTGTTGTATTCGCAGCGCGTTGTCGTGTACGATAATCCAGTTTTAGTGCAGAGATATGCTTGGACACTAAAAAATTAGCCTACCGATAAATGCGGTTATATTTTTGAGTCCCAGCCTATTCTTACTCGACTAAATATAGAGCCTGAAAACTGGATAAAACTTACCACGCAATTTTCCCGGGTATTCCACGGTGCTGTTGGTCGAGAGCGAACAATAACCGCTTACTGTGAAACACTGCAAAAACGACGACGAACAAACCTAACAAACTGCGAGCGCTTATTGGCTTAGCAAAACTCACGTTCTCAACTCTAGAATTTCTTACAGTTGTATTCGCAGCGCGTTGTCGTGCGCGATAATCCAGTTTTAGTGCAGAGATACGCTTGGGCGCTAAAAATTGGGCTATCGAAAAACGTTTTTGACCAAAGTGATTGAAGTGTTTTGATACTTTTTTTACTTCACTTCCTCAGCTTTGATATTAATAGTGATGGGTGTCCTTATTTTCTATGTAGAATGAAGGTAACATTGATAGTGTGATTACGTCAAAATCGCTTGGTACTTATACCGTCAGTATCCCTTGGTGAGCACACTACTACAGCTAAATAGAATAGACTCAATCGGCTACTCGGTTGAGTCTATTCTTCCCTTAAGATGTTTTCCAGTTAGCGTTAGCGTAATGCTCTGCGTCTAATTGCAACCATGACGCTACTCAGTAGAATAAACAAGTAGCCGAACGCACCACCTGAACTGCCTTTATCTTCCTTATCGGTCGTCGTTGGCGTTGAGTTCGCTTTGTACTGTGCTTTTACAACCAGCTCACTGGTGACTTGGTCAAAAGCTAGATCCCAACCGGTAAATGTATAACCATTTCGTTTTGGCTCTGTGGGCGGGGTTGCTGCGTGTCCATGAACGACTTCTGCTGCTTTGATGACTGTGTCATTCCAATCCACAAACTTCACTTGATACTTATTAATCTCAAATTGTGCCGTAATGGTAAGGTTCTGATTAACATCATTAAAGTCGGCATTCCAGCCTGTAAATGTATAACCTTCCCGGGGCGGAACTTGAGGAGCCGTTGCAGCACTATTTTCTTCAATATTTTGAGTAGAAAGCACGCTTCCATCCCAGTTCTTAAAAACGACACTAAACTGCTGTGGTTCATAGCTTGTTACCTGAAATGCAACTTTATTGTTTGTGTAGTCTAATTCAGGGGCTTCTGATGAAAAGCGAACCGTGGGTGCAAACATGTCAGCTTCGCTTGGTGTTACAGTAAACGAAACTTGAACAGATTTAATATCAGACGCGCCAGAAAAACTACATAAGCGACTGTTATTTTGGTCGATGCAGTTAACTGTATATCCTTGATCTACAGAGTGGAAATCAAACTTTACTGCGGCATCAGAATCTAGGTAGAGCTGAAATACGCGAGGTAAACTGGGCAGCGTGTTTTCAGTTATTTCTAGCGTAACTTGGTTGCTTGCTCCCGTTTTTACCTGTTTAGTTCCCGTTATATCTTTCACTGAGATTTCACTGATCTGTTCTTCATCAACAAAGATATAAGGCGTGGCGCCTAAAGTCGTTAATTCTCGGGCTTTCGCACCTTGGCTATAAATGCCAGCAGAATCTATCTGAATGTTTGCATCCAATTGCCAAACACCTTGACCTTTTTGCAAGTCATCTTTGCTGAAATTTAGGCTTGTGGTGCCAACAAACGTATTCTGATCACTGCCTTGTTGCCACTGTTCTATGGTAAATAGTTTATCTTTTGCCTCGGAGCCTTCCGGTGCTCTGAGAGAATAGTAACCTTTGGCGATGCCAGATATATCTGACGCCGTGACGGTTAAAGTAACGTTTTGCTCACCATTCGTTGAGTTTAGCTGGTTTGATGAGAAAGCAATATGGTCGATGCTTGGCGGCACAATATCTAGTTCAGTTTGATTTTTAACCGTAATAACAGACGCTAGACCTAGCTGGTTAAAGTGACCTCGATTGTAAGCGCCCATATTTCCATTGCTATCAGTGAGCATTGCAGAGGCAACAAACCATTCACCTGGTAGATCTTTATCAGTAAAGGTAAAAGAGTAATTCGAACGGTAAACTCCTTCGACATCCGTTTTTTGCCAAGCTGATGACTCAGCCTGTTTTATCGCAAGTGATTTGTACTGGCTAGGTGGTGAAACCCTAATTACACCTTTAGACATTGTTGATTGGTCATAAGCTTCTATGGCTATTTTAACCGTTTTATCGCCTGTATTTACATCAACTTCAGTGTCTGAAATCGTAATAGATTTTATTTCAGGGTTAACGCCCTCTGTGACTTTATCGTTCGCGACGATAATATGTGGGTTAAAGCCCGCAGCTTCAATTTCACTCTCGCGTAGCCAAAAGCGGACAGCGTTGTTTACGTCAAGTATATGGCCTAGGGTTAAAAACCATTTACCATTAACGTCGGCATCGGTAAAAGTGAAACTGACCTTACTTTCGTAAACCCCCGGCTCGTCTGTTTTCTGCCAATTAGCAGCGGCTGCAGATTTATTGCCACCCCAACTGAAGCCTGTCGGAGGCGATAAATAAACGCGCGTGCCTTTTACGCCGCTTTCATCATAAAACCTTAATGTGATATCAACGGTTTTGTCACCGTCGTTGACGTTAACTGAGTTGGAGGTCAAGTGGATTGATCTTAACTCTGGCGGATTTCGTTCGGTTTCAGTTGTAGTTTTTTGTTCTTGGTAGCAGTGGGTATTGAGTACATCCAACAGAGACTCGGCTGGCAATAAATTGTCACTTTCGCCATTTTCAGCATTTGCTATTAGTAATTCAATTTTTGTATCACAATCTATTTTTGGGTTAGTGATGGTATCTAAACTAAGCGGTTGGCTTGCTTGTGCATTCATTGCTGCTAGCCCAGAGACTAGCGTTGCCAGTGTGGTTTTCTTATAGAGATTAAAACTCATTGTTAGTCCTTTAAAGTCATTGCGTATAGCACTATTTAGCGAAATACTCGGTTAGTACTGATTAGTACTACAAAATTGAGTAAACACCCTAAATTACCATATGGCTCTAAATCTTTAGAGGATTTTTTGTACTTAAATTGTGAACATATGTGAAAGCCAATCTTCTCTACTTTGTTGAGTTAAGGTGATTTTTAAGGTGTTCGATAAAAAGTTGGGTTTTATATGGTGTGTAGTTTGCCTTCGGATAATATGCCCACAATTGTTTTGTTTCGGATTTTACTTCGGGTAATACCGGTATGAGCAAACCTTGATCAAGTTCCCTTTTCACATAGCTAGGCGCAATAAATACCAGTCCCAAACCTTGTACTGCTGCTGTCAGCATAGCGTCGAGTTGATCAGAGACGAAGTTATAGTTGTCAAACTGGAAGACGTCGCCATTTTCTAAAATAATCCCTCCTAGTTTGTGGTAATAACTGCTTAACAACATTTTATGTTGGCGCAGATCATCAAGGGACTTGATAGACTTATGCTGTTTGAGATAGTGAGGAGCACCAAAGATCTGCATTTGATAATCAATGAGTCTGCTGCCTTTATGAGAGGCTGAGTCAAAAGCTTCATAGTAGCGTGTGATCACTAAATCATGAGTAAGATCTGGGTGTGCGCCAGGAGCGATGACATTAAGGTGAATTTTTAATTTGGGATATTTGGCTAAAAATGAGGCGATATTTGGCATTAAAATGGTGCTGCCCACCGCGAGTGTTGAAGCGATTTTTAAGCTACCAGATGGTGCTTGATTCAGTGCTTGTCCGTGATCAGTTAAACATTCAAACTGCGCTAGCCATGCTGACGCCTTCGGTAAGAAGTGTTCCCCAGCCTCAGTGAGATTGACTTGGCGAGTAGTGCGAATAAATAGCGTTAAGCCAAGTTGTTGTTCCAACCAATCAATTCGTTTGCTCACTGCAGACGCTGAAACCCCCTCTTCATCTGCGGCCCGAGTAAAACTACCAAACTCCACAACTTTGCTAAAACTCCGCACTCCGGTTAACCAATCCATTAATTGTTTCCTGATGGGAATAAGTGTTTTTATTATTATCTTATTTTTTGGATATTAAAAGCTCAGTAAAATTACCCTCTATTAAGTTAAGAGGGGCTGACGTGTTTCAAGTTGTTTTTTTAGCTGTTTTGCTGATGTCTTGCTCTCAAATCGCAAGCCAAATCTACATCCCTGTTTTACCTAATATCGCGGATTCCTTACAGCTTACGCCTAGCCAAGGACAAGCAGCTGTAATTAGCTACTTTACTACACTAGGAGCTGCGCAACTGCTGGTCGGGCCGCTACGAGATAAGTTTGGTGATAGGCCGTTATTTTTTAGTGGGCTGGGTATTTTACTGTTAGGCACGGTTTTTTGTTCGATTGCATCTAGCGCCGAGGTATTTTTTATCGGTCGAGTGTTGCAAGGCATTGGTGCTGCGTCGCCGGTGTTAATTGGCAGAACGCTTCTTGCTGCAAGATTATCGGGTAGTGAACTTAAAAGCGCGATGGCGACGCTATCAATGTCGGTGAGTGTTACTGCGATTTGTAGTCCATTCTTGGCTGGGGTGTTATCTGGCTGGGTAGGGTGGCAGGGGATGTCATGGTTTGCGTTCGCTTACTATATTTTGATACTGATTTATGGCTATAAAACTATGCAGCAGAGCAGTAAAATTTCTATGTCGCTGAGGCCCAAATCGCTCTTTAATGAATATCAAAGTCTATTGCTAAATCGCTCGTTTATTTCCCTCGCGTCGCTCAAATGGTTGCCTACTTTCTTGTATCTCACCATTCAACTGTATCTGCCGTTTTTATTGGCTCGGCAGTTTGGCTTGGAAGCCAACGCAATAGGTCAGGCGATGATGATCCCGATGTTTGGTTTACTCATAGGGTCAATATTAACTAAGGTATTGCAGCGTAAGCGCACTTATTTGGATATCGTGATTTGGACTTGGCCTGCATTAGTTGTCAGCGTGTTATTGCTGCTATTTGCAAGTGGTAGTGCGCTTGCTGTTTTGCTTGCTTATGCTGCGATTATGTTTGTATTTGGCGCTTATTTTCCAAGTTATATGCATCTTATTGGCGTTTTGCATCCAGAGAAAGCAGGAACAGCAAATGCGCTAGTCGGCGCGGTTGAGCTGTTATTTTTTTCTTGTGTGGCATGGCTGGTCAACAGATGGCTACTGAGTGGCGTTGAGTCACTCGCGGCACTCGTTTTTGGTTGTGCGCTGTTACTGTTTATAACCTGGCGGCATTTACGCACTGTCCTTATGCCGGTTTGTAAAGAGTAATAGAATGCAGCGCTTCTGAGACATAGCGTTCATCTATGAGACTGGTGGCTATGTATGTGATCTTAGGGTAGGGAAAAATAACAATGCAGTTTGAAACAGAGCGTTTATCCATAAGGCGAATGACAATGGATGACTTAGATGCGGTTTACAGCCATCGGAAAAACCCAAATACGTCAAAATATATCGGTGCGCCTGCCACACTCGAGTCGGCAAAAGAGAGGCTAATTCAAGCTTGCCAACCTTGGAAAGGTGCGGTCGATGAGCGTTTGATCTTTGCGATCGTTAAAAAGCCACAAGCTCAACTTATTGGTGAACTCGTTTTTAAATATGTTGATGCAGGTAAACGGGTCGGTGAGATTGGCTTCCGATTAGCTGAGGCAGAGATCGGTAAGGGTTATGGGGAAGAAGCCGCAACAGCACTGATAAAGGAGGCTTTTCAAAGTCTCTCTGTAGATACCATTCAGGCCATATGCGCCGTTGAGAATCTGCAGTCGCAGCGGTTGATGCTGAAGTTAGGGATGAAACGCAAAACTCGTTTAAAAGCCTTTTTGGATATAGGCAGTGAAAAGCATGATATCTATATCTATCAATTAAATAGAAATAAAATTGCTCGTGAGGTTATGAAGCTTGACCTATAAAAGGGAACTAATTACACTACTTGATTTTAAAGGAATAAACGTGACATGAAAAGAATAACCTTTCTGGCGTTGCTGTTACTCTCTGGATGTCAAACTAGTAACACTTCTGTACCGTTAACGGCTGAAGAGCTAAAACATATTCGCTACGTAGATATGCGACATTTACCCATCAAAACTCAAGCGGATGGTTATTGGGTTCAAAAACGCCGGATAGAACCTATGTATCCAATAGAGGCGGCTAAAGGTGGGATATCGGGATGTGTTTCTTTGACGTTAGGTATAACCCCAGATGGGAGAGTGGGACGGTACAAAATCACTAGCAGTTATCCCGAGGGCGTTTTTGATAGCAGCGCACTTCAGGCAATTAGAAAGTGGCGCTGGAATCCTGATGATAATAACCCAGCGCGTCAGGCTATATTAATCGATGCGAAGCTTGATTACTTTATTATTGAAGGACAAAAAAATTTGGCTGAAGCAAAGCGAAACTGTAAATTTACCTCCATTCCGGGGCGTTAAGCACATCGTTTTATTGCATAGCGCGCGAACGTATCCGCGCTTTTATGATTTGAGGCAATTAAAATGGAATTTAAACTTCTAGCGCAGCACAAAGCACTGATACCAATTATTGCTAAGTGGTATTTTGACGAGTGGGGAAGCATTGTTGAAGAGGCCTCTGTAGAGCGTTTTGAGCAAAAGCTTTTAGATTACCTTAACGAGTCAGGTATTCCCTGTGTAATCATTGCACTTGATGGCGATAAAATCGCAGGAGCCGTGCAGCTTAAATTTCATGAAATGAGTATCTACACAGATAAAGAGCACTGGATTGGTGGTGTATATGTGGACAAGCCCTATCGTGGAAATAAACTAGCGTCACGCTTAGTCAAAGAAGCGGAGCAATTAGCCATTAAATTCGGTGTAAAAACGTTATATTTACAAACTGAACACCCAGAAGGTGGACTCTACCGGAAACTCGGCTGGCAACCGCTCGAAAACGTCAATTACCGAGGCGTTGATGTGGTGGTGATGAGCAAAACAGTAGGTTAGTTAAACAAGCTAGATTATAAGCTCAGGTATAAGGCTTAATAAAGTCCGATAGTCTCATATGTGCCAAACTAGACCGTTCAACAGTAACTTATCGCCTTAAATCCAATTGCTATAACGGACGCTCACCTAACTTGTGTTTGGACAAAAACAATTTAGAGCCGAATGTCGGCTCTATGCAGTAAGTTCAATTAGTTGACCACTACAATCCTTATATATATTTAGGAAGGGCTAACTGCCATTTAAGTAGTGGAACCAGATAGTCCTAAAACTATACCAAAAATTAAAAATGTTACGCCACTCACTTTATTGAATCGGCCTCGGCCTCGGCCTTTTTCGCCTCCCACTAGCTGCTTTACCTTCTCAGCAAGTGCTGCATAACCAAAATAAATTGTGAAATGAATCAATGCACTGATAATACACAGCATCACAACTTGTGGCATTAATGAAACGGTTGGATTAATAAATTGAGGTAGTAATGCCGATACAAAAATTAATGCTTTCGGATTCATAGATGTAACCCAAAATGCTTGTTTAAAAATCAGCCATGGTTGATGGTGTAAAGAGGGCTGAGAGCCGTCAGTATCAAGCTGAGACACTGGCGAACGATATACTTTAATGCCTAAATAACATAAATAACCAGCACCAATTACTTTTATATAAGTTAATAGTTCACTAAATGTTAGAATGACTGCTCCCAGACCTGTCGCACTTATAATCAACAAGAGCTGAAATGCAGCGAGATTACCTAAAACGCCAAGCGCTGCTAGCTTCTTTCCATGGTTCAATCCATTATTAATTGAAAGTAACACAGATGGTCCTGGTGACACCAAAAGTACCGTAATTATCACAGCATACGTAACATATTGCTCTATATTCATTTTAATTCCTGACAATCACTTAGTTACTTGGTTTTCACTGCCATAATCGCGAATAACATTGCCAACTCTTATTCTGAAGTGGCTAAAAAGCTCTTCCTTTCCTCTTTTCTGAGCGATTTGGTGTTCAAAATGCTCTTTCCATTGCATTAGCGCTGTTTCGTTTTGCCAAAATGATAAGGATAAAAATCTATCTTGGTTAGAGAGGCTTTGAAAACGCTCAACAGAGATAAAGCCATCAACCTCGTTGAGTGTACTTTTCAACGCCTGCGCCATTTCAAAATAGAGCGCTTTTCCCTGCTCTTTTGGAGTTACTTCAAAAATCACTGCGAGCATGTATTTTCTCCTTCAAGATCTCGCTTGTAAGTTGAGGATATAACCTGCAAAAACGTACGTTTCTCATTAACAATAAACTTTTCCTTTTGGGCAAAGCGAAAGTTGCTTTTACCAAGCTCTGACAGGCGTAACTTGCTTCTATAGCGTTCATAATCAGCCAGAGAATCAAAACTGATTAAGCCATAAGCTATATTATTTGAACCCTCATGAGGTAAAAAATACCCTAATAACTCTCCTCCGCATAAAGGAATGATTTTGCTCCAGCTTTCAGCGTATCGTTCAAACATATCTAATTTGAAGGGATCAAGTTGGTATTCAATAAAGCAGGTAATTTTCAAAGTGGTTGTCTCCATTTTCGTTTTTTGGCAGTCTACTCGTCATTAAATTGTGATACTTCGATGGCGATCGAACTGTGAAGGAAAAAGAGTGGAACCTAATATTGCATATATTGGAAATTTAATCGGAGATACGGCTCGTTCTAAAATGCTTACAGCCTTGATGAGTGGTAAAGCTCTAACGGCAACAGAGCTATCACTTGAAGCAGATATTACCCCTCAAACAGCGAGCAGTCATTTAATGAAATTAGTTGAAGGCGAGCTTTTAGTCGTCAGGAAGCAAGGACGTCATAAGTACTTTCAGCTAAGAAACATCCAAGTCGCTGAACTTATTGAACAAATGTTTAGTATTAGCGTATCTGTATCAAATTCAAAAATATCAACTGGGCCTAGAAACGAGAGATTGAGAAAATCCCGCATTTGCTACGACCACCTAGCAGGAGAGTTAGGCGTAAAGTTATTCGATGCTTTGGTGGACAACGGCTGGCTAATTGAAAACTCTACCGAGATTATATTGACGGAAACAGGGCAAAAGTTTTTTAGCAACATAGGTGTTGATTTTAGCTCTTTTAAAAACCGAAGCAGACCAGTATGTAAGGCATGTTTAGATTGGAGCGAAAGAAGAAGCCATCTGGCTGGCAGTCTAGGAAAATGGGTACTAGACGATGCTATGAGTCGTAACTGGGCACAACAAGATTTGGATTCCAGAGTGATTCAATTTACTCCTCAAGGGCTTAGTGCCTTTACGAAAAGGTATGGTATTTAAGTGTTAATTAATATTGTTGATATATGCCGTTCTATGTCAGCTCATCGCTTAGAGGTGACGTTAATGCATAAACATTAAATCGTTAAAGGTAATAAATAGAGCCACTGCGTTGCTCAGAGACTCTGTTAAAGTTACAAACCAAATAGCAGATACCCACCAAAGCATAGATGCAAATTATGGTGGGTGTCTGTGTTAGTCATTAACGAAGTATGCTCTTACCCTGGCCTCTTTACCAGCAAAAGATATCACACATTAAAAAAATAACTTTATTAACCAATCACATAAGATATTATAAAATTCAAAATACACTTAAAAGGATTAAGTTATGAAAATTCGATATTCTAGTTCAACTAAAAACATAGATTGGAAAAAAGTAAGTGAATTGTTTGAATCTGTTGGTTGGGAAAAACGCAGCCCTGAGCAACTGTGCAAAGCATTCACGGATAGCACATTGAAATATTTTGCCTATGATGGAGATAATTTAATCGGTTTAGGTAGAACAGTGGATGATGGTTGCTTTTATGCTTGGATTGTAGATTTGGTAATTCACCCTGAATATCAAGGAAGAAGAGTTGGAGCTAATATTTTAAATGAATTAGAAAAAAACTTGAGCTCATACTTAACAACTATGCTCACCGCTGCTCCTGGTAAAAGTGGGTTTTACGAGAAGTTAGGCTGGAAAAAGCAACGTTCCGCCTATATTTTCCCTAGATCAGACGAACAATTGAAAGAATTTGTTTTATCAGAATAAAAATTAATGATATTTGGGGCTGAGCACCTATCAGCCGCTTCTGTGGCAGGATAGTTCTCACTCCAACTATAAAAGTGTCATTTCAAGCAGTAGAGCCGAATGCTAAAATTAGCAGGGGAAGCCGACATCAGTCGGCTTTTATGGCATTTTTGAAAATCCGAGTTTTTCAGAATCAACTAAGTAACCTGATGATTCTATACAAACAAGTAAAGCAGCTTAATCTATTGTAATTGAGTTGCTTTAAATCGGTTCTCTTTTCTTTTCATGACGCGACTATAATTCCTTAGGAGCTAGCACTTCTAAGGTTAAAAAATTAATACTTCATCCAAAGAAAAAAGGCATGATAAATACGGATATAATTGTGGTGATCAACAGTACGGCTGCAGACTCATCCAGGGTGAGAGCATACTTCGTTAATGACCATTAATCGAAGATAAGCTCTGCCCTGAACCCATCGTCAAAGCTGGCCCGAATTCACTTACCACGTATCGAATCTTTACGGCCTGTGTGCTGCTTTACTAGACAAGCAGATAGCAGACACTCACCATAATATAAATGCAAATTATGGTGGGTGTAAGTGTTAGCCCGTACTTCAATTGTGCATTGATCGCGCGTTTATGTGGTAGTGATGATTATAGCTTTGCTTTAGCTGTATACTGTTCCAAACCGAACCTGACGCAACTATGGGATCCTCCTTCCAATGGCAGACCAAGCGATTTCACTTTCTAAATATAATCAAGATTGGCCACGGATGTTCCAAGATGAAAAGCTAAGGTTAGCGCCTTTGCTTTGCCCTTGGGTTGAAGGTGATATTGAACATGTGGGTAGTACAGCGGTGGTTGGTATGGTTGCTAAGCCGGTGATAGATATTATGGTGGGTGTTAAGTCACTAGAAGCGTCAAAAGAAGCCATCCAAGTGCTCACTCAACACGGTTATTGTTATTACCCCTATAAAGCTGACGTAATGCACTGGTTTTGCAAACCAACGCCTGAGTGTAGAACCCATCACTTACACCTTGTCCCTTTCAACAGCCTACTTTGGCAAGAGCGTATTTCTTTTAGGGAAAAATTAAGAGCGTCATCAGATTTAAGAGCTGAGTACTGCGCGTTAAAGCAGAGGTTAGCAAAAGAATACAAAGATGACCGCGAGCAATATACTCAACAAAAGTGGCCGTTTATTAAACGAGTATTAGCTTAATACGATGGGCAAGTTATATTGTTTCTTAGAGAAAGGGAAGCTAATTGCTTCCCTTTACCATGGTTATTACTTTAATTCGCTTTTGTCGCTTTATATTTGATAGTTACGTTGTAGTAAGGGAATAGACCGCGGAGACGGAAATTCCATTTACCTTCAGCAGGCTCGTCAAATACACAGCTTTCTTCGCTACCCCAAAGGTATGGACGACAGTCGTACTTAAAGAAGTTTGGCATTTTCTTATGGCGCACATACAAGTCCGCTTCGCCTTGACCTGTGATTGACACTTCTAGTTTATCAAAGCCCGCAGGTAGCTCGATTGAGCGATGTTGCCACCAGAACCAACCTGCAAGGCCTGTAAACTCGCCTTCAATAATCGTCGGCTCTTTAGCAAGGTTAAGGTCGATAACCACAGGGTCATGATCCGATGCGCGATAAGCGTGTGTCGCGTAAAGACTTGCTTTGTGAGTATCTGACTTGTACTCAGTGTTGTAATCTAGCGCAACGGGTTCGTCAGCATTGATATGCCAATCCGTTACTGACTTTACTTTCTCCATCATCGTGTTTGAAGCAAAGGCGTGATCTAGGCTACCGATACGCCCTTGATACACGTATGAATAATCTAAGTTATTGCCATGAAGCGTTTGCTTGATGTTGGCATAACCATTCTCGACATAGGTGTTGATTGGATCTTCCTGAGCGTATGCATTCATGTCACCCAGAATAATCACATCATCTTCTGCAACTCCTGTCGGATTTGTGCCAAGCCAAGTCGCTAGGGTATTAACCGCAGTGACTCGAGTTTGGTTCCAACAACCTTGACCATCATTTTGGTCTTGATCTAAGCCCTCAGCTTTTGAGCAACTGCCTTTAGAGCGTAAGTGAGCCATGACCACTGTGAAGATTTCTTCACCGTTTGCTTCTTTGAACGTTTGTACGACAGGAGGACGGTTACCGTAATCAAATGGTACTGTTTCGGTAAATGCTGGCGTGCCTACTTCAGCTACCTTGTTACTACGATAGATGATACCGGATGTAATTGCATCCCCACCCACTTGGTCAACATTAAGGTTTACAAATGCATAGGTATTAGCAGAGTCTGCCGCATTTAAAGCGTTAACGAGATCGGCAATCGCACTAAACTCACCAAAGCCATCATTTTCTACTTCAAGTAGACCGATGATATCGGCATCGAGCGCAGAAATTGCAGCAACCGTTTTGGCTTTTTGACGTTCAAACTCTTCAAGATTGTCAGCTCCTCGTGACGTTGGGAAACCTGCACCTTGACCGTCACCATTGAAGTAGTTTAATACGTTGAAGCTAGCAATACGTAAATCTCCACGCACTTCTACTTGAGGTGCTTCTGTACGGAGATTAGTATGAACAAAGTTTGGTGTTGTTGTTGGGTGAATACGGTATTGGCTATAACCATATCCCATGACACCCTCAAGGCCCGTCACGGAATCGCCCAGTCGTAAGGTGTTATAGGCATCTAGTGTGGGTGATGGATAAGGAATAACGTCAGGGTTTTGTACTGATGAACCATCATCAAGTAAAATTTCTTTGCGCTTGTTCTCAGCTTCTAGCTGGTTTGCTGCATCACCAGGCGTTGCTACTTGAGTGCTTTGGTACAAACGTTCAGTACCTAAGCGTACTTCGCCGTAGCGCGCAAGTCCGTATGTATCGTTAACGACCAACTCATTTGAAATCGAAACCAACATGCCTTCGTAGGCTTCAAGGCCATTCTCTGCAGGTAAAGTAACGGTAGTCGCTGAAGCTGTTGCAGAACCGCATAGCTCAATTGCGTCGACGTTAATGAGTTGAGTTTGACCATACTTCTCTTCAACTTTACCACGTAATTTAACCACATCGCCTGTGCTTACTGGTGTTGCAGTATATACGACAAAAATACCTTCGGAAGTATTACTATCAGCATCATAGTCAGTGCTTTCTTCTTGAATGAAGAAGCCGCCAAGTCCGTCATCTGATTGCATACTTGCAGTGACAACAGCTTGAATTTCAACCGTTTCTCCAGCCAATGGACTTGCATCGCCTGCGCCCTGAATAGCACTGATCAAGGTATTATTTTCGCCACAGATAACTGGCTCTGGCTCAGGTACGTCACCGCCATTAATGTGGATACCTAGGTTGCTAAAGTCGTCTTTAGCAAGTGCAAGCCATTGTCCAGTGCCAACAAATGCAGAAGTTGCATCGGTGCGGCCAGTTGTTATTGCAGGATCTCTGACAAGTGTTTTATCTTTTGTTCTAATATCGCCATCAATCCATTCGCTACCAGGGTCGACACCAATCTGACCTAGGCTATCAACAACTGCACCATTGAGCGTAAGCGTAACGGCATCATCACCATTAAACCAGCTACTTGTGTTTGTTAACTGTGCTTTTGCGATGATCTCTGCTGCGGAGTCAGCATGAGCAATAACATAAGTTGATTTAGCCGCAAGCTCACCACTTAATTCTATGTTAGTGCGAGCTTCTGTTGCGCCATTAAAGAAGAAATTGACAGAGTAACCAGTTAGACTGACAGCTTCGTCACCACCATTGTAGAGCTCAATGGCTTTGTTATAACTGCTACCTTCAACATACTCAGAGATAATCACCTCTGCTTGTGCATTTAGGCAAGCTAATGCAATAGCTGAAGCTAGGATAGATTTTTTAATCATTTTTTATTTTCCCGTGTATTAGAATTATCCGAATTTTTATTCGGACGCAGTATTTTAAGCGCTATTGATGACAATTCAATTAAACTTCACGGTTTATTTACATTGGTTTACAGTAAATTGTGTATTGAAGGACAAAAGTCGTTGAATTTTATGCCATATTCAAACGTTACCAGTGAGCAAGTATGTTTATATTTCGTGATGCAACAGTTGCGCTATACTCAATTGGGAGCGGAGCAAATATTTGTAGCAAAGTTGTAAGCTAACTTAGTTTGAAAGTGAGGACGGGAGAGCGTAAACATGGCGATAAAGAGTTTAAAACAGTCATGTCTCCTGTTTATCACCCTGTCATGCACATCATCGGCAAATGATGCCATAGTGGGAGCGCAACATGTTTGGCCGCCGTATATTGTTGATGAACGTTCAG
The DNA here is from genome assembly GCF_002208135.1 of Pseudoalteromonas piscicida. Taxonomy (NCBI): domain Bacteria; kingdom Pseudomonadati; phylum Pseudomonadota; class Gammaproteobacteria; order Alteromonadales; family Pseudoalteromonadaceae; genus Pseudoalteromonas; species Pseudoalteromonas piscicida. The sequence goes on from NZ_CP021647.1 coordinate 1,018,688, forward strand.
GCCTTAGTGTTGAGCTCGTGCGCGCGGCATTTAAGGCGGAGAATCAAAATTTTGAAATGCTCATTATGCCTTTAAGTCGAGCCATGCGAATCGTGGCGAAAGGGCAGGTCGATATTATCCCCGCTTTATGGCGCTCAGATAGCCGAGATGAACGTTTTATGTTTAGTGAGCCTTACTACAGCAACCGCCTTGTACTTATTTCGCGTAAGGGATCTGATGTCGACTTTGAGGACATGGAAGATCTAAAGGGTCTGAGTGTATGTGCTATTCGGGGCTTTCGTTCTGAAATTGCACTCGCTCAGGTCCCACAAGTTCGCTTAGAAAAGCTCACAAACCTGACTTCCTGTCTGTCGCTTCTCAGTAAAGCGCGAGTAGACGCTGTAGTAAGCGACGAACTTGCGTTTGTCTATTTGCAATCTCAACACGCTGAATTTCATGACCTCAAAGTACATCAACCGACCATAGCACAATGGCCGCTTCATATCGGCATTAGCAAATCCCACCCAAAAGCAACAGAAGTTATTGAATTGTTCAATAAGGGTCTATCGCAACTACAGACAAATGGTTTTTACCAAGCAACACTTAAAAAGTATCAATTAGATGAGTGAGTAACCGTACTCGCTTCTGTTGGCTCTGTGTGTTATCGCAAAAAGAAGGGGTAATGAAGCTTAACTTCATCACCCCTTATTGTGTGGTTACTAACCTATAAGGTGGTTAACGTGCTATTGAATGCCAACGGCGAACTACAGTAAGTGCCAGACTGAACCAAATCAACCATAATGGCATACTACCGCCATCACTCTTGTTCGTGACGCTATCGGTAGGTGCTTTGTTGACAGTAATATTCACACTACCTTGAACACTCGCCTCACCATCTGTGATTGTGTAGGTAACGGTTTCACTGCCAACAAACCCAGAATTTGACTGATAGGTTAAGCTGTAATCAGCATTAACAGCGACACTACCGTGTTGTGCCGTTGCCTCAGTTACTTGCAGCGTATCGCCATCGCTATCACTGTCGTTTGCTAGCACATTAATGGTAATTGGTTTTCCTGAAACAACCGTTGCAACATCGGAAACCGTTATGGGAGCCGTATTGGCAACTACAGTAATTACTACGCTCGCTCCTGCGGTTCCTCCATTACCATCAGTTATGGCGTAATTCAGCGTATCTATTCCTATATATCCTGCGTTTGGTGTGTAGTGCAGGGTATTATCTGAATTGATCTGTACTTCACCAAAACTGGCTGACGCATTTGCTATGGTAAGCATATCTCCATCAGCGTCAGTGTCATTCGCTAAGACGTCAATAGTAATATTGGTGTTCCACTTCATACTAATTGTATCGTCTAGGGCTACAGGCATCTGATTATTTGAGAGTAGTACACCGACACCACCTGGATCCACAATACTACCGTTTGCCTCACCATCGTCATCATTGATACCACCATCTTCTATCTGAAGTTGCACACACCAATGACCTTCAGTCAGTCCTGGTGACCAATTTTCATCTCCTGGAGGAGGACAAATGCCTAGCTCACCTTCACTACTAAAGACAAGGTTATTTGCGTCTTCCACAAAATTCACCCAAAGGCCTGATGACGCTTTAAACTTACGATAAACGGCATCTCTTGGGATAGGTAAGCGCTGTGGCATCACTAATTGATACACTTGACCTGCTTTGGGCAATCCATAAGCGATAAAGTCAAACAAGCCGCCAGTGATTTGCGCATCATTATCGCTGCCCAGTTGTGAGTTACCCTCTTCATCTGTCATCAGTAGACCACCAGTTTCACCGCTCGCGGTAAACTCGCCTTTACGTAAACAGACCCCAGGGTTACCTTCGACTAAGAAGCCGTCCTGTGTAACCACCTCTTGAGGCATCACGTTACACTCGGTGATTGCGTCTTGGAAATCAGGGATCCCGTCTCCGTCGTCATCTGCGTAACCTTCTTGGCTATCAGGGATGAGATCGCCATCGGTATCTTCGGTATCAGATAATTGCTGCAATGACTGGGTCACTTGAATAAATACGCTCTCACTATCTTGTGCACCACTTGAATCAGTCGCTGTATGCGTGATCTTGTATGTTCCCGCTTGCAGTTCTTGAGGGTTAAAGCTTAGTTGCAGTGTATCTTCAGTATATTGGTCAGAAGTCATGCCCGTTACTTTCCATGTGCTCGTCACAGTATCACCAACATTTGGATCATTCACCGTTGCAACGATAGATACAGTTCCTTCATCTTGGCTAACGGTTAATCGGTTTTGGTCATTCTGAGTCACAACTAGCGAGACATCAGGTGCAATATTTTGTTCGCTCACAGTAATAGTGGTTTCCCGTTTTGCACCAAGATTAATACCGCTATTCAAGCTGACCGTGATCGTCTCATTCCCCTCAAACTCACCATCTGCAACAGTTTGAATTGAAATGTTGGCTTTTGTACCTGAACTTATCGTTACCGAGCCACTACTCAAGTCATGATCCACACCAGATGTTGCGCTGCCAGTCACCGTGTAGTCGACTGTCACTGGGTACTGCGGAGCAGGGCCATTTAGCAGCACTTGAATATCTATCCTAGTGCCTTCAGCAACGGTTTTATCTTTACTCAACGACACTAGTGGGTTCACTCTCAACAGCTGTTGATCTGTTCCTAAGTTACCGTTTGCATCTGTTGCTTGCCAGTAGACGTTATGCACTCCCGGTGCAAAGATGGTTTTACCTTCTGTTAGCGTAACGGGTAAAGGCTCACCGCTGCTATTGAGTGCTGTCGCAGTACCCAAATTCACCTTGGTAAATAGCCCCGTAGCATTAACTTCTAGATCTGCTGGGGCGGTGACAACAGGAGGTTCACCATTGACTGCACCATTTATTTCTAATAGAGCATTTGCTTTAGCTCGACCACCATGACCATCACGAATGGCGTAGTTCAAAGTAACAGAGCCTGCGAAGTTGCTTGGGCATTGTACTGTAGTGCATTGTCGACTATGCTGGCGGTACCTAAACTTGCCTTGACGCCTTCAATCATGAGGGTATCACCATCTACATCCGTATCATTCGCTAAGACATCTAAGGTATAAGTGTTATTGGCTGTGCCGTCTAACTGGAAAGTGTCGTTATTTGCGACGGGCAAATCATTTACAGGTGTAATAGTCAATGTAACGGTATAACGATCACTTTGCAGCTCTCCATCGCTCACTGAATAGGTAAAGCTATCGTCCCCATTAAAGTCAGCTTCTGGTTGATATATCCAGCCCGTACCATTGTTGGTTAATGAACCATTTGCTGGCTGACTACCGATGGTCAGCGTTAAGGTATCATCTTCAGCATCTTGTAATGTCGGCAGAATAGTCAAAGAGGTATCTTCTTTAACGCTGAGCGAGAGGTTCTCACCCGTTGGAGCTGTGTTTTCAGCAACCACTTCAAGGTTAAATGCTGGTAAACTCGCATTGTCAGTGCCATCACTAACACTTATTTGAATTCCGCTAGTCGTACCAATATCTGTCTCTGATGGTGTACCAGAGAGTTCACCGGTTGATGCTGAGAATAGTGCCCAGCTTGGCTTATTCGTGATCGTAAAGTTGAGCGTGTCCTCATCTTCATCTGTTGCTGCAGGTATAAAACTATAGTTTTCCCCGACAGTGACTTTCACGCCTGGTGTACCACTGATAGTTGGCAAGCGGTTGATGTTGACCACACTTAGCGTGAAGTTAAGGTTTGCACCTTCAATACCATCGCTAACACGAATTGTGATGTTGTATTGCTCACCACCATCATTAAAGGTAGGAGTACCGGTTAGTGTACCCGTTGTACTACTGAATGTTGTCCAATCAGGCGCATTGGTAATGCTAAAGGTAAGATTATCGTTATCCTCATCTGAAGCACTTGGGGTAAAGCTATAACTTACTCCTTCATTTACCGTAGAAGTAGGTGTTCCACTTATCGTGGGAGCTCGGTTTACATCGTTTACAGTAACAGAAAAAGTCAGGCTTTGAGTCGCACTACCATCACTTACCGTGATAACTATGCCACTGTAAGTACCTGATTGATTGAAATCAGGAGTTCCTGTTAGCGCCCCTGTAGTCGAGCTAAATGATGCCCAGCCCGGCTGATTGGTAATAGAGAAGCTCAGGTTGTCATTATCAGGGTCGCTTGCCGTTGGTGTGAAATTATAAACACCACCTTCAAGTACCGAAGTAGACGGAGTACCACTGATAGAAGGCGCCCGATTCACATTTACAACATTAATATTAAAGCTTAGCGTTTGTGTTGCGCTGCCATCACTGGCCGTTATTACAATACCGTTGTAGTCGCCAGCATCAGTAAAACTTGGCGTGCCACTCAAGGCGCCTGTGCTGGTACTGAAGGTAGCCCAACTTGGTTTATTAGTTATACTGAAAGTAAGCGTATCTCCGTCAGGATCAGAGGCCGTTGGCGTAAAGCTATAACTACTATCTTCATCAACGCTGGTCGCTGGTGTTCCACTAATACTTGGTGTGCGGTTCACATTGACGACAGTAATATTAAAATTCAAGGTATCGCTGGCTGTACCATCACTCACTGTAATAACAATACCATTGTATGCACCAGCATCGGTATAGCTAGGTGTTCCCGTTAAACTACCGGTTGAGGTGCTAAAGGTTGCCCAGCTTGGTTTATTCGTGATGCTAAATGTTAAGGTGTCGTTATCTTCGTCAGTTGCGGTAGGCGTAAAACTATATGCAACATTTTCATTTACGGTAGCTGATGGGGTACCGCTGATAACCGGCGCTTTGTTTAGTACAACAACAAAGCTAAAGGTTTGATTGGTTATGGCGGTAACACCGTCTTCCAAGCCATCCTCTAGTGAAAAGACAAAACTGTCACTCGCATTTTGAGAGTCGTCGTGGGTATAAAAGAAGTTGCCATTTTCAATATCAGCTTGTGTGAATGTACCATTGCTGCCGAGCGCTTCACCACTATCTAAGCTATCGTTACTATTGGCATCTACAAAGAGGCTGCCGTGGCTTGGTAAGGTTGTTACTGTATAAGTTAAACCGGTACCGCTATCATCGACGTCACTTGCAGACAGTGCAGAACTCGTGATGTTTATCGTTGTGCCTACATCAAGCGTTAAACCTGTATTCGTCGCGACAACGGGCGCATCATTGACGTTTGTAACCGTAATAGTGAAGCATTGCTCACTAGTCTCAGTACCGTCGGAAACAATTAAACAAATATAGTGATCGCCAACATCGTCGTTGGTCGGTGTACCTGTTAAGGTCGTTTCAGCAGGTGAAATCTTTCGAATTCGATGGTTACCAGTATCTGCAACGTACACAACGTCATTACTGTCAACCGCAATGCCATAGGGTTGACTAAAGCGTGCCACACTAACTAGACCGTCTGCATTTCCTGAAGCCCCAGCGCTTCCAGCATAGGTTGTTACCACTCCAGTACTGGTGATTTTACGAATGGTGTGCGCAGCTTGCTCGGTTACGTAAAGGTTATCTGCGCTATCTGCTGCTACATCATAAGGTTTATTAAAGCTAGCTTGCGTTCCGGTTCCGTTTGTTGAACCTGCAGAGCCTGTGCCTGCAAAAGTGGTTACAACACTTGCCGAGGTGACTTTACGAATAGCGTGATTGTTGCGGTCAGCTATAAATAGGTCATTATTGCTATTACTACCACCATTATAAGGGAAGTTGAATGTTGCAGATGTTCCCGTTGCGTCCGTAAATCCTGACGAATTTTTACTACCTGCAAAGGTGGTTACGACACCTGCAGGAGTAATTTTACGAACAATATGAGGGTTTGTTTCTACGACATAAAGATTCCCGTTGCTGTCAATAGTAATCCCTGTTGGTGCTGCGAAGGTTGCGGCCGTGCCCGTTCCATCATTGCTACCGTAAGTTCCGCTACCAGCAAAGGTCGTTACCACACCAGCTGGCGTAACTTTACGAATAGTATTGTTAGAAGAATCTGCAACGTAAATATTACCAGATGAATCTAGCGCAACGGCTTTGGGGTAATTAAACGAAGCTGCGCTTCCTGTTCCGTCGTCAGAGCCTGCGCTTCCAGACCCAGCTAGCGTCGTTACTACTCCTTCAGGGGTTATTTTACGGATAACATGGTTACCATAGTCAGCGACGTAAACGTTACCGTTACTGTCGGTTACCACGTCATACGGCGATTTAAACGAGGCGGCAGTGCCTGTACCATCTGCATAGCCCGAACTTTGACCTGCAAGGGTCGACACCGTTGCCTCTGTGCTTGTGTTTAAGCTTAACCAGCTAGGAAGTGGAGTACTAGAGGAGACGGAAACGGTGACAGCGTCTTTGTCTGGATCGTTGGTGGCTATTGAATATTTGTATACTGAATCCTCAGTTGATGCAGTGACTGCTGTAGAAGTAAACGTTGGTTTATCGTTGACTGCCGTGACGTTTATGGTGCTGGTTGCAGCGCTACCATCAACGGTGCCGTCACTCGGTGTGACCGTAAGTGTCATCGCCGTTGTAGCGTCTGCTGCTGTGGTAATGTTGAGTTTAGTCGTCACATCGAGATAGGTATTGAGTGCTGCCGCCGACCCACTTAATGTCATACTTGCGGTACCACTTCCCGCCACTGTGACGCTGCTCACTGTACCATTGCCATCGGTGCTTGCGATGGTGCCACTGTCCAGCGCTAAGGTGACTGTTAAGTTGTCATCTTCTCCATCAGCTAACGTCACTGCGGAGAGATCAATCGTTGTCGCGATATCTTCTGTCACAGTAAAGCTTGCTGGTAAGTTACTAATCGTAGGCGCAGTGTTGGAGATATTAGCGTCTAGATAGGCTGACTCATGCCATGCAACACAGATAAAGTTGATAGCGTTATTACAGGGGATACTACCAATTAACGCGTACCAGCTACCATTTTGATTGACTATTCCTTTTACGCTACTTGAGGATGAAGTACCTCCTGAGCAATTGCTTGCAGTACTTAGAGTGCCATTGGATTCTGAAAAGCTCCAAAAGTATTTAACGTTACCTGAGGATTCTAATATATCTGGTGCATTACTGTTAAGAGAGCTCAATGTACCATTAACAAAATCATCCCAATCTGTATCAGCCAGTTTTGTGCCACCAGTATTATAGACATTGACACTAGGCATACTGTAATTGGTGTCAAGGCTGGCGATATCATCTGATGCAGTGAATGACATAACCGCGTGTGCTTTCACAGGTCCATTACTTACAGCGGTTGTTGCAGAACTATCAATTATATTGTTTAAACGGCTATGCTTGCGTATAAATTTACTTTTGCACATTGCATCGGCATTCGCTCTGGCTTCTGCTGCAGTTGCACCAAAGTTACCGTTACTCAATTCGCTTGTTTGGTCGGCGTAGTCAAATACCATGAGTTTATCTGAAGCTGGCAACGTTGTGCCATTACTAACGTAGTAAGCCTCAAACACTTCAGGTTTAATACGGTTACTCGCCGGTAACAATGAGACAACACCATTGTAGCTGGCAAGGTCACCTCCAGAGAGCGTAACATGGTAAATAGAGCTGTTACCCGAGTCGACGGTGACTTGTGTGACTGATGCGGTGGTTTTACTACCTGTGCCAACAGTATTGTTGTCGATGACTTGTTCATCTTCATCGCCAATAATCGTAAAGTCACTGGCAGTTGGTGCAACGGTATGTGCATTAACAAACGTGACTTTAAAGACCAATGTATCAGCATTTGTCACTTCATCTGTTGGCGTGAGTCGTTCGACTTTCTTCCAGTTTTCCAGTGCAAATGCGGATGAGGTTAAGGCGAAAAATATACCGCCAGCTATACAGCTGTTAGAGACAATCTTTCGAACACAGCTTAAAAGTGAGCGCGGTGTAATCATAGTGACCCCTGAGTGATTCAGTTACTAGGTTGATAACATTGATAGAACTGCTTTAGATGACATCTATGCGGTTTTTTTATACAAAGATGTAATTTGAGTGTAGTTGATGTTTTGAAGCTTGAAATAACTATTTCTAAAAATTCGTAACCTAAAACAGAAACTTAGGGACATTTTCATTTTTATTGTTGCGATTTTTTATATGGATTAAAATAAAAATAAGAAAAAATTACTTTTTAATGTTTCTTTTTTGGGTTTTAAACTTCATATTCATGTAATTATTTAATGGTTATTGCTTTGTTAATTGCAATTTAATTGTTCTCGTACATGGTGAGCATGGATTCAGTTGCTAGAGGAGTTGATTCATTACTGAAGCTGAAATACTACTCGGTGTTTATGTTATGTCTTAGTAAATCTACTTTTTAGTAAAACTTATGCATACGTATTCAGTAGATTGCTTAGCTAGGAATTCTATATTGTTAATCTCGTGTGAATAAGAGGCGCAATAATGAAAAATATAAAACTAAACCAAATTGCAGCGGGGGTGTTGTTAGCATCCAGTTGCATTACACCTGCACATGCCGCTGAAGGCGACCCAACAACATTCGTTCATTTATTCGAGTGGTCTTGGGCAGATGTTGCTACGGAATGTGAAACGTTTTTGGGGCCAAAAGGCTACGCGGCTGTGCAAGTATCGCCACCCAATGAGCATATTACAGGGGACCAATGGTGGACTCGTTATCAGCCAGTCAGTTATGAGATTACGAGTCGTAGTGGAAGTCGAGCCGAATTTGCCGATATGGTCGCGAGGTGTAAATCTGCCGGAGTAGACATCTATGTTGATGCCGTTATAAACCACATGGCCCATGGCAGCGGCACCGGAGTTGCGGGTAACGCTTTTGGCAACAAACAATATCCTATCTATAGTCCACAAGATTTTCATGAGACCTGCGCAAT